>JARXAJ010000232.1 GCA_029865965.1 Aquabacterium sp.
CCAAGCGCAGCACCAGCGCCATGGGGAACAGCGACAGCGTGAAGGCCGGCAGGATCAAATGCTTGATGCCGTCCAACGTCAGCAGGCCGAAGCTGAGCGGGCCGACCATCACGACCTCACCCCGGCCAAAACTGGGCAGCCACTTCAGCACCACCGCAAAAATCAGGATCAGCAGGATGCCGATCAGGAAGTTGGGCAGCGACACGCCCAGCAGCGAGCCGGTCATCACCAGTTGCGACATGAACTTGCCGCGCCGCAGTGCCGCGTACACGCCCAGCGGCACGCCCAAGGCCAGGCCGATCACGGCGGCCACAGCGGCCAGTTCCAGCGTGGCCGGAAAGCGCTCGGCGATCAGCGCCGACACCTTGCGGCCCTGGCGCAGGCTGATGCCGAACTCCCCCTGCACCGCATTGCCGATGAAGTGGGCGAACTGGACGATGAAGGGCTGGTCCAGGCCCAGCTCGGTGCGCAGCTGGGCGCGCTGCTCGGCAGTGGCGTCCTGCCCCATCAGGTTGGTGACCGGGTCGCCGACATACTGGAACAGCATGAACGCGATGAAGGCGACCGTGCCCATCACGATCAAGGCTTGCAGCAGACGGCGGATGACGAAAGCGAGCATGGACAGGACAGAGGCGATAGGCCGCAGAAGTGAAAAAGCCGCCCGAAGGCGGCTCCGCATCGCAGCGGCCGGACAACAAACCGGCCTCTGCGCTTCTGAAGATCAGAAGTTGTGCTTGATGCCGAAGTCGTAGCCGGTCTTCTGGGTAGCCACTGCCGTATTGCGCAGGAAGTCGGCGTACACCGTGGTGCGCTTGCTCAGAGCGTAGTGGTAACCCACCGCAAAGCCCTTGGCAGCGTCGACGTCAGTCGTCTTGTTCGTCAGGACACCGTAGCTGGCGCGGAACTCGCCTTGACCCATCGGAGCAACAGCGGTGAACAGCATCGACCGGTGATCAGCGCCGGCAGCAGTGTTACCCGTGCCGTACAGGCCACCCAGCTTCACGGCGCCAAGGTTGAACGACCCGTTGATGGTCATCCACTTGGCAGTGTCGGCCGCCACTTGGCCGGTCTTCTCGTAGCCCAGCGTGACTGCAACCGGGCCAGCGGCGTAACCGACGGCGAAGTTGAACGGCTTCTTCGAGAACAGGTTGATCGTGTCGGTCGCTTCAGCGATCTGGGCACCCACCGAGAAGCCGGAAGCCGAGAAGTTGTAGGTCAGCGAGCTGTCGTTGCGAACACGGGCGATGGCGCCGCCGGTGATCAGCTGGTTCAGGCCGCCCGAAGGGGTGCCAGAAACCACGGTGTCCCAGCCCCACGGGTCAGCAGCCAGTTGCGACATCAAGAATGCAGTGGTGTACTCACGGCCGAGCGTGATCTTGCCGAAACCGCCTTGCAGACCAACGATCGAACGGCCAGTCCAGAACCGATTGGCTTGGCCTGTGACAGCGTTTGCCGTGCTGCCAGCAGGGCAGGCGGCGAAGGTGTTGGCTTGGCCAGCCGTCTGGTTGGCGACGATCGCACCAGCTGTAGTCACGCAGTTGCGGGTCGTGGAAACAGCACCTTGTTGTGCGCCAGTGTCGGCGTCGTAGCGATGCTCGAGGTTGAAGAAGGCCGACAGACCGCCGCCCAGATCTTCAACACCGCGCACACCGAAACGGCTGCCGGAGCCGTTGCTCATGTTTTTGTTAGCGGAGCCGGTAGGCTTGTTGATCGACAGGTCAACGCGACCGTACAGGGTGACGCTCGATTGAGCCGAAGCGACGCCAGCGAAGGCGCCCAGAACGGCCAAAACAATCAGTGACTTTTTCATTGCAACTATCTCCTAGGTTGAACAAGAGGTCCCGACCCCGTAGAGAACCCTCTCACCGGGAGCGGTGGGGGGCCGGTCAGGCCAACCTCCTCATCGGAAGTTGCGTCCATTGCACCAGACCCCCGGCGCCAACGCAAAGATTCGGGGCGAAAAAGGCCAAGGGCTGTTGTCTGCCAACAACGAGCGGCACCAAGGGCACGCTGCGCTATCCTGCAACCATGATTTCAGGTGACGACTTGATTGCCAGCGCTGACTTGGCGCTGCGCACCTTGCACCGGGGCGCCCGCGCCGGCCGGCCGATGCCGCGCAGCGCCGCCCCGGCCGACGATGCTGCGCTGACTGCCCAGGAGCGCCGCCTGTCGGGCGCGCTGATGCGCGTCAACCATGTGGGCGAGGTCTGCGCCCAGGCGCTGTATGCGGCGCAGGCATTGACAGCCCGCACGCCCGGCCTGCGGGCGCAGATGGAGGCTGCCGGCCGCGAAGAGACCGACCACCTGGCCTGGACCGAACGGCGCCTGGATGAACTGGGCGACCGCGCCAGTCTGCTGAACCCGCTGTTGTACGCCGGCGCCTTCGCCATCGGCCTGGTGGCCGGGCGGGCGGGCGACCGCATCAGCCTGGGCTTCGTGGTCGAGACTGAACGCCAGGTTGAGGCCCATCTGGCCAGCCACCTGGACCGCCTGCCGGCAGCCGATGGCGATTCACGCGCGGTCGTGGCCCAGATGAAGGACGACGAGGCCCGCCATGCCGATGAGGCCCTGGCCGCAGGCGCGGCGCAAATGCCGGCGCCCGTGCGCTGGCTGATGCGCTCGGCCGCCCGGGTGATGACCCGCGCGGCGCATGTGATCTGACCCTGGCCGTCAGCCTCCGCCCTTGGCCGCGCAGCGCCTGGCC
The DNA here is from genome assembly GCA_029865965.1 of Aquabacterium sp. GTDB lineage: Bacteria > Pseudomonadota > Gammaproteobacteria > Burkholderiales > Burkholderiaceae_C > Pseudaquabacterium. The sequence goes on from JARXAJ010000232.1 coordinate 2,705, forward strand.
GCTGCGCCAGGCGCTGGCGGCCCTCAGGACTGCGGCTGCTCGGGCTCTGCCACGATCTCGTGGCTGGTGGTGACATCGGCCGTCTTGGCCAGCATGATGGTGGCCGAGCAGTACTTTTCGTGCGACAGCGCGATGGCCCGGGCCACTGCCGCCTCAGACAGATTGCGGCCACGCACGGTGAAGTGCAGGTGGATCTTGGTGAACACCTTGGGGTCGGCGGCTGCGCGTTCGGCCTGCAGTTTCACCTCGCAGCCGGTCACGTCCTGGCGGCTGCGCTTCAAGATCAGCACCACGTCATAGGCGGTGCACCCCCCGGCGCCTGCCAGCAGGGTTTCCATGGGCCGCGGCGCCAGGTTGCGGCCGCCACCGTCGGGCGCGCCATCCATTGTCAGCAGATGGCCGCTGCCGGTCTCGGCCACAAAGGCCATGCCGCTTGCCGGCAGCCACTGGATCGTGCAGTCCATCGGGATGTTCTCCTGGCGTTGTCGCCGTTGTTGCCGGACAAACCTTGCAGCGCACCACGCGCCGCACCGAAGCCGTGCATGTGCGCCCCACGCTCTGGGGCGCGTCCTCTAAGTGGACTCTGCCAATGATATTGCGGCGCAGCATTCGCACCGCTAGACTCGGGCCAGGGTTGGGCTGGCTGTGTGTGCCCCGGCTGCCCGACCACCTGTTGTCTCCTCCACCTCCTCGATTGGTGGATTCAGCCCGGGGCGCAAGCCCCGGGCTTTTTTCTTGGGGCAGCGCGACAGGGGCGGCGCTTATCATGCGGCGCCGCACAAGACCCCCCTCTCGCCCCGAAGGCAGCCCGCATGGCCAGTGCCAAGATCCCCGCAACCCGTGCCGCAACGCGCGGCCCTGCAGCGCCCGTCAAGACAGCGCCCGCCAAGACAGCATCCGCCAAGACAACGCCTGACTACCTGAAGAAGATCCTCACCGCCAGGGTCTACGACGTGGCCATCGAGTCGCCGCTGGATGCCGCCCGCAGCCTGTCGCGGCGCATCGGCAACACGGTGTGGCTCAAGCGTGAAGACCAGCAGCCGGTGTTCAGCTTCAAGTTGCGCGGCGCCTATAACAAGATGGCCCACCTGAGCGCCGAAGCGCTGGCCAAGGGCGTGATCTGCGCGTCGGCCGGCAACCATGCCCAAGGTGTGGCGCTGTCGGCCAAGAAGCTGGGCTGCCGCGCCGTCATTGTGATGCCGGTGACCACGCCCAAGTTGAAGGTTGACGCGGTGGCGGCGCTGGGCGGCGAGGTGCTGCTGCATGGCGACAGCTTCTCTGACGCCTATGCGCAGGCACTGGTGGTGCAACAGGCCCAGGACCTGACCTTCGTGCACCCGTTCGACGACCCCGATGTGATCGCCGGCCAGGGCACGATCGCAATGGAGATCCTGCGCCAGCATGAGGGCCCGATCGATGCGATCTTCGTGGCCATCGGCGGCGGCGGGCTGATCGCGGGCGTGGCCAGCTACATCAAGGCGGTGCGGCCAGAAATCGCCGTGATCGGCGTGCAGACCCGCGACTCGGACGCGATGGTGCGGTCGGTGCGCGCCGGCAAACGGGTGACGCTGGCCGATGTCGGCCTGTTCTCCGATGGCACGGCGGTGAAGCTGGTGGGCGAGGAAACCTTCCGCATCACCCGCGCCCTGGTGGATGACTATGTGATCGTCGACACCGACGAAGTCTGCGCCGCCATCAAGGACGTGTTCCAGGACACCCGCAGCATCCTGGAGCCGGCCGGCGCGCTGGGCGTGGCCGCCATCAAGCAATACGTAGCGCAGCACAAGCTCAAGGGCAAGACGATGGTGGCCATCACCTGCGGCGCCAACATGAACTTCGACCGCCTGCGCTTCGTGGCCGAGCGGGCCGAGTTCGGTGAGCAGCGCGAGGCGCTGTTCGCCGTCACCATCCCCGAGGCGCGCGGCTCGTTCAAGCGCTTCTGCGAGCTGGTGGGCCCGCGGGCGGTGACCGAGTTCAACTACCGCATCTCCGACGCCAACCTGGCCCATGTGTTCGTCGGCCTGGCGATCCAGAAGCGCGACGAGGCCGACAAGATCGCCCGCAGCTTCAAGCGCCACGGCTTTGCCACCGTCAACCTCACCGACGATGAGCTGGCCAAGGAGCATGTGCGCCACATGGTGGGCGGCCGCTCTGCCCTGGCGGCCGACGAGCGGCTGTTCCGCTTCGTCTTACCCGAGCGGCCGGGCGCGCTGATGCGCTTCTTGTCGAGCCTGCACCCCGACTGGAACATCAGCCTGTTCCATTACCGCAACCAGGGCGCCGACTACGGCCGCATCCTGGTGGGCATGCAGGTGCCCAGCAAGACGGCCGCCGACCGCAAGGCCTTTCAGACATTCCTGCGTGCGCTGGCCTATCCGTGCGTGGAGGAATCGAGCAACCCGGTGTATCAATTGTTCCTGCGCTGAGGTGCGCTGCATACACTGGCCGGCATGTCGCTGATCGCACCCACTGGCAATCCGCTGCTTGAGCAAATCCTGGTGGCCAAGTTGCAGCGCCGGGCGCTGGCGCAAGGCGGGCTGGGCGAGCTGGAGCCTGTGGCGGTGCGGCTGGGGCTGCTGCAGCATTCATTGCGCCCGCGCTTTCGTGAGCCGCAACTGGTGGTGTTTGCGGCCGACCACGGCCTGGCGGTCGACGGCATCGATGCCGCGCCGGGCTGGCAGACCGACGAGATGGTGCTGCAGATCCTGGCCGGCCGGCAGCCGATCTCGGTGTTTGCGCGTCAGCAGGGCTTGCAGCTGTCGGTGGTCGATTGCGGCGTGGCCACCCAGCTGCCGCCGCATGAACGCCTGCTGCCGCGCAAGATCGCCCATGGCACCCGCAATGCCCGCGTCGGCAATGCGATGAGCCTGGACCAGGCGCATGCCGCCATCCGCGCCGGCATGGAGATCGCCGACAGCCTGCGCGGCAACCTGATCGCCTGTGCCGGCCTGGGCGTGGGCAGCCATGAAAGCGCCGCCCTGGTGCTGGCGCGCCTGACCGACACACCGGTGCGTGGGCTGATACAAAGCGGCCCGCAGATGAGCCCCGAGCTGCTGGCGCACTTGATGATCGTGGTGCAGGGCGCGCAGGGCCGCCACCGTGACGTGCGCGACGCGGTGGAGGTGCTGGCCGCGTTCGGCGGCTTCGAAACCGCTGTGATGGTGGGCGCCATGCTGGTGGCCGCCAGCAAGCGCCATCTGATCATGATCGACGGCATGGCCGCCTGTGCGGCGCTGCTGGTGGCTTCGCGCATCGCCGAATCCGTCACCGACTATTGCGTGTTCTGCCGCAGCCAGCAGCACCAGGGGCTCGACCGCGCGCTGGGCCTGTTCCAGGCCAGCGCGCTGCTGGAACTGGGCCTGGACGCCACCGACGGCACCGGCGCCTGCCTGTCATGGCCGTTGGTCAGCAGCGCTGCAGCCTTGCTGACCGAGTTGTCGGACGACGATGTATCGCAACCGGCCGGCATGGACACGCCGCAGGTGCAGAGCCTGTACGACCCCAGCAACCCGGGCATCCCCGGCGCGCCCTGACGGCCACGCCGCCATAGAAAAAAAGGCACCCGAAGGTGCCTTTTTTCTTGGGCGAAGCAGGGCTCAGGCCGAGAAGCTGGAGCCGCAGCCGCAGGTGGTGGTGGCGTTCGGGTTCTTGATCACGAACTGCGCGCCCTGCAGGTCTTCCTTGTAGTCGATCTCGGCGCCCACCAGATACTGCAGGCTCATCGCGTCGATCAGCAGCGTGACACCGTTCTTGCTCATCTCGGTGTCGTCTTCGTTGACCACCTCGTCGAAGGTGAAGCCGTACTGGAAGCCCGAGCAGCCGCCGCCTTGCACGAACACCCGCAGCTTCAGTTCGGGGTTGCCTTCTTCAGCCACCAGGTCGGCCACCTTGGCGGCGGCGCTGTCGGTGAAGACCAACGGGGCGGGCGGCATGTCGCCGGTTTCGGGGGCGAGGTTTTCAACGACGGCGTTCATGGTCACTCCTGCTGCAGGGATGGTGCCCGCGCATGGCGGATCTGGAAGGGATAAATCCTACTACGGCCATCGGGAACTCGACGCATCGGCTGCAAAGGCAGTTCAGGGTGTCAGGACTTGCGCCACGGCTGACTCTTGTCGGCCAGGCGTGAAAAAGCCGCCCGAAGGCGGCTTTCTGGCCAGGCAAGGCCACCAACTGGCGACCTTCCCGGCCATAGCCGGTCAGCGCTTGCTGAACTGCTTGCGGCGGCGTGCGCCGTGCAGGCCGACCTTCTTGCGCTCGACTTCACGCGCATCACGCGTGACGAAGCCGGCATGGCTGAGTTCGGGCTTCAGCGTTGCGTCATAGTCGATCAGGGCGCGGGTGATGCCATGGCGCACTGCGCCGGCCTGGCCGGATTCACCGCCACCACGCACATTGACCTTGATGTCGAATGCCATCTCGTTGTTCGTCAGCAGCAGCGGCTGCTTGACGATCATGATCGAGGTCTGGCGGCCGAAATAGTCGGTCACGGGCTTGCCGTTGACGACGATCTGGCCTTCGCCACGCTTGATGAACACGCGCGCCACAGAAGACTTGCGGCGGCCGGTGCCATAGTTCCAATTGCCGATCATCACCGCTCCTTAGTTTCCGAGAGCCGGAATGTCCAGCACCTTCGGCTGCTGGGCGGTGTGCGGATGCGTGGCACCTGCGTACACCTTCAGCTTCTTGATCATCGCGTAGCCCAGCGGGCCCTTGGGCAACATGCCCTTCACAGCTTTCTCGATCGCGCGGCCGGGGTGCTTGGCCTGCATCTCTTTGAAGCTGGTGGCGTGGATGCCGCCCGGGTGGCCGGAATGCCGGTAGTACATCTTGTCTTCGGCTTTGGCGCCGGTGACACGGATCTTGTCGGCATTGACGACGATGATGAAATCACCGGTATCGACGTGAGGCGTGTAAATGGCTTTGTGCTTGCCGCGCAAACGGAGTGCCACTTCGCTGGCAACACGTCCGAGCACCTTGTCGGTGGCATCAAGCACAAACCACTCGTGCGTCACCTCGGCCGGCTTGGCGCTGAAGGTCTTCATGAGGGTCTTTCGGGTTCGGCCGGCACCCACCATGGGCACCGCACCACGGATGGCTCTTCGGTGGACGCCAACATGGCTTCGGAACCGCTTATCAAGGCGGCCTCTCGGCGTCGTTGCATCGTTGGCCTTGCCCCTTGTCGGTGACTTGGCCTGACTGCGGCCTGCTTGCGGCTGACCGGCCCACCACCCCGTCATCCTTCGAGGGCAGCCGAGCATTATAGCCAGACATCTGTAGTGCCCAGGCAAATCAGCGGGTGGAACAGTGCCACGGCAGCTGGCTTGCGGGGCCGCACGGGGTCCGGCCGGTTGGCATAGGATCAGGGTTTTCACCAATCCAGGACCTGACCATGCCCCCAGCATCTGCATCGACCGGCCTCGACCGCCATGCGGCCGGCACGGTGGTGCCGCCGGCGGCAGGCCCAGCGCCCGCTGCCGGTGCCAACACCGCGCCACGCCCGCCTTACGCGCCATGGATTCCGATCCGGTCACTGGCGCCCCGCCACCGTGACCGCATCGCCGCCCACTTGCTGGCCCTGCCGGAGCGTGACCGTTACCTGCGGTTTGGCTACGCCGCCGGCGATGCCCAGATCCAGCGTTATGCCGACGGCCTGAACTTCGACATCGACGAGGTGTTCGGTGTCTTCAACCGCCGGCTGGTGCTGATTGCGCTGGCGCACCTGGCCTATCCCCGCCCGGACCAGAGCGCGGGGCCCAAGGCGGCGGAGTTCGGTGGCTCGGTGCTGCCCGGGGCGCGAGGGCGCGGCTACGGTGCCCGCCTGTTCGAGCACGCCATGCTGCATGCGCGCAACCGCGGGCTCGACACGATGTTCATCCATGCGCTGAGCGAGAACACCACCATGCTGCACATCGCCCGGCGCGCCGGCGCGGTGGTGCAGCGTGACGGCAGCGAGACCGATGCCTTCCTGAAGCTGCCGCACGACACCCTGGCATCACGCATGGCGCAGTGGGTGGAAGAAGGCGCGGCCGCGCTGGACTACCAGTACAAGCAACAGGGGCGGCTGGTCGACGGACTGATCGACGCGATCGGCGAAGTGCGCCAGGGGCTGGCAGGGCGGGCGGCCAAGGACTGACGGGCGCCGCGCCCGCCGCCCGGGCGGTGCCGGCGGCTCCGCAGCAACCCCGTTGCGGCCTGCCAGTGGTGTGTGCGCCAATGCCGGGATCACCCCACCAGGACCACCCGAGCATGACCACACCGCTGCAGACCGGCACCTTCAACTACCTGGAACTCGACCGCGTGCACTTCGGCACGCCGGCAGCAGAAGCGCTGCAGACCGAGGCCACCCAGCGCGGCGCACAGCGCATCTTCGTGGTCACCAGCAAATCGCTGAACCGCAAGACCGATGCGGTGACGGCGGCGCTGTCGCGCATTCAGCCGCAGGTGGTGGGGCTGTTCGACGACTGTGTGGAGCACACGCCGCGCGATTCAGTCATTGCCGTGGCCAACGCGGTGCGTGCGGCGCAGGCCGACCTGATCGTCAGCATCGGCGGCGGCACGGTGATCGACACGGTGAAGGTGGCGCTGGTGGCGCTGGCGGAGAACCTGAGCCGCATCGAGCAGCTCGACGACTGGCACATGCGGGTGGCGGCCGATGGCAGCCGCGTCACGCCGCAGCCACGCATGCCGCCGTGCCGGCAGATCGCCGTGCCCACCACGCTGTCGGGCGCCGAATTCAGCGACCTGGGCGGCTGCACCGACACCCGTTTCGGCACCAAGCAGGGCTACACCGGCGCCTTCATCGGCGCGGCGGCGGTGATCCTGGACCCGCGTATCACCGTGCACACGCCTGAGCGGCTGTGGCTGTCCACCGGCGTGCGGGCGGTCGACCACGCGGTGGAGGCGCTGTGCAGCATCAACGCCCAGCCGCTGATCGACGCCACCAGCGTGCGCGCGCTGGCGCTGCTGGGCCGGTCGCTGAAACGCTATGCCACCGACCCCGGCGACCTGGCGGCGCGGCTGGACGGCCAGCTGGGCGCCTGGCTGGCGGCCACCAGCATCCGCCGCACCGAATACGGCGCCAGCCACGGCCTGGGCCATGCGCTGGGGGCCGATGCCGGCGTGCCGCACGGCATCACCAGCTGCGTGCTGCTGCCCACGGTGATGCGCCACAACGCCGCCGTGTGCGCGCCGCAGATGGCCGAGATCGCCGCCGCGCTGGGCAACGCCAGCCGCCCGGCGGCCGACCTGGTGGAAGAACTGATCGCCAACCTGGGCCTGCCCACGCGCCTGTCGCAGCTGGGCATCGGCCATGAGCGCCTGGCCGTCATTGCGCAAAAGGGCATGGCCAACCCCTGGGTGCACACCAACCCGCGCAAGATCAGCGGCGCGGCGGAGCTGGAGGCGCTGCTGAACCAGGCCTGGGCCTGATGTCGGGTGCCGACATGCCAGCTGTGCCGGGCGCCGTCACACGGGGCACCGACTGGCCGGCGATTGCCGGTGCGCGGCAGGCCGATGCCGCTGCCCGGGTGCCGTTCCACATTGCCGATGGCGGTCGGCACTGGCAGGTGGGCTCGGTGGCACGCAGCCACCTGGGCGCGCTGGCGCGCTGGCGGCCGGCGCTGGTGGTGGATGCGGCAGGCGTCACCATGCATTGCCCGGCCTCTGCGCGGGTGCGGTTCTTCGCCGAGATCAACCACCGGCTGCACGCCGATGGCCTGATCGTGGCCTGGCGCGACGAAACCTACGGCGTGCAGGCGCTCGACGGCGGCCACCTGCTGGCCACCATCGAGCGCGCAGCGTCGCGCTTCTGGGGCACCACCACCTTCGGCGCGCACTGCAATGGCTATGTGGCGGGTGCCGACGGCCGGCCCGGCCAGTTGTGGATTGCCCGCCGGGCCTTCACCAAGCCCACCGACCCCGGCCTGCTCGACAACCTGGTGGGCGGCGGCGTGCCCTATGGCCAAAGCCCGGCGGCCTGCGTGGTGCGTGAAGGCTGGGAAGAAGCCGGCCTGCGGCCCGTGCAGATGGCCGGCCTGCAGCCCGGCCGGCGCCTGCGGGTGGCGCGCGACATCCCCGAGGGCTTCCAGCTGGAAGACGTCAGCGCCTACGACCTGGCGCTGCCGCCCGGCCTGGTGCCGCAGAACCAGGACGGCGAAGTGCACAGCTTCACCTTGATGCCGGTGGCCGAGGCCCTGGCCCGCGCCGCCGCCGGTGAGATGACGGTGGACGCCAGCCTGGTGACGCTGGACTTCGCCCTGCGCCACCAAGTGCTGGGCACAGCCGTTGCCGCCGATCTGGCCGCCCGGTCGGCCCACCTGTGGCTGGGCCCGGCACGGCTGGGTGCTGATTTCCGCTGAATGGACGGAACTCGGCCGTTCAGTCTGACTGAAACGGCGCGTCAAAGCGCCTGAACGGCGCGGTACCGGCCGGCCGGCAGACTGCTGCACATGGCGACCACCACCTCTCCCACCCCGCTGCAGCGCTACACCGGCATGGCCATGGGCCTGCACTGGCTGCTGGCGCTGCTGCTGGTCGGCACCTTCAGCCTGGGCGTGTACATGACCGACCTGCCGTTCTCACCCAGCCGGCTGAAGTACTACAGCTGGCACAAGTGGGCCGGCGTCACCATCTTGCTGCTGTCGTTGGCACGGCTGGCCTGGCGCATCACCCACCGCCCGCCTGCCGATCAGGCCATGCCCGCCTGGCAGGCCCGGGCGGCCCACGCCACCCACGCCTTGCTGTACGCACTGTTCTTTGCCGTGCCGCTGCTGGGCTGGGCTTACAGCTCGGCGTCGGGCTTTCCGGTGGTGTGGTTCGGCGTGCTGCCGCTGCCCGACTTCGTGCCGGTCGACAAGCTGCTGGCCGAGACCATCAAACCCTGGCATGAGCGCAGCGCCATGCTGATGGCCGCCCTGGTGGTGCTGCATGTCGGCGCCGCGCTCAAGCACCACTTCATCGACCGCGACAGGCTGCTCGACCGCATGCGCCCGGCCCGCGGCTGACCCACCCACCCATCCATCCAACCTGCTGCCCCCCAACCCATGCACGCCCTGATCATCGCCCTGGCCGCTGCCACCCTGGCCGGCCCCACCCTCGCCCAGCAGCTTGTTCCCGCGCAGAGCGAGATCAGCTTCGTCAGCCGCCAGATGGGCGTGCCGGTGGAGGGCAAGTTCAAACAATGGACGGCCCAGATCGCCTTGGACCCGAAGAACGCGGCCGCAGGCAAGGTGGGCTTCACCATCCAAACCGGCAGCGCCAGTTTCGGCTCACCCGAGACCGACGCCGAGGTGCCCAAGGCGCCCTGGTTCAACGTGGCCAAGTTCCCCACCGCCAGCTTCGCCAGCGCCGCCATCAAGCCGCTGGGCGGGGGCCGCTTCGAGGTGACCGGCACGCTGTCGATCAAGGGCAACACCCAGCCGGTGGTGGTGCCTGTCAGCGTCACCCAGGCCGGTACCAACAGCACCGCCACCGGCAGCTTCACCATCAAGCGGCTCGACTTCAAGATCGGCGAAGGCGAATGGACCGACACGTCCATGGTGGCCAACGACGTGACGGTGAAGTTCAAGCTGGCATTGACCGGCATGGCGCCGCTTTGACCCCCCCGCAACCTGTTCCCCCAACCATCCTTTCAGGAGCCTTTTCATGATCCGCACCGCCTTGTTTGCCGCCGCGCTGGCCGCCACCACCCTGGGCGCGCAAGCGCAAAACGCCACTTACGCCATCGACCCGACACACACCTTCGTCACCTTCGAGGTGCCGCACTTCGGCGTGACGACCAACCGCGGCCGCTTCGACAAGAAGACCGGCGCGGTGCAGTTCGACAAGACCGGCAAATCGGGCAAGGTCGACCTGACCATCGAGACCGCATCGATCAGCACCGGCACTGCCGCCTTCGACAAGCACCTGCAGAGCAAGGACTTCTTCAACAGCGCTGAATTCCCCACCGCCCGGTTCGTGGCCGACAAGTTCAGCTTCAACGGCGACAAGGTCAGCGAAGTGGCCGGCAGCCTGACCCTGCTGGGCAAGACCAACCCGGTGGTGCTGAAGGCAACCAACTTCGGCTGCTACACCAACCCGATGCTGAAGGTGGAGGTCTGCGGCGGTGACTTCGAGACCACCATCGTGCGCAGCCAGTACGGCATGGGCTGGGGCCTGAACTTCGGCATCGCCGACAGCGTGCGCCTGGTGATCCAGGTCGAAGGCGTCAAACAGCCCTGACCCGGCCCCCCGGCTGGCGCCGGGTGTGGCCAGCCTGCAACGCCCCGCGGCCCGAACGGCCGGCGGGGCGTTCTGTTTTTTGCCGGTGCTGCTGGCTTGCTCGCAAGGGCGCACCACCCTGGATGCGGGGGTGGCTGCGTCAGGCTGTCGCGCAGGAGGCCGCCGGGGCAGGGAACTCCCGCTTGCGCCGCCAACACCGGGGCTGAACACTCGCGCCCGGCGTCGCAGCGGTGGCTGGCGGCGCCTCTATCAACCCCGACCGGAGACATTTCCCCCCATGGCCGACACCAAGACCCCCGGCGCACCGCGCCGCTCGTTCCTGCAGAAGGCTGCCGTTGGCGCCGTGGCCACGGGCGGCCTGGCCGCCCCGATGATCTCGAAGGCGCAGACGGTGAGCCTGCGCTTCCAGAGCACCTGGCCGGCCAAGGACATCTTCCACGAGTACGCCAACGACTTTGCCAAGACCGTCAACGACATGGCCGGTGGCCGGTTGAAGATCGAGGTGCTGCCGTCGGGCTCGGTGGTGCCGGCGTTCCAGTTGCTGGACGCGGTGAACAAGGGCACGCTCGACGGCGGCCACGGCGTGCTGGCCTACCACTACGGCAAGAGCACGGCGCTGGCGCTGTGGGGCTCGGGCCCCGCCTTCGGCATGGACCCGAACATGGTGCTGAGCTGGCACTACTACGGCGGCGGCAAGGCCCTGCTGGAAGAGATCTACAAGAGCCTGAACATCGACGTGGTGTCGTATGTCTACGGCCCCATGCCCACACAGCCGCTGGGCTGGTTCAAGAAGCCGATCGCCAAGGTCGAGGACATGAAAGGCCTGAAGTTCCGCACCGTGGGCCTGTCGATCGATGTGTTCAAGGAACTGGGCATGGCGGTGAACCCGCTGCCCGGCGGTGAGATCGTGCCGGCCCTGGACCGCGGCCTGATCGACGCAGCCGAGTTCAACAACGCCAGCAGCGACCGCATCCTGGGCTTCCCCGACGTGGTGAAGAACTGCATGCTGCAGAGCTTCCACCAGAGCGGCGAGCAGTTCGAGATCCTGTTCAACAAGGGCAAGCTCGACGCGCTGCCCGCCGAGCTGAAGGCCATCATCGACCACTCGGTGCAGGCCGCCAGCGCCGACATGAGCTGGAAGGCGATCCAGCGCAACAGCCAGGACTACATCGAGCTGAAGACCAAGGACAAGATCAACTTCTACAAGACGCCCGACGCCATCCTGCGCGCCCAGTTGGCGGCCTGGGACAAGGTCACGGCAGCCAAGTCGGCCGAGAACGCGCTGTTCAAGAAGGTGATGGACAGCCAGAAGGCGTTTGCGCAACGTGCCGGCCAGTGGCAGAACGACTACATGGTCGACTTCAAGATGGCCTGGAACCACTACTTCCGCGCGCCGGCCAAGAAGACCTGACCCACGGCGTTGTCGACCGGGCCACCGCCCTGCCAGGGCGGTGGCTCTTTTCTTTGAACGACCCTGCAACTGGAAGGACACCACCATGCAGAACCTGCTGCTGGGCGTGGACCGCCTGTCGACCTGGCTTGGCCAGCTGTTCGCCTGGCTGATCGTCGCGCTCACCCTGATGATCAGCTGGGAGGTGTTTTCACGCTACGCCCTGAACAATCCGCACGACTGGGCGCTGGACGCCCAGATCATGATGTACGGCACGCTGTTCATGATGGCGGGCGCCTACACCCTGGCCAAGAACGGCCATGTGCGCGGCGACGTGCTCTACGGCTTCTTCATGCCGCGCACGCAGGCCACGCTGGACCTGATCCTGTACTTCCTCTTCTTTCTGCCTGGCGTGGTGGCCATGACCTGGGCCGGCTGGATCTTTGCCAGCGAATCCGCCGCGATCAAGGAAAGCACCTTCAGCGCCACGCCGCTGCCGGTCTACCCGTTCAAGTTCATGATCCCGCTGGCCGGGGGCATGCTGCTGCTGCAGGGCGTGGTGGAGATCGTGCGCTGCATCCAGTGCATCCGTGACGGCGTGTGGCCATCGCGCGAGCAGGACGTGGAAGAGGTCGACGTCGACAAGCTCAAGGCCATGGTGCATGTGAAGGACGAGGACATCTACGGCCTCGACAAGTACGTGGCCCCCCCTGACCGTCTGGCCAAGGGAGGCACGCCATGAAGATCCGCAAGGAGCTGTGGTTCGGCTTCATCCTGATGGCGCTGATCATCGCCGGCACGGCGGTGATGCTGCTGATGGCGCCCAAGATCACCAACGGCCACCTGGGCCTGATGATGCTGGCCCTGGTGGTGGTGGCCATCATGCTGGGCTTTCCCACCGCGTTCACGCTGATGGGCATGGGCATGATCTTCACCTGGATCGCCTACGAGGAAGACACGTCCAAGACCCTCACGCTGATGGTGCAGAGCGCCTTCAAGGTGATGGGCAACGACGTGCTGATCAGCATCCCGCTGTTCGTCTTCATGGGCTACCTGGTCGAGCGGGCCAACCTGATCGAGAAGCTGTTCAGGAGCCTGCACCTGGCCATGGCCCGCGTGCCGGGCAGCCTGGCGGTGGCCACGCTGTTCACCTGTGCGGTGTTTGCCACGGCCACCGGCATCGTTGGTGCGGTGGTCACGTTGATGGGCCTGCTGGCGCTGCCGCAGATGCTGCGCGGCGGCTATGACGTGCGGGTGTCGGCAGGTGCCATCACCGCCGGCGGCTGCCTGGGCATCCTGATCCCGCCCAGCGTGATGTTGATCGTCTACGGCGCCACCGCCGGCGTGTCGGTGGTGCAGCTGTATGCGGGCGCCTTCTTCCCCGGCCTCATGCTGGCGGGGCTGTACGTGGTCTACGTGATCATCCTGGCCAAGCTCAAGCCGCACCTGATGCCGCCGTTGTCGGCCGCCGAGCGCTTCGTGCCGCTGCCGGCGATGACCACGCCGATTGCCGAGTCGATCTCCAACACCGCGCTGCCGGCGCTGCTGCGCGCGCTCAAAGGGCACCGCAACCTGGGCGTGTCCACCGGCCACATCCTGCGCCAGCTGGGCGTGGTGCTGCTGCCGGCGCTGTTCTTCGCGCTGGCGGTGGGCTTGAGCTGGCGGACGAACACGGCGCCGCCAGACGCCGAGGCCCGGGCCGACATGGCACGTGCGTCGGCCACCGTGCAGTCGGACGCAACCGGCGGCGGCCTGCAGGCCCCCCCGGGCAGCACCCAGGACAGCCCTGCCGACAGCGGTGGCCTGGCCGAGCCCAAGCCCGAGTCGGGTGGCCTGGCCGAGCCGCCCGCAGCCGAAGGCGGACTGAAGGAGCCGCCCGGCGCCGGCGACGTCAAGGAGCCGCCCGGCGCCAGTGACGTCAAGGAGCCACCTGGCGCCAGCGGCGTGCAAGAACCGCCCGGCGCCACATCGTCGGGCTCCACCGTGGCCGCCGAGCGCACACCGCCCACCCGTGGCTGGTGGATCGGCACCGGCGTGGGCGTGGTGGCCCTGCTGGCGTTCTACGCTGTCCTCAGCTTCCAGCGGCTCGAGATCTTCAAGATGCTGCTGGCCAGCTTCTTCCCGCTGCTGGTGCTGATCCTGGCGGTGCTGGGCAGCATCGTGATGGGCCTGGCCACGCCCACCGAGGCGGCTGCGGTGGGGGCGCTGGGCGGCTTCCTGCTGGCGCTGGCCTACCGGCAGTTCAACCTGACGATGCTCAAGGAGAGCGTCTTCCTCACCGCCAAGACCAGCGCCATGGTGTGCTGGCTGTTCGTAGGCAGTGCCATCTTCTCGGCCGCGTTTGCGCTGCTGGGCGGGCAGGAACTGGTCGAGAACTGGGTGATGTCGATGAACCTGAGCAAGACCGAGTTCCTGCTGCTCAGCCAGGTGATCATCTTCATCCTGGGCTGGCCGCTGGAATGGACCGAGATCATCGTGATCTTCATGCCCATCTTCATCCCGCTGCTCGACAACTTCGGCGTCGATCCGCTGTTCTTCGGCCTGCTGGTGGCGCTGAACCTGCAGACCGCCTTCCTGAGCCCGCCGGTGGCGATGGCAGCGTTTTACCTGAAGGGTGTCAGCCCGCCGCATGTGACGCTGAACCAGATCTTCGCGGGCATGCTGCCGTTCATGGGCATCCAGGTGGTGGCGATCTTCCTGCTCTACCAGTTCCCGGCCATCGGCCTGTGGTTGCCGTCGGTGCTGTACAGCCGCTAAAAGCAGCACTGACGCGGGGCCGGCGCCCGGGCTGTCGGCCGGACCGGCAGCCTGTCCGCGCGCTGCGGCGGGCGGTCGCCCCGGCCGCGCCGCCGGGGCGGGGGCTCGCTACATTGCAGGGCGATCACCCCCTGCGAGCCGTCCCGCCCGATGACCCCGTCACCCGCCCCCGAGGCCCTGCGCCCCAGCCGCTGGCAGCGCACCAAGACCGCCGGCATGACGGGCTTCCACGCCTATGCCAACTGGCTGGTGGGCATCAGCTGGAAGCGCTTCTTCCTGCTGGCGCTGCTGCTGCTGGTGTTTGCCGGCGTGCTGAAGAACCTGCCGCCCTTCAGCTGGAGCTACACCCGCACCGTGCATCTGCCGGGCGACATGGTAGACCTGCCGGCCCCGCCTGCACCACCAGCACCCCCCGCACCGCCAGCATCTCCGTCCAGGCCGGCCATCCGCATCGACACACCCGCCTCGGGCGCCCCGCACGATGGCGTCGAGATCGTCATCGATGAGCGCGGCGTGCGCATCACGCCACGGGCCAAGGCGGCAGCATCGGCCGCGTCAGCCGCGGCCAGCGCCGCATCGGCCCCGCCGGTGGTGGAGATCAGGCTGCCGCCCGGTGTCACCGCCGAGGCCGTGCGCAAAGCGGTGGACGAAGCCCGCCAGGCCATCGAACAGGCGGTGGAAGACGCGCGGGTGGAAGCCGAGGAGGCCCGCGAGGAAGCCCGCCAGGCCGGCATCGATGCGGCCAGAGAAGCCCGCAGCGCAGGCCGCCGGGGCGTGGAGCGGCTTGAAGTCACCGTGGGCGAGTTCCTGCCCTCGCTGGCCTTCCTGTGGATCGTGGCCTCGCTGGTGATCAAGATCACCTACCGCAAGCAGATCCAGGCAGAGGCCCAGGCCGCCCAGGCGGTGGAGACGGCCGGGGCCGAATCGCTGAAACGCCAGGTGGTGGAAGCGCGCATGGCGGCGATGCAGGCCCAGGTGGAACCGCATTTCCTGTTCAACACCCTGGCCAGCATCGACCACCTGATCGAGGTGGACCCCAGGCGCGCCAGCCAGATGCAGAAGAACCTGATCGCGCTGCTGCGCGCCAGCATGCCCACCATGCGCGAGACCGGCGGCGACGGCGGCCCGGGCAGCCGCGCGCGCGATCTGGGGCGCGAGCTGGCAGTCATCCGGCCCTATCTGGAGATCCTGCAGGTGCGCATGGAAGAGCGCCTGGCCACCGAGATCGACGTGCCCGACGGCCTGCTGTCGGCCGAGTTCCCGGCCATGATGTTGCAGACCCTGGTGGAGAACGCCATCAAGCATGGCCTGGAGCCCAAGCCCGAAGGTGGCCGGCTCAGCGTCAAGGCCGAGGTGGTGCACGGCAAGCTCAGTGTCACCGTGGCCGACACCGGCCTGGGCTTCGGCCGCGCCGCATCATCCGGAAAGACAGCGGGCACCGGCGTGGGCCTGGCCAACATCCGCGAGCGGCTGCAGCTGCTGCACGGCCCCAAGGCCAGCCTGACCATCACCGAGAACCCCGGCGGCGGCACCCGGGTGACGCTGGCCGTGCCCTACAAGCCGCTGGAAGGCGCGTGACGACGGGCCTGTGTCGGTTCCGCAGCCAACCGTGCCGACCCGCCGTGACCCGGCCCTGCGGCCACCGCACCGGTCTGCTGTGGCTGACCCCATGGATGCACAACGCCCGCGCCCTGCACTTCGACGCCCCGTGACATCGATGGCGATGTGTGGGCCTGACCTGGTTGGAATTCGCAGGCGGGCGCCATGAGAATCATCTGCTGACGCGGCTGCTGCTGCCGCTCCCCGCATCCTGCACACGCCTGACCCCGCCTGACCTGCGACCCCGGAGCCCCCGCGATGCCCAGCCCTTCCACCCACCCGGCGGCCAACGCAGCCACCGCCCCGGTGCGCGCCGTCATCGCCGACGACGAGCGCCTGATGCGCGAGCAGCTGCGTGCCCGCCTGGCCGAGGTGTGGCCCGACCTGCAGATCGTGGCCGAGGCCCGCAACGGCCTGGAGGCGGTGGACCTGGTGGCGCAGCACCGGCCCGACCTGGTGTTCCTGGACATCCGCATGCCCGGCCTGACCGGCGTGGATGCAGCGCGCCAGATCGCGCAGATGGACGTGGCCGACGACGAACACCTGCCGCAGATCGTGTTCATCACCGCCTACGACCAGTACGCGGTGGAGGCCTTCGAGCAAGGCGTGTGCGACTACGTGCTCAAGCCCGCCGAGCGCGACCGCCTGCAGGTGACGGCACAGCGCATCCGCGCCCGCCTGGCGCAGCGCGACGCGGCAGACGCGGCAGAAGCCAGCCCCGCGCCGCCGCTGCAGCAGATGCTGCACAAGCTGGCGGCGCAGCTCAACCC
>JARXAJ010000101.1 GCA_029865965.1 Aquabacterium sp.
GCGTCGGCACCCAGGCTGGCCAGCTTCTTCAACAAGGCGGGCGTGGGCTGGCCATCGGCCGTCAGCGCTACCGCAACCGGCATCAGCTTGGTTTGCGCGGCCTTGTCGGCGGCCTTGGCGGCCACACCGCTCACGTGCACGGCCAGGCGGCGCGGGCTGGCAAAGGCGGTCACCGCGGCGTCAGCGGCGGCCAGGCCCTGGGCTTTCAGGCTGTCGGCCAGCACGCCGGCAAAAGCCTCGCCCAGCTTTTTCAGCGCCTTGGGCGGCAGTTCTTCAACGAAGAGTTCAACGAGCAGGTTGTGCGACATGGTTCAGGCCGCCTTCTTGGCAGTCAGTTGGGCGGTGACTTCGTCGGCCCAGGCCTTGGGGGCCATCGGGAAACCCAGGCGCGCGCGGCTGTCCAGGTAGCTCTGCGCCACGGCGCGGGCCAGGTTGCGGATGCGGCCGATGTAGGCGGCGCGTTCGGTCACGCTGATGGCACCGCGCGCGTCCAGCAGGTTGAAGCTGTGGCCGGCCTTCAGCAGCTGCTCGTAGGCGGGTAACGCCAGTTGCTGCTCCATCAGATGCTTGCTCTGCCGCTCGTGCGCGGCAAAGGCCTGCAGCAGGAAGTCGACATCGCTGTGCTCGAAGTTGTAGGTGCTCTGCTCGACCTCGTTCTGGTGGAACACATCGCCATAGGTCAGCCCGCCCCTAGATCCGCCGCTTCGCGTCGAATCGTCCCCCGGGGGGAGCGCGCCCGCTTGGGAGCGGCCCGGCGCGGGCGCCCCATCGGTGTATTGCAGGTCGTAGACGTTGTCCACGCCCTGCAGGTACATCGCCAGCCGTTCCAGGCCGTAGGTGATCTCGCCGGTGATCGGCTTGCAGTCGATGCCGCCCACCTGCTGGAAGTAGGTGAACTGCGTCACCTCCATGCCATTGAGCCAGACCTCCCAGCCCAGGCCCCAGCAGCCCAGGGTGGGGTTCTCCCAGTCGTCCTCGACGAAGCGGATGTCGTTGGCCTTCAGATCGAAACCCACCGCCTCCAGGCTGCCGAGGTAGAGCGCCAGGATGTTGGCCGGCGCCGGCTTCAGCACCACCTGGTATTGGTAATAGTGCTGCAGGCGGTTCGGGTTCTGGCCGTAGCGGCCGTCCTTCGGCCGGCGGCTGGGCTGCACATAGGCAGCCTTCCAGGGCTCGGGGCCCAGGGCGCGCAGGAAGGTGGCGGTGTGGCTGGTGCCCGCGCCCACCTCCATGTCGTAGGGCTGCAACAGTGCGCAGCCCTGCTGGCTCCAATAGTCTTGCAGGCGGAGGATCAATTGCTGGAAGGTGGGCATCGGCGAGGCTGGCGGCGCATTGGGCGCTGCGGGCGGCAAATCTTGGTCAGCATGGCAGTTTACCGGCCGGCCCCGGCCCGCCCGCCCCGTGCGGGCCAGGCCAGGCCCAGCAAGGCCAGCGTCCACAGCGGCCACAGCCCGGCAGCTGCGGCCCAGCGGGCGAACGGGGTCAGGCCCTCGCGGCCCTGCACGGTGGCGGTGAGCACCCCCACGGTGAACGGCGGCAGCGCGGCCATCACCACGCCGCGGTGGTCCACCACCGCCGTGGCGCCGGTGTTGGTGGCACGCAGCATCGGCCGCTGCAGCTCCAGGCTGCGCAGGCGCGAGATGTTCAGGTGCTGCGGAATGGCGATGGTGTCGCCGAACCAGCCGATGTTGCTGATGTTGGCCAGCACCGTGGGGGCAGTGGCCGCATCGGCAAAGCGGCGCGCCAGTTCCTCGCCGAACAGGTCTTCGTAGCAGATGTTGGGCGCCACCCGCGCCGCCTTCACCGCAAACGACGGCGGGTTGGCCGGCCCGCGGTTGAAATCGCCCAGCGGGATGTTCATCAGTTCTGTGAACCAGCGAAAGCCCGTGGGGATGAACTCGCCGAAGGGCACCAGATGGGTCTTGTCGTAGCGGTAGCCGGCACCGGGCGCGGCGGTAGCGGCCGACAGGCCCACCACCGAATTGGTGTAGCCCGCGTCGAAGTTGCCCAGCGGCACGCCCACCAGCGCCGCCGGCCCGCCGGGCTGGCTGAAGTGCTGCTGCAACCCGGCCCAGTAGCCGGGCGCCAGTGCGTCGAGCTGGTCGGGCAGCAGCGGCACGGCGGTCTCGGGCGTGATGACCAGGTCGGCCCGGGCGCTGGTGAGCGTCTGCGCCACCCAGGCCAGCGTGGCGGGCATGCGTTCGGCGGCGAATTTCTCGTCCTGCGCCACATTGGTCTGCAACAGTGCCACCTGCAGGCTGGCGCCGGGGCGGGTGAATTCCGGTGGGCCGACAGCGATGCCCCAGCCCGCCGGCACAGCCAGCACGGCCACAGCCAAGGTCGCCAGAAGCGCCGGCCGACCTGGCGCCGAGGCAGGCGCGCCGCCACCCACCGCCGCGCGCCCCGCCAGCGCCAGCAGCGCTGCAGCCCAGGCCAGCAGGGCCCCGATGCCATACACCCCCAGCCAGGGTGCCAGCAGTGCCAGTGGCCCGTCGACCTGGGTGTAGCCGCTGGCGGCCCAGGGGAAGCCGGTGAAGATGACGCCGCGCGCCAGTTCGGCAGCCAGCCAACCGGCGGCAAAGCGGCTGGCGTCGGCCAGCGGCCGGCCGCTGCGCCGGTGCGCCACCCAGGCCATGGCCGCGGCCAGATACAGCGACAAGGCAGCCGACAACAGCGCTACCGCCGCCACCGTCAGCGGTGCTGGCAGCCCGCCGTAGCGGTGCATGCTGATGAACAGCCACCAGGTGGCCGCGCCCAGCCAGGCGGTGCCGAAGGCCCAACCCAGCAGCGCCGCCCGGCGCGGTGCGGCGCCGTGCACACACCAGGCCAGCAGGGCGATGGCGGCCAGCGGCAGCGGCCAGGCGGCGGTGTGCACGCAGGCCAGGCTCTGCAGCGCACCGGCGGCGGAAACCGCCAGCAACTGCGCTGGCAACTGCAGCACAGTCAAGCCAGCCCCGGCGCCGCTGGCGCGGCTCAATCCGGGCCTGCAGCAGGTGGCGGCTGGCGGCCCACGCGGAACCAGCGCACCGCCCCGCCACGGGTGATCATCACCTGGAACTGCAGGCCGCCGGCCTCGGCCGATTCACCGCGGCGCGGCACATGGCCCAGCTCATGGGAGATCAGCCCGCCGATGGTGTCGAAGGCGTCTTCGGGCAGCTGGGTGCCGAAGATCTGGTTGACCGCGCTGATGTCGGTGTCGCCCGCCACCCGGTGGCTGCCGTCGGCCAGGGTGTAGATGCCGTTGTCGGCGGCGGTGGCCTCCTGGTCGAACTCGTCTTCGATTTCGCCGACGATTTCTTCCAGCACGTCCTCGATGGTGATCAGCCCGGCGGTGTTGCCGAACTCGTCGATCACCATCGCCAGGTGGTTGCGGTTGGCGCGGAAGTCGCGCAGCAGTTCATTCAGGCCCTTGCTTTCGGGCACGAACACCGCCGGGCGCAGCAGGGTGCGCAGGCTCAGGTCGGGCGAGCGCTGCAGCTTCAGCAGGTCCTTGGCCATCAGGATGCCGATGACGTTGTCGCGCTGGCCTTCATAGGCCGGGAAGCGCGAGTGGCCGGTCTCGATCACCGAGGCCAGCAGTTCGTCATAGGGGGCATCGATGGCGAGCAGGTCCATGCGCGGGGCAGCCACCATCACGTCGCCAGCGCTCATCTCGGCCATGCGCAGCACGCCTTCGAGCATGACGCGGCTCTCTGGTGCGATCAGCTCGCGCTGCTCGGCATCGGCCAGGGTGGCCATCAATTCGTCGGTGGAGTCGGGGCCGGGCGACAAAAACTCGACCAGACGCTCGAAGAGGCCACGTCTGTCGGGTGATTTGTCGGCCGGTTGGGCCGCCGCACGGTGGAGCGGCCGGCTGGCTGGAGGTTCAGACACGAGGGGTGTCAGAGGTGGCGATGCGCAAGAATAACCCATCGCCGTGTCCGGGCCTGGCCGGCCGGACCGGCCGGATGCCTGGCCCAGACGCTGCTTGACACCACCGCGGGCTTGCAACACAGTTCGCCGCCCCCAAGTGAAGGGGTTGCGCGGCGTGCCCAGCCCGCCACACTCACCAGCGTTCCGGAGCGTCCATGTCCCAAGGCCTGATCCCCGCCACCATCCTCACCGGCTTTCTCGGCTCGGGCAAGACCACCCTGCTCAAGCGTGTGCTCACCGAGGCCCACGGCCAGAAGATCGCCGTGATCGAGAACGAGTTCGGCGAAGAGAACATCGACAGCGAGATCCTGGTGAGCGACACCAACGAGCAGATCATCCAGATGAGCAACGGCTGCGTCTGCTGCACCATCCGCGAAGACCTGCGCACGACGCTGAGCGACCTGGCCGCCAAGCGCCGCAAGGGTGAACTGAGCTTCGACCGCGTGGTGATCGAGACCACTGGCCTGGCCGACCCCGGCCCGGTGGCGCAGACCTTCTTCATGGACGACGAGATCGCCGAAAGCTATCTGCTCGACTCCATCCTGACCCTGGTCGACGCCAAGCATGCCGACGGCCAGCTCGATACCCGCCAGGAAGCGCGCCGCCAGATCGGCTTTGCCGACCAGATCTTCATCAGCAAGGCCGACCTGGTCGACGCCCCGGCGGTGGACGCGCTCAAGCACCGCATCAAGCACATGAACCCGCGCGCGCCGCAGCATGCGGTGCACTTCGGCGAGGTGCCGATCGCCAATGTGTTCGACCTGAAGGGCTTCAACCTGAATGCCAAGCTGGAGATCGACCCCGACTTCCTCACCGAGGACAGCCATGGGCACGACCACCATGACCACGGGCATGCGCACGGCCACGGAGGCCATGAGAGCCACGAGGGCCACGACCACGCCCCGGGTGAAGCCTGCAACCATCCGCAGCACCAGACGCATCACCACGCGCACGATGACGACGTCAAGAGCTTCGCCTTCAAGAGCGACCGGGCCTTCCACCCGGCCAAGCTCGAAGACTTTCTCGGCTCGATCGTCCAGGTCTACGGCCCGAAGATGCTGCGCTACAAGGGTGTTCTCAACATGAAGGGCAGCGACCGCAAGGTGGTGTTCCAGGGTGTCCATCAGCTGATGGGCAGCGACCTGGGGCCCAAGTGGCTGCCCGGCGAAAAAAAGCAGAGCAAGATGGTGTTCATCGGCATCGACCTGCCGCGTGACATCCTGTTGCAAGGGCTCGAAGGCTGCCTCGTCTGAGCTTTTTGGCAGCCTGCGGGCGTGGCTACAATCCGCGCGCCTCAAGCGACGCGGCAGATTCACAGGCCGTGGCGGACAACAGGTACAACGCCACTGCGAGGAGCCCCGAAGTGAGCAAGACCACGGCCAAAGTGCCCGCCCCATCCCCCGCCAGCACACCCACCCCCACGGCTGCCACAACGGCCGCGCCCAAGCCCGCCAAGGCGGGCACCAAGTCCGCCAGCAGCGCCAAGTCGGCTGCAGCCAAGGCCGTGCCCGCGCCAGCGCCGGCAGCCCCGTCCACCAGCCGGTTCGCCGAGCGCTTTGCCCCCCCAAGACCGCCTGCCCGCGGCTACCCCGAACCCATGGACATTGTCAAAACCGCGCACAAGGCGGACCCGAAACTCGTCAACGCCTGGAAGACCAAGGCCGGCAAGGACCTGACGGATGCCGAGCTGCAGGCCATGCCCGAGACCGAGTACATGAACGAGAAGCAGCTCGAGTTCTTCCGCAGCCGGCTGCAGGCCCTGAAGGACGACCTGCTCAGCAATGCCGGCGAGACCACCGAGCATCTGCGCGAAGACACCTCCATCGTGCCCGACCCGGCCGACCGCGCCACCATCGAGGAAGAGCACGCGCTGGAGTTGCGCACCCGCGACCGGGAGCGCAAGCTCCTGAAGAAGATCTCGCAGTCCATCGTGCGCATCGACGCCGGTGACTACGGCTTCTGCGACGAAACCGGTGAGCCCATCGGCCTGGGCCGCTTGCTGGCCCGGCCGACCGCCACGCTGTCGCTCGAAGCCCAGCAGCGGCGCGAGCTCAAGCAGAAGATGTTCGGCGACTGATTTGCCGCTGCGCCCACCGACCTGCTGACCGACATGGCTGACCCGAAGAACGGCGAAAGCTTTTTCCGCAAGGTGGCGCGTTTCGTGGCCAACCCGGCCACCGAATGGTCGGAAGTGGCCACCCGGCAGGACGAAGGCACTGAGCTGGAGAAATCCGAGCTCAAGGCCATGGTCGAGCGCAAGCGGCGCAATGACTTCGTGCGCAAGCGCGAGCTCGACACCTTGCGCAAGCTGCGCCGTGACGGCCTGTCGCCCGAACAGCTGGCGGCGCTGGGCGGCTCGTCCAAGGTCGACGACTCGGAGGTGCGGCTGTCCGAAGCGTCTAGTGCCCGCCCCGACATCGGCGTCAAGGCCAAGATCGACCAGATCGAGCAGCAGATGGTGGGCGAGCAGGCGCCGCGTGAGGCCACGGTGCGTCAACGCCCGCCGCCGCGCCGGACGCCGGTCGCGCCACAGCACCCCACCGACTTCTACAGCGCGCCGACCGAGCCGGTGGCCTTTGACGGCGGCCGGCCGATGCCGACCATGCCGGCGGCACACGCCCCGCGCATGCCGCAGCCCCTGGACCACCTGCCGTCGTTGCCCGACAGCGAATTTCCACCGGTGCCGCCGGCCCGCAAGGCGGGTGGCGCACCGGCGCGCAACCCGCCCCCGGGAATGGTCAGCACCTGGGCGCCCGCTGCCAAGACGGCAATGCCACGGGCGCAGTCGGGCACCGACATGCCGCTGCCCGACCTGGCGATCCAGCCGAGCGGCGGCGCCGGCCTGCCGCGCAGTGACACCAGCTTCGACGCCAACAGCCGGTTTGCAGTCGAAGTCAACGAGGTGGTGCACGACCCCGACCTGGACGAGGCGGTGATCGGCTTCGCCAATGCCGACTTCAACCAGTGCGAGCAGGCGCTGACCAACCTTTGCAAGCCCAACGCCACGCGCGCCGGACACGCCGAGACCTGGCTGGTGCTGTTCGACCTGTACCGCGCCACCGGGCAGCAGCAGAAGTTCGAAACCCTGTCGCTGGAGTTCGCCAACCGCTTCGACCGGTCGTCACCGCAGTGGTATTCGCTGCCGCGCCGGGTGGCCGACGCCGCTGCCGACGAGCGCCCCGACACCCGGGGCGTGAAGGGCGACATCGGCTGGGTGAGCCCGGCCCTGCTGGACGTGGACGCGGTGGCCAGGCTGCGGTCGAGCACGCTGCAGCTGCCGCTGCCCTGGGTGCTGGACTGGTCGGCCCTGGAGGCCGTGGATGCAGAAGCCGCCGCCCACCTGAACCTGCTGTTTCGCCAATGGGCGCCGCAGCCCATCGACATGCGCTGGATCGACGCCGAGCGGCTGCTGCAGGCGCTGCAGGAAGCCGCGCCTACCGGTGTGCGCGACGCCGATCCGGCATTCTGGATGGTGCGGCTGGAGGCACTGCGCCTGGCCAACCGGCCCGACCAGTTCGACGAAACCGCCATCGACTACTGCGTCACCTACGAGGTGTCGCCACCATCGTGGGAGCGGGCGCGCTGCCAGGTGCGGGCGGCCAATGCCGGCAATTCCACCACCACGCCGACGATGTCGATCGTCAGCGAAGTGCATTCCGGCTTCCTCGAATCCAGCCTGCAGGACGACGGCCATGCCGGCCAGCAGGTGTCGACGGTGGAGTTGTCGGGCCAGCTGGCCGGCGACATCGGCGGCATCCTGCAGCAGCTCGACCGCAAGCTGGGCACGGCCGCGCTGGTGCATGTGTCGTGTGCGCGGCTGATCCGGGTGGATTTCATCGCCGCCGGCGACCTGTTGAACTGGGTGCTGGCCAAGCAGAGCGAGAACCGCGGCATCACCTTCGTCGACGCCCACCGGCTGGTGGCGCTGTTCTTCGGCGCCATGGGCATCAACGAGCACGCCCGCGTGCTGGTTCCCAGGGACTGACGCCCCGGGACTGACCCGCCTGCGGCCTGCCAACGGCGGCCGCCCCTTCTGAACGGACCTTCCATGGAACCCTTCCACGGCACCACCATCCTCAGCGTTCGCCGCCAGACCCCCCAGGGCTGGCAGGTGGCGCTGGGCGGCGACGGCCAGGTCACACTGGGCAACATCATCGTCAAGGCCAGCGCGCGCAAGGTGCGCAAGCTGCACCGCGACACGGTGCTGGCCGGCTTTGCCGGTGCCACGGCCGACGCCTTCACCCTGTTCGAGCGCTTCGAGGCCAAGCTGGAGAAGCACCAGGGCCACCTGGTGCGCTCGGCCATCGAGCTGACCAAGGACTGGCGCACCGACCGGGTGCTGCGCCGGCTGGAGGCCATGCTGGCGGTGGCCGACCGCGAGGCCAGCCTGATCATCACCGGCAACGGCGACGTGCTGGAGCCCGAGCTGGGCATCGTCTCCATCGGCTCGGGCGGCGCCTATGCCCAGGCGGCGGCCCGGGCGCTGCTGCAGCACAGCCAGCTGGGCGCGGCCGAGATCGTCAAGCAGTCACTGATGATCGCCGGCGATCTGTGCATCTACACCAACCAGAACCACACGATCGAGGTGCTCGAATGACAAGTTGCGCATCCAAACGGCAGGCCGAGGGGCAGGCCGAGGGGCAGCCATGAGCATGACCCCGCAAGAGATTGTTTCCGAGCTCGACCGCCACATCGTCGGCCAGAACGCCGCCAAGCGCGCCGTGGCCATCGCCCTGCGCAACCGCTGGCGGCGCCAGCAGGTGCCCGAGGGCCTGCGCAGCGAGATCACGCCCAAGAACATCCTGATGATCGGCCCCACCGGCGTGGGCAAGACCGAAATCGCCCGCCGCCTGGCCAAGCTGGCCGATGCGCCGTTCATCAAGGTGGAGGCCACCAAGTTCACCGAGGTGGGCTATGTGGGCAAGGACGTGGACACCATCATCCGCGACCTGGTCGACATGGCGGTCAAGCAAGAGCGCAGCAGTGCGATGAAGCGCCAGCGCGCCCGCGCCGAAGACGCCGCCGAAGAGCGCATCCTCGACGTGCTGGTGCCTCCGCCCAGGGACGCCCGCCAGGAGGTGGGCTTTGGCAGCGCGCCGGTCGACAACAGGGACAACACCGCCCGCCAGGTGATGCGCAAGCGCCTGCGCGAAGGCACGCTGGCCGACAAGGAGATCGAGCTGGACCTGGCCGAGCCGCGCGCCGGCATGGACATCGTCACCCCGCCCGGCATGGAAGAGATGGCCGAGCAGCTCAAGGGCCTGTTCTCGCAGATGGGCCCGGGCAAGAAGAAGACGCGCAAGCTGAAGATCGCCGAGGCGCTGAAGCTGCTGGTCGACGAAGAGGCCGCCAAGCTGGTCAATGACGAGGACATCAAGACCCAGGCGCTGCACAACGCCGAGAACAACGGCATCGTCTTCATCGACGAGATCGACAAGGTGTGCTCGCGCAGCGAGGGCAGCGGCGCCGAGGTGTCGCGCCAGGGCGTGCAGCGCGACCTGCTGCCGCTGGTGGAAGGCACGACCGTCAGCACCAAGCACGGCATGGTCAAGACCGACCACATCCTGTTCATCGCCTCGGGCGCCTTCCACCTGGCCAAGCCCAGCGACCTGATCCCCGAGCTGCAGGGCCGCTTCCCCATCCGGGTGGAGCTGGGGCCGCTGAGCGTGGACGACTTCGAGGCCATCCTCACCAGCACCCATGCCAGCCTGGTCAAGCAGTACCAGGCGCTGCTGGCCACCGAGGGCGTGGCGCTGGAGATCGCCCCTGATGGCATCCGCCGGCTGGCACAGATTGCCTTCGACGTGAATGAGCGCACCGAAAACATCGGCGCCCGCCGCCTGGCCACGGTGATGGAGCGGCTGCTCGACGACGTGAGCTTCGACGCGCCCAACCGCAGCGGCCAGACGGTGGCCATCGACGCCGGCCTGGTCGACGCCAAGCTGGGCGAACTGGCCAAGAACGAGGACCTGTCGCGCTACATCCTGTAGCGCAGCGGGTGCCACTGCGCACCGCCTGCCGGCCAGCGCGCATGGGCGATTGCCAGGTTCGCGGGGCCCGCGGGTGGCTCAGACGTCGTCTGCGCTCGCCCCTGCCGGCGCATCCAGCACCGCACAGGCATGCGCATAGCCCTGCGCGACGATCTGCTCGAAACGATTCCACTGCAGCATGCCCACGCGGTCCAGGGGCGGGTTCATGTAGATGTCGGCGAGCTGGCGTGACTGGCGCTGCCGCGAGATGCTGTAGAGCACGGTGACATTCATCAGGAAGGTCGCCAGTGACGGCAGGTGGTAGCGGCGCTGGGCGCGCGGGCGCAGCCGGTCGCACAGCAAGGCCCAGGTGCCCGGCATGTCCTCGTGCGGCACGCGGCGCGGCTTGCCGAAGCTCAGGTCCACGCCGATCACGCGGCCGACGCCGCGCATGCCGCGCATCACATCGACCGGGAAGTTGTTGAAGGTGCCGCCATCGCACATCAGGTCACCGTCGATGATCAGCGGCGGCAGCGCGCCGGGGATGGCGGTGCTGGCGAGGATGGCGTTGCGCATCGAGCCGCTGCGCACGATGTGCTCGCTGGCCTTGGAATAGTTGGTGGTGACGCAGAAGTAGGTCTTCCAGGTGTCTTCGACCTGGACATCGTCCTGGCCCGTCAGCCCGTGCAGCGCGGTCTGGACCAGGGCGCGCAGGCGCCGGCCCTTGATCAGCGACAGCAGCGGGAACACGTTGAAGTCGCTGGTGGGGCGGGCCGAAAACACATGGCGGGCATTGGCCAGCACGGTGTCGAAGCTCCGGTCGGTGGCCACATAGCCGGCCATCACCGACCCGATGCTGGTGCCGCCGACCACATCGATCTCGATGCCACGCTCGCGCAGCGCCTTGTAGACACCGATGTGGGCGATGCCGCGCGCGCCGCCGCCGGCCAGCACCAGCCCGACCGCGCTGCGGCTGATCAGCCGGGCCAGCCGGGCCATGTCACGTGGCAGCGCAGGCCGGATGTGCAGGTGGTCGGCCAACTGCCGGCGCGCCAGCCAGGCGGCTGTGCCGCTGGGCGAAAGCCGTTCGGCCGGGTGCAGCAGCACCAGGATCTCGGCCGCGTCGGTGCGCGGCGGGCGCCGCACCAGGCACTGGTCCTCGATCGGGTGCACCACGGGCGGTGCGTCGGCATCGGCCAGCAGATACAGCTCATCGCAGTGCCGGCTGCAGCGGGCGGTCCAGGCGGTCGGCGTCGCGTCGCTGAGCAGCAGCACAAAGTCATGCGCGGCCTCGATCTCGTCGAGCCGCATGGCGATGCTGCGGTTGGCTTCGGCATCGTTGTGCGCGCGCAGGGTGATGCCGGGCACGCCGAGATCGGCATCGAGCCGCCTGGCGTCGATCAAGGCAACGCGCCCGATGCTTTGCAGCGACGCGGCCAGCGCGGCGGCAAAGCCGGCCAGGTCAATACCGGCGCTGACCGGCAGCAAGCCGATGGTCACCGGCCGGTCCATCGGGGAGCGTGCGCCCTCGGTCTGCAGCCGCTTGATGATCTGGCGGGTCAGCGCGATCGAGATCTGGCTGCTGATCGACAGCAGCTGCTTGAACTCGGCCTTGCCCAGGCGCACCAGCACGGTGTCGCGGATGGCCACCAGGGTGGCCGAGCGCGGCGCGTCGGTGTAGAGGCTCATCTCACCCACCACCTGCCCGCGGGTGATCTCGCGCACCATGCGCTGCCGGCCGTCCTCGTCGCAGATGGAGGTGCGCAGCCGGCCGCTGATGGTCAGGTACATCGCATCGCCGGGCTCTCCCTGGGCCATCAGGGTCTGCCCGCCGGCCAGTTCCACCCAGGTCAGATGCCCAAGCAGCAGTTCCAGCGCGCTGTCATCGATGTCGCCGATGAAGTTGCGCAAGTAACGCATCAGCAGGGCGTCAAGGTACTGCGTGCGTACGAAAACCTGGTCCATCGGTACCGTCGATTTGTTCTTCTGGGGCGACGTGGCGCTGGCCCGGAAACTGGGGGTTCCCGGCAGCTGGTGTCCCGCCCAGCTTAACAAAGCGCTGGCCGCTGTCTTCACACACCGCTTGTCTGCGGCCCGCAGGCTGAAGGCGACGTGGCCCGTGCCCGCCGCAGCAGGCTCGGGCGCGGCCTGTCAGCGGCCCCGCACCATCGCCAGCAGCTTGCCGGTGTCGAGCGTGCGGGCCTGCTCGCGCATGGCCGGCAGGTACTGGGCGTGCAGGCCCTGGGCCTGCTGCAGCGTGCCGGCATAGGCGTCCTTGAGCATCTGCCCGCTCAGCACCCGGCCGCCGGCGTAGTAGCGCTTGGCCACGTGGCCCAGGGCGTAGGTGGTGGCAAAGCTCATGCCGCTGCTGACTGCCTGCCGGCCCAGGCCGGCCAGCATGCCACCACCCACCTTGCCCAGCAGCCCGCCCAGCAGCTTGCGGCCGGCCTGCTCCAGGTACTGGGAGGTCAGGCCCACGCCCACCGTGGCAAGAAAGTCCTTCACATGGCCGCTGTCGAGCTGGTAGCCATGGGCCTGGCCGATGTTGTAGACCAGCTTCATCTGCAGCGGGATGATGGCCAGGGTGGACAGGTTCTCGGGCAGCAGCTCCAGCGCGCCATTGAGGATGGCGGCGTTGAGGATGGTCTTGTCGAGCGCGGCGCCGTCGACGGCAGCGGCCGACGCCGGTGCTGGTTCGGTCGCGGGTGCGGCCGCGGCGCTGACCGGGATCGGCGCCTGCGCCAGGGCCTCGGCCTGCTGCGCAAAGTCACTGGCGACCGGTGCGGCCAGGCCCAGGCGCTGGCCCAGGCCGTCGAGGAACGCCCGCTCGGCCGGGCTCTGGGCGCCGTCGGCGTCGCAGATGCACACCGCCATCTCGTAGGCCAGCAGGCGCGCGTCGGCGCTGGCCAGCAGCGGCACGGCGGTGTCCAGACCCACCCGCTTGAGCAGCACGTCCTGGTACAGTGTGGGCAGGTGCACGCCTTCGGCGTTGCCCAGGCCGTCGGCGATGCGCTTGATCTCGTCTCGCTCGCGCGCATGTTTCTGGCCATCGGCAAAGGCGGCCAGCAGGCTGATGGTGAGGATGGCCTGGTGTTCGATGGCGGTCACGGCAGGTCCCGGCGGATGCCAGGCATTGGGG
>JARXAJ010000255.1 GCA_029865965.1 Aquabacterium sp.
CCGCCGCAGCAGCCCAGGCGACCGACACCGGCACCACCAGCAGCACGATCAGCAACACCAGCACCACCAGCACCACCAGCACCACACATTGGGCCCGCAGCCGGCTGGCCGGCAGCGCCGTGGCCAGCGGCCTGCCGGACCTGGCCACGCCCACCGCAACCGGTCTCCTGGCCGCCGGCGATGCGCCAGACGCCAGGGACCAGGCCACCGAGGCGCCTGGCACCCTTGCCACAGCCGGCAGCACCGACAGCATCGCCAACCCGGCCCTGGCGGCCGGGCCCATGCCGACCGGGCTGGCCGCCCAGGCACTGCTGCCCGCTGCCGCCGCTGCGGCGGCAACTTCTGCAGGCCTGTCTGCCGGGCCAGGCCTGACGGCCGCACCGGTCGGGTCAGCCGCCGCTGCCGGCTTGTCGACGCTTGACGGCCAGACCCCACGCCCTGCACGCCCGGGCCGGGGCGCCGCTGGCGCTGAGGCACAGCGCCCGGTGGCAGGCGCTGCATCCGCACATTCACCCGCACCCGCACCCGCACCTGCACCGGCACGGCCTGGCGCTGGTGACAGCCCGGTGCACCCTGCCGCAGCAGGCGACGCAGACACCGCCGGCCGGCAGAACACCCAGGCGCCACCAGTTGTCGCGCCACCAGCCGCCGGCATGCAGCCAGCGGCCGTGTCCGCTGCCGTCCGCACAGCGCCGGCGGCTGACACCGCCGCTGGCGCGTCAGCCACAGCTGCGGCTGCAACGGACGCCCCGGAGGCAGCAGCGACAGCCACGACATCCGAGACCATGGCCACAGCCAGGGCCACGACCACCGCAGCGGCCCTGGCTGGCGGCACCGGGCGGCCCGCCATGCGGTTGGCGGCCGAGCCCGCGGGCCGGGCGCGCGACATCGACAACAACAGCCGCACCACCACCCGCAACCCTGCCGGCGCCACCGACCCGGCAGGCGCCACGGCTGCAACCGCCGCCAGCGGGGACAGCCTGCGCAGCCCCGGCGCAAGCAGCAGCACCGCTGCCCCCGCCATCAACACCGCTGACCCTGCCACCAACACCGCTGCCCCCGCCATCAGCAGCGCAGCCGCCGCCGCCAGCAGCGCAGCAGCCGCGGCCAGCATCGTTGCCCCCGCCACCAGCAGCGCAGCCGCCGCCAGCAGCACCACTGCCGCATTCACCACAAGCCTGCCCACCGGGACACCGCAACCCGCCACCCGGGCAGCCAGCGCGCCCATCGGCGCCCCATCCGCCGCTGCCAGCGCCTTGGCCACGGCAGTTGCCGGCACAGAACGCACCGACGGGCGCCCGGCCGGCGGTGCTGGTGCCACCCAGCAGGCCGCATCGCCAGCCAACGCCAGCCCTGCCGCCAGCACCGCAGACGCGACCAGGCTGGCCACCATGGCGCCCGGCATGCCTGCCACTGCCGCCGATCCCCCGGGCGCGCGCGACATGGCCGGCGCCGGCGTGGCCGGCCATCCCGCCGCGCCACCACTGTCGGCGGGTGTGCAGGCACAACCAGCCCCCGCCGTGTCAGCAGCAGCAGCAGCAGCGTCGGCAGCCGTTGCCGACCGCACCTTGCAGGCCGACAAGGCCAGCACCAGCACGCCTGCCCGCGCCGAGGCCGTGGCCGACCTGGCCAGCAGCTTCAACGCCCTGCCGCTGGCCGCGACGAGCAGCAGTCCGGGCGTGGCCCTGTCCGGCAGCAGCACCACCGCCCCGGTGGACGCCAGCGTGCCCGTGCCGCTGGACGACCCCGGCTTCGGCGCTGCGCTGGGCACCCAGGTCAGCGTGCTGGTGCGCGATGGCGTGCAGACCGCCCGCCTGCAGCTCAACCCGGCCGAGTTGGGCCCGATCGCGGTGCAGATCGCGCTGGACGGCAGTGCGGCGCGGGTCGATTTCCAGGCCGACCTGGCCGGCACGCGGGCGGCGATCGAGGCGTCATTGCCGGCCTTGGCCGGTGCCCTGCAAGACGCCGGCTTCACCCTGGCCGGTGGCGGCGTGTTCCAGCAGGCCCCGGGCCGCCAGGGCCAGGGCGATGCGCCTGCCAACCCGGGCCCCACGCGCCAGGCCGACGGCGGCAACGCCGCCGGCAGCCCGCTGCCCGCCCTGGCCGCCCCGCAACGCAGCCAGCGCGGCCTGGTCGATCTGGTGGCCTGAGCACCACAGCACCGCAACACCGCAACACCGCAGCACCGGGTGGGCCGGCTCGGCGCCCTGCCGCAATACACGTCGCTTTGCACCGCTGTTCGGCGGTTCTGCGGGCACCCGCGGTCCGAATAATCGGCTGAGCGCCTGTGAATTTTTCGCTCATGCCCGATCGAAATCTTCACAGGCTCTGAGAGGGATGCCTTGTCGGATGACGTTGAGGCGCCCCGCCCTGCCGGCACCGCCGGCAAGCCCAGGAGAGATGACATGTCTGCCGCCGCCGTTGCCGATGCCGCACCACCCGCCAAGGGCGGCAAGAAGAAACTCATCATCATCATTGCCGCCGCCTTGCTGGTGGTGTTGATCGGCGGGGGTGGTGCGTTC
Source organism: Aquabacterium sp. (assembly GCA_029865965.1). Classification (GTDB taxonomy): domain Bacteria; phylum Pseudomonadota; class Gammaproteobacteria; order Burkholderiales; family Burkholderiaceae_C; genus Pseudaquabacterium. Next base: position 2,523 of record JARXAJ010000255.1, read on the forward strand.
TTCCTGCTGAAGGGGAAGTCGGCCGAGAGTGAAGACGGCACCGAGGCCCAGGCCGAGGCCCGCGAGCCGGCGCCCAAGCCCAGGCCCAAGCACGATGCCAAGAACCCGCCGATGTTCGTGCCGCTGGACCCGTTCACCGTGAACCTGGCCGACAAGGAAACCGAGCGCTATGCGCAGATCGGCGTGACCCTGGAGATCGAGGACGCGAAGGTCGGCGAAGAACTCAAGCTCTACATGCCGGCCATCCGCAACAACATCCTGATGGTGCTGTCGCACCTCACGTCTGCGCAACTGCTCACCCGCGAAGGCAAGGACAAGCTGGCGCTGTCGATCATGTATGCCTCGGTCCGCCCGCTGGGCTACGACATCGAGGAAGAAACAGAGGAAGAGGCGGGGGCCACCGACGGCACAGCGTCGCCCAAGAAGAAGAAAAAGAAGAAGAAGGTGCAGCCCAATCTGCCGGTCACCGCCGTGCACTTCTCCAACTTCATCGTCCAGTAAGTGGCCCCCTTTCAAAGCGCCTTCGGCGCTCCCCCCCAGGGGTGCGCCCCCAGCGGCCCGGCACAGCGGGTTCTGCGGCGGCCGCTTGACGTTGCCGGCTGCGGCTGGCGTCGCAGCGGCAGTTTCTTCACATCGGCGCTCTCCCGCTCATGAATCAGCAGATCCTGTCGCAGGACGAGGTCGATGCGCTGTTGCAGGGCATCACCGGCGAGAGCCAGAAGGTCGAGACCGAAGAGGTCAAGACCGAGGGCATCCGCGACTACAACATCGCCAGCCAGGAGCGGATCGTCCGTGGGCGCATGCCCACGATGGAGATCATCGGCGAGCGCTTCGCCCGCAATATCCGCCTGGGGCTGTTCAACCTGATCAGAAAGAGCCCCGAGGTGTCGATCGGCGGGGCCAAGGTCATCAAGTACAGCGCCTTCCTGCGTGAGATCGTGGTGCCCACCAACTTCAACATCGTCAGCGTCAAGCCGCTGCGCGGCAGCGGGCTGATCGTGTGCGACCCGTCGCTGGTGTTCGCGGTGATCGACGCGCTGTACGGCGGCAACGGCAAGTACCACACCCGCATCGAGGGGCGCGACTTCTCGGCCACCGAGCAGCGCGTGATCGAGCGCCTGGTCGACGTGATCATCCACGAGTACAAGAAGGCCTGGGCCGGCATCTACCCGGTGGAGCTGGAGTACCAGCGCAGCGAGATGCAGCCCCAGTTCTGCAACGTGGCCACGCCCAGCGAGGTGGTGGTGGCCACCAGCTTCACGCTGGAGGTGGGCGACAACACCGGCACGGTGCACTTCTGCATCCCCTACAGCACGCTGGAGCCGATCCGCGACGTGCTGTATTCAGCCATGCAGGGCGACGCCGAGCCCGACCGGCGCTGGATCAAGCTGCTGCGCACCCAGATCCAGAGCGCCGACGTGCCCCTGGTGGCCGAGCTGGCCACTGCACGGGTGACGGTGGAGCAGGTGCTGGGCTTCAAGCCGGGCGACTTCATCGAGCTCGACCTGCTGCCGATGATCCAGGCCAAGGTGGACGGCGTGCCGCTGTTCGACTGCCACTACGGCACCAGCAGCGGCCGCAACGCCATCAAGATCGACAAGATGTTGACCGGCACCGACCCGGGCTGGTTGGGAGCTGAGAATGAGTGACGAGACCGCAGGCATGTCGGAAGAAGACCGCATGGCCGCCGAGTGGGCTGCCGCGCTGGACGAAAGCAAGCCCGCAGCCGGCAGGAAGAACGAAACCGCCAGCGAGGTGGCCGACCCGTTCGGCGCGGTGCAGGCGGCGCAGTTCACCAACTTCGCGGCGTCGCCGCCGGGCGCCCTTGCGCCGGGCAACGACCTGAACATGATCCTGGACATCCCGGTGCAGTTGACCGTGGAGCTGGGCCGCACCCGCATCCCCATCAAGCACATCCTGCAGCTGGCCCAGGGCTCGGTGGTGGAGCTTGAAGCGCTGGCCGGCGAGCCGATGGACGTGCTGGTCAACGGCTACCTGATCGCCCAGGGCGAGGTGGTGGTGGTCAACGACAAGTTCGGCATCCGGCTGACCGACATCGTCACACCCAGCGAGCGCATGCGCCGCTTGTCCAGGACCTAGGCCCGACCATGAGCGGAACCGACTTCATCGGGCCGGTGGCGGCCTTCGTGCTGATCCTGGCGCTGATCCCGGCAGCGCTGTGGCTGCTCAAGCGCACGCCGCTGGGCGGCAGCGCCACCGGCACACCGATGCGCCTGGTGGGCGCGCTGCCGCTGTCGCCCAACCAGCGCCTGGTGACGGTGGAGGTGGGCCAGGGCGACGACCGGCGCTGGCTGGTGCTGGGGGTGTCGCCGGGAGGCATCAGCACGCTGCACAGCCTGCCACCGCAGGCCGAAGGGCCGGCGGCCAAGCCTGCCGGCGGCGCACTGTTTGCGCAGCTGTTGCAGCGCCAGCTACCACCCGGGAGCGGCGATGCGCGCTGACCTCGCCGCCTGTTTGTGGCGCCAGGCGTGCCGCAGCGGCACAGGGCTGGCCGTCACGTTGTTGTCGGCAGTTTCGACAACGGCTTTAGCGCAATCCGCCACAGGCGGGCCCAGCCTGCCGTTGCTGGTGGGCCAGGCCAGCGGCGCCACGGCCTATTCGGTGCCGATCCAGACCCTGCTGTTCTTCACCTCGCTGACATTTCTGCCGGCGGTGGTGCTGATGATGACCGGCTTCACCCGCATCGTCATCGTGCTGAGCCTGCTGCGCCAGGCACTGGGCACCCAGGCCGCGCCGCCCAACCAGGTGATCATCGGGCTGAGCCTGTTCCTCACCTTCTTCGTGATGTCGCCGACGCTGGACAAGGTGTACCAGGACGCCTGGCTGCCCTATTCCACCCAGCAGATCCAGCTGCCAGAAGCAGTGGAGCGCGCCGGCAAGCCGCTGCGCGCCTTCATGCTCAAGCAGACACGCCACAGCGACATGGCGCTGTTCGCCAAGCTGGCCAAGGTGCCGGCCGACGTCAAGCCCGAGCAGATGCCGTTCAGCGTGATCGTGCCGGCCTTCGTGGCCAGTGAGCTGAAAAGCGCCTTCCAGATCGGCTTCATGATCTTCATCCCGTTCCTGATCATCGACATGATCGTGGCGAGCGTGCTGATGAGCCTGGGCATGATGATGCTGAGCCCGGTGCTGGTGAGCCTGCCCTTCAAGCTGATGCTGTTCGTGCTGGCCGATGGCTGGAACCTGCTGCTGGGCAGCCTGGCCGCCAGCTTTGCCACCTGATTTCCGGAGCGAACAAAGATGGACAGCCAACAAGCCTTCCACGTCGGCCAGCAGGGCCTGTACATGCTGCTGCTGGTGTCGTCCCCCATCCTGCTGGCGGTGCTGGTGGTGGGCCTGGTGGTCAGCGTGTTCCAGGCTGCCACCCAGATCAACGAGACCACGCTGAGCTTCGTGCCCAAGGTGTTGGCCGCCGTGGCGGTGCTGGCCATGGCCGGCCCGTGGATGCTGACCATGCTGGTCGAGTACATCCAGCGCACCTTGCTGGCCATCCCCGGCGTGGTGGGCTGACCCCGGCCGACCACGCATGGTCAACCTCAGCGAAGCCCAGATCCTGGCCTGGATCACGCCGCTGCTGTGGCCGTTCCTGCGGGCTCTGGCGATGCTGGCCACGATGCCGGTGTTCAGCCAGCGGGCGGTGCCGACGCGGGTGAAGATCGGCCTGGCCGGCTTCATTGCGCTGGCCGCCCAGCCCAGCCTGCCCGCCATGCCGGTGGTGCCGCTGGATTCCCCGCTGGCCTTCATGATCGTGGCCCAGCAAGTGCTGGTGGGCGTGACCATGGGCTTTGCGGTGCGGCTGGTGTTTGCCGCGGTGGAACTGGGCGGCGAGCTGATCGGCCTGCAGATGGGCCTGAACTTTGCAGGTTTCTTCGACCCCGCCACTGCCAGCCAGGGCACGGCCAGCAGCCGGTTGTTCGGCACGCTGGTGGCGTTCCTGTTCGTGCTGGGCAATGGCCACCTGATGCTGATCCAGGCGCTGGTGCGCAGTTTCGAGGTGTTCCAGGTCGGCGACACACCGATGGCCTTTCTGCAACAGCTGCAGCCCCAGCGCTGGGGTGCGGAGGTCTTCATGCTGGGCCTGTGGATCGCCATGCCGCTGGTGGGCATGCTGCTCTTCGTCAACCTGGTGCTGGGCGTGGTCTCGCGCGTGGCGCCGCAGATCAGCGTGTTCTCGGTGGGCTTCCCGATCACCGTGACCGTGGGCCTGATCGGCATGCTGCTGACGCTGCCAATGCTGGAGATGCCGTTCTCCATGGCGCTGCAGCGGCTGGTGGAACGGTTTCAATAGGCGGCCTCGGCCGCGCGCGAAGGTGGCGAGTCAGCAACTGACGCTTTGAGCCCCAAGCCGCCCTATTCCCCCACCAACCCATTGCGGATCGCATAAACCGTCAGTTCCGCATTGTTCTGCAGCGCCAGCTTCTCCAGCACCCGTGCGCGGTACACGCTGACGGTCTTGGGCGACAGCGTCAGTTCCTCGGCGATGTCGGACAGGCGCTTGCCCGAGGCGATCATCACCAGGGTCTGCAGCTCGCGGTCGCTCAGCTTGTCGTGGGGGTTCTCGTGGGTGGGCGTGGTCAGGCTCTCCACCAGCATCTGCGCAATCTCGGGCGTCACGTACTTGCGGCCCTGGGCCACGGTGCGCACGGCCTGCACGATGAGCTGCGGGTCGCCGCCCTTGTTGACATAGCCATAGGCACCGGCGCGCAGCGCACGGATGGCGTACTGGTCCTCGGGGTACATGCTGACCACCAGCACCTTCACCGTGCTGCCTTCGTCCTTGAGCGCATGCATCACGTCCAGCCCGCTGCGCCCGGGCAGGTTGATGTCGAGCACCAGCACGTCACAGGCCACCGGCCGGCCGGCGGCCGGGCTGCGCAGGCTGTGCAGCAGGCCGCGCAGCTCGGCGTAGTCGCCCGCCTCGCCCACCACCTGGATGTCGGCCGCATCGGCCAGGGTGTCGCGGATGCCGCGCCGGATCAGCGCATGGTCGTCACAAAGGATCACTGAAATCATGGCGTGCCCCAGCCGGTGGGATCGTGGTCGTCGTCCTGGTCGAAGTCGGCCTCGCCGGTGTCGGCACCGGCGGCGCCGTCACGCCGCACCGGCACCGACAGCATCAGCACCGTGCCCGCTGCGTCGCTGCTGATGTCGACCCAGCCGCCCACGGTGCTGGCCCGCTCATGCAAGCCGCGCAGGCCAAAGCTGCGGGTCTTGGCCAGGTCGTCCTGGCTCAGGCCGCAGCCGTTGTCGCTGACTTCCAGGCTCAGCACGCCGCGGCTCATCGACAGGTCGATCATCACGCGCGTGGCCCGGGCATGCTTGCTGACATTGGTGAGCGCCTCCTGCGCAAAACGGTAAGCCACCAGCGGCACGCCGGCAGGCAATTGCATGCTCTCATGGCTGGTGCGGAACAGGCTGGCCAGGCGGTTGCGCTTCTCGAACTGCATCGCCATCCACTGCAGGGCAGCCACCAGCCCCTGCTCCAGGATGGCCGGGCGCAGGTTGTGCATGATGCGCTGGCTGGCCTCGATCGCATATTGCACCGTCTCCAGCGCAGTCAGCACCCGCTGCTGCACCTCGGCCGGCTGCACGTCGCCGGCAGCCGCGTGGCGGCCGATCCAGGCCAGGTCGAACTGGATCGCCGTCAGGCTGCCGCCCACGTCGTCATGGATCTCGCGCGCGATCGCCGCACGTTCCATCTCCACACTGGTCTGCAGGTGCTGGGCCAGCTCGCTCAGGCGCTGGCGGCTGGCAGCCAGCTCGTGGTCGGCCCGGGCGCGGGCCAAACGTTCGCGTTGGGCGGCAATCGCATGCTCCACCGCCGGCGCCAGCCGCGACAGGTTGTTCTTCAGCAGGTAGTCGGCCGCGCCGTTGCGCATGGCGGCCACGGCCGTGTCTTCGCCAATTTCGCCCGACACCAGGATGAACGGCAGGTCCTTGCCGCTTTCACGCAGGATTTCCTGCGCCCGCAGGCCGTTGAAGCCGGGCAGGTTGAAGTCCGACAGCACCACGTCCCACTCCTGGGCAGCCAGGGCGTCGCGCAGGGCGGCCTCGGTGTCGACCCGCAGCACGTCCACGCGCAGCCCGGCACGCAGCAGGTGCAGCAGCGCCAGCTCATGGTCGGGCACGCTGTCCTCGAGGTGCAGCACGCGCAGCGGCCGCGCCGGTGTACGCATGGCGGGGTTGGAAACCATGGCCCGAGTATGGCAAAGCGCAGGTTGTGTCCACCCCGCTGGCGGGCGCACCGCAGACAACGGCGCCAGCCGCGCCGCCTACTTTCCCTCAACTTCCGCCTGGCGGCGCCGAAAAAAGGCCATGCCTGCGCCGATGTGCATGCTGAACCAACCACCCCCTCTTGCGGAGTGACGATGCGCGATGAAAACCAGAACCCGGAGCATGCCGGGCCCGACGGACCGCCCGGCGTGCACGTGCAGCTGCTGACGGCCGCCGACCTGCAGGACAGCCTGATGGTGGCCAGCAATGACCTGGAACGCCTGCAGCGCCTGCTGACCGACGCCACCGAGACGTTGATGGGCCACTTCTACGGCGCAACCGCCCAGATCCAGCAGTTGTCACACGCCGCCGCCCAGCACCCCGAGCTGCCCGAGAGCCACCTGCACGAGACCATGCAGCACCTGGCAGGCGCCGTCACCGCCCTGCAGTTCCAGGACATGGCCCACCAGCTTGTCAACCACACCCAGCGCCGCCTGCGCAACTGTGCCGACCGCCTGGCGCGCGACGTGATGGGCGACGACGAGGACGGGGAAACCGTGGTGGAAGACGCACCACTGCGGCCCAACCCCGTCACGCAGGACGAAATGGACGCCGGCTCGGTCGAGCTGTTCTGAACACCCAGTTTCAAGTTTTTCGGATCCCGTCCGAAAACACACCAGTTTCCCGGAGAAAACGATGCACTCAATCCTCGCCGTCGATGATTCCGCCTCGATGCGCCAGATGGTTTCGTTCACCTTGAAGAACGCAGGTTTCAATGTGGTCGAAGCCGTGGATGGACAGGACGCCTGGGAGAAGGCCGGCCAGCGCGACTTCAGCCTGGTGCTGACCGACCAGAACATGCCCCGCATGGACGGCATCAGCCTGACCAAGAAGCTGCGCGAGAGCCCGAAGTTCAAGGCCACGCCCATCCTGATCCTGACCACCGAGTCGAGCGACCAGATGAAGATGGCCGGCCGCGCTGCCGGCGCCACCGGCTGGCTGGTCAAGCCCTTCGACCCGGCCAAGCTGATCGAGGTGAGCGGCAAGGTCATCCGCTGACCCTGCCTGACCGACCAGCGCCCACCCCCGCCGGGGTGCAGGCGCACCCTACTTCATTACCCGGAGACCTCCAGCCATGGCTGAGATGAGCAACGAAGGCGCCAGCGCAAGCGCCGGCATCGACCTGAGCCAGTTTTTCCAGGTCTTCTTCGAAGAGGCTGGCGAGAACCTGCAGTCGATGGAGCAGATGCTGCTGGAGCTGGACGTCAACGCTGCCGACGATGAAGAACTCAATGCCATCTTCCGCTGCGCGCACTCGGTCAAGGGCGGTGCGGCCACCTTCGGCTTTGGGGACGTGGCCGAGCTGACGCACCAGATGGAAGCGCTGCTGGACAAGCTGCGCCGCCATGAGCTGACGCCCACCACTCAGATGGTGGATGTGCTGCTGGCCGCCGGTGACGCCTTGAAGGCGCTGCTGGCCCGCCACCAGGGCACCGGTGATGTGGTGCCCGACACCACCGAGCTGCTGGCCACCATCAAGACCCTGTGTGCAGGCGGGCGGGTCGACACCGCCGCGCCTGCACTGGCCGCCGAAGCGGTGCCGACAGCGCTGGCTGCAGCGCCCGCCACCCCGGTGGTGCCCGGCCAGCGCGTGCTGGAGATGACGGTCGGCGCCCTGGTCGACCCCGGCCTGGCCGACAGCCTGGTGGAGCTGTTCCACGAGATCGTCGGCCTGGGCCAGATCGAGCCGCTGGACGCCGGCCGTTCGGCCGACGGCATGCGCCGCTTCAAGGTCATCACCACCAGCAGCGACAACGATTTGCTGGACCTGTTCACCTTCCATGTGCCGCGCGAGGCAGTGACCCTGCAGCCGATGACGCCGGGCTACGGCTTCTATGACGGCGCGCCCGGCGCACCGCAGGCGCCTGCCGCAACCGACAAGACCGAAGGCTACGGCTTCTTCGACGAAGCACCGGGCGCCCCGGGCGGCAGCCAGCCTGCACCCCCCGCCGCCCAGCCGCCGGCCAGCAGCACCCCGGCCGAGCCGGCAGCGCGGCCCGCGCCCGCCCGTGCAGCCGCCCCAAAGGCCGAAGCCAAGGCCAGCGCCGCGCCCGAATCGGCCACGCTGCGGGTGTCGGTCGAGAAGGTCGACCAGCTGATCAACCTGGTGGGCGAGCTGGTCATCACCCAGGCCATGCTGGCGCAAAACAGCAAGGGCCTGGACAGCGGCCTGAACCAGCAGATGAGCAGCGGCCTGGCCGACCTGGAACGCAACACCCGCGACCTGCAGGAAGCGGTGATGTCGATCCGCATGATCCCGATGTCGCTGGTGTTCAACCGCTTCCCGCGCATGCTGCGCGACCTGGCCGCCAAGCTGGGCAAGAAGGTGGAACTGGTCACGCTGGGCGAAAGCACCGAGCTCGACAAGGGCATGGTCGAGAAGATCACCGACCCGCTGACCCACCTGGTGCGCAACAGCTGCGACCACGGCATCGAGCTGCCGGCCGAGCGACTGGCCAAGGGCAAGCCCGAGCACGGCACCTTGACGCTGGTGGCCAGCCACCAGGGCGGCAGCATCGTCATCGAGGTGCGTGACGACGGCAAGGGCCTGAACCGCAACAAGCTGATCCAGAAGGCCCGCGAGAAAGGCATCGATGCGCCCGACTCGATGACCGACAACGAGGTCTGGAACCTGATCTTTGCGCCGGGCTTTTCCACCGCCGAGGTGGTGACCGATGTGTCTGGCCGCGGTGTGGGCATGGACGTGGTGAAGAAGAACATCACCGCCCTGGGCGGCACGGTCGACATCGACAGCGCCGAGGGCTACGGCATGAGCGTCAAGGTGCGCCTGCCGCTGACCCTGGCCATCATGGACGGCATGAGCGTGGGCGTGGGCGACGAGTGCTACATCCTGCCGCTGGGCAGCGTGGTCGAGTCGTTCCAGGTCAAGCCCGAGATGGTCAAGACCATCGGCGGCACCGGCCGCGTCGTGGAAGTGCGCAAGGAGTACATGCCGGTGATCGACCTGGAGAAGGTGTTCGATGTGCCGCGCTTCGACTTCGAGAACGTCAGCAACATCATGGTCGTCGTCGAGGCCGAGGGCCAGCGCGTGGCCCTGCTGGTCGACGAACTGCTGGGCCAGCAGCAGGTGGTGGTGAAGAACCTGGAAGCCAACTACCGCAAGGTGCCCGATGTCTCTGGCGCCACCATCATGGGTGACGGCCGCGTGGCGCTGATCCTGGACATCGCAACCCTGGTGCGCCGCACCCGGCACTGATCTCCCATCCTTCAACGCAACCGGGATATTCAAAATGCAGCTGCAGAACATCGGCATCGTCAAAGGCATGGCGACCGTCTTCGGCGTCCTGGTGCTGGTGATGGGCGCCTCGGTCGCCATCAGCTGGAGCAAGCTCGACACGATCGCCGCCGAGACCGCCGACGCCAGCAACCGGCTGGTGCCGCAGCTTGCCCGCATGGCACGCACCGAGCTCAACGTCACCCGCGTGTCGCTGCAGGTGCGCCATGCCATGCTGGTGCGCACACCCCAGGACCTGCAGGCCACGCTGGACGACATCGGGCACAAGCGGACCCAGATCAACGCCGACCTGAAGGACTTTGCGGCCCAGGTCGCCAGCCCCAAAGGCAAGGAGCTGCTGCGCGCCATCGAGTCCGCGCTGGCAGTGTTCTGGACCGCTGGCGAGGCCAACCTGGCCATGATCAAGGCCGGCGACAAGGACGCCGCCTTCGCCCACCTGACAAACACGCTGATCCCCGCGCGCAACCAGCTGCTGAAGACCGTGGATGACGAACGGGTGCAGCAGCAGGAGCTGCTGGCCGGCATGGTGAGTGCAGCCGAAGCCGAGGCCCAACAGGCTCGGACCCTGGTTGCGGCCATCGCCGCCGCCGAGGCGTTGATCGTCATCGTCAGCGGCTGGGCGCTGATCGCCTACATCCGGCGCCGCCTGAAAGTGGTCGACGGCGTGCTGCAACAGGTGGCGCAGGGCGACCTGTCGCTGCCGGTCACCGTCGATGGCCGGGATGAATTCCGCCCGCTGCTGGTGCAACTGGCCGCGATGCAGCAGTTCCTGCGCGGCATGGTGGGCCAGCTCAAGGACAGCAGCGACAACATCGGTCTTGCCAGCAACGAGGTCGCCAGCGGCAACACCGACCTGAGCCACCGCACCGAGCAGGCCGCCAGCAACCTGCAACAGACGGCCAGCAGCCTGCAGCAGATCACCGCCAATGTGCGCCAGAGCGCAGACGCCGCCGCCCAGGCCAACCAGCTGGCCGCCAGCGCGCAGACCGTGGCCCGGCGCGGCGGTGACGTGGTCAGCCAGGTGATGCGCACCATGGACGAGATCAACACCTCGTCCAAGCGCATTGCCGACATCATCGGCACCATCGACGGCATTGCCTTCCAGACCAATATCCTGGCCTTGAACGCAGCGGTAGAAGCCGCCCGGGCCGGCGAGCAGGGCCGCGGCTTCGCGGTGGTGGCCAGCGAGGTGCGCAGCCTGGCCCAGCGCAGCGCATCGGCCGCCCGCGAGATCAAGGGCCTGATCGGCACCAGCGTCGAGCGGGTGGAGACCGGGGCCCGCCTGGTACAGGACGCCGGCAGCACCATGGGCGAGATCGTGGCCAGCGTGCAGCGGGTGACCGATGTGATCGGCGAGATCACCGCCGCCGCCGCCGAGCAGAGCCAGGGCATCGGCCAGGTCAATGGCGCGGTGGCCAACCTCGACCAGATGACGCAGCAAAACGCGGCATTGGTGGAAGAAAGCGCCGCTGCGGCCGAGAGCCTGAAGGACCAGGCGCAGATCCTGACTGGCGTGGTCGGCACCTTCAGGCTTGGCGCCTTGGCCCATTGAACCCACGGCTGACGGCAGGCCCGCAACCCTGAAGATCTGCAACATGACCCACTCGCTGCACCTGATGCGCCGCTTCTCCATCCGCCTGCGCATGCACGGCGCCATTGCCATGGTGCTGACCATGTTTGCCGCCGTCGGCGCCATCGGCCTGCTCAGCGGCCGCCAGCTGGCCGATCTGAACAGCGACTTCATGCACCATGCCGTCAAGGAATTGCGCAACGTGTCCGATGCCCGCTACCAGCTGGGCGAAGTGCGCCGCCACGAGAAGGACATGGTCATCCAGTACGAGGATGGCGTGGCGGTGCTGAAGGCACGCGAGGCCTGGACGGCATCACTCGGCAAAGCCCAGGCGGCCTTCAAGGGCATGCTTGATGGCGACGAGGACGAAGACAACCCGCTGGCCCGCGACGCCCTGAAGGAGCTGGCGGCTTATGAAGTCTCAACCAGCAAGGTGCTCGAGCAGATCCAGAACGGTGCCTACGACACCGCCATTGCCGCCGACAAGATGCTGCTGCGGGCCAAGCAGCATGTCTCGGCGGTGGAGACACACCTCGCCAGCATCGACAAGATCGTGGCTGTGGAGGCTGAAGCGACCCAGGCGGCCTTTGCGGTGTCGATCCGGCGCATGCTGTGGATGTTCCTGGCCACGCTGGCTCTGGTGATGCTGGTGGTGGTGCCGCTGACCTTGCTGAACTCGCGCTCGATCATCGCGCCGATGCACCAGGCCCGGGATCTGGCGCTGGCCATCGCACAGGGCGACCTGACGCGTTCGGTGCAGACCGATGGCCAGGACGAGGCCGCCGAACTGCTGCGCGCCCTGGCCAGCATGCAGGGCGCGCTGGCCGGCCTGGTGGGCGAGGTGCGGCAGGCATCCGAGAGCATCCAGGGCACCAGCGCTGAAGTGGCATCGGGCAACCTCGACCTGAGCGGGCGAACCGAGCAGGCCGCCAGCAGCCTGCAGCACACCGCCGGGGCCATGCAGCAGCTCACGCAGAGCGTGCAGCACAGCGCCCAATCGGCCCGCGACGCCAGCGCGCTGGCGCAATCGGCCAACACCGTGGCCGAACGGGGTGGCGCCATGGTGGCCGAGGTGGTGCGCACCATGGGCGAGATCAACGCCGCGTCCAGGCGCATCGCCGACATCATCGGCACCATCGACGGCATCGCCTTCCAGACCAACATCCTGGCCCTGAATGCGGCGGTCGAAGCCGCGCGCGCCGGCGACCAGGGCCGCGGCTTTGCCGTGGTGGCCAGCGAGGTGCGCAGCCTGGCCCAGCGCAGCGCCACCGCCGCGCGCGAAATCAAGGGCCTGATCGGCGCCAGCGTCGACAAGGTCGATGCCGGCACGCGCCTGGTGAAGGATGCGGGCAGCACCATGGGCGACATCGTGGCCAGCGTGCAGCGCGTGCAGGCCACGATCGACCACATCAGCCAGGCGGCCAACCAGCAAAGCGATGGCATCGGCCAGATCAACGGCGCCGTCAACAGCCTGGACGGCATGACGCAGCAGAACGCCGCGCTGGTCGAGCAAAGCGCGGCTGCCGCCGAGAGCCTGAAGGACCAGTCAGGCCGCCTGAACGCGGTGGTGGCCCGGTTCCGGCTTGGCACCAGCAGCAGCTTGCCGGTGGCCTGACCCGGGCCTGCTCAACCTGGGCGCAGCCCTGCCGATAACCCACTGACACCGCTTGCGGCCGTCTGCCACCCCATCCCACCAGCACCACCGGAGCCCGCACCACCATGGACATGATCACCGACGCCGCCGAGGTGGCACGCCACGAGGCCAACCGCGCCATTGCGGCCGCGGGCAGCCGCGTTGCGGCCACCCAGGCCGCCCACGGCGAGTACCTCACCTTCCGCCTCGGTGCCGAGGAATACGGCATCGACATCCTGCGGGTGCAGGAGATCCGCTCCTATGAGCAGCCCACGCGCATCGCCAACGCACCGTCGTTCCTGAAGGGCGTGGTCAACCTGCGCGGCGTGATCGTGCCCATCGTCGACCTGCGCCTGAAGCTGGGCTGCGACAGCGCCGAGTACAACCACTTCACCGTGGTGATCGTGCTCAACGTGCGCGGCCGGGTGGTGGGCGCGGTGGTGGATTCGGTGTCCGATGTGCTGGAGCTGTCGGGCGACGCCATCCGCCCGGCCCCGCAGCTCAACGCCACCATCGATGCCAGTTTCATCACCGGCATCGGCAGCGTGGCCGACCGCATGCTGATCCTGATGGACATCGAGGCCCTGATGGGCAGCAGCGACATGGGCCTGATGGACAGCCTGGTCTGACAGGCCGGACCTGTCGTTTGCGCTGCCGCGCAGCGGCCTCGCAACCATTCCAGGCACCCCAGCCTGCCAGCATACCGAGCACAACATGAACCTATCGCAACGACTCTGGCTGCCAGCAGCAGTTTCAACCCTGCTTGCAACACTTGCCGCCGGCCTGCTGCTGGCCGGGCCGGCCGTGGCGCCCTCAGCCCAGATGGTGTGGACCGTGGCCGGCCTGCTGGGCCTGCTGGTGGCCACCACACTGGTCAGCACCGCGCTGCAGGTGGGGCAGATCTGCCAACCCTTGAACGAGTTGTCCGATCTGGCGCGCCGAATCGGTGACGGCGACCTGGATGTGTCGGTGGCGACCAACCGCAAGGACGAGATCGGCTCGGTGCAGCAATCGCTGGCCACGATGCGCGATGCGCTGCGCGGCATCGTGGGCCAGGTGCGCCAGTCGGCCGAGTCGATCCAGGTGGCCAGCACCGAGGTGGCCAGCGGCAATGCCGACCTGAGCCACCGCACCGAGCAGACCGCCAGCAACCTGCAGCAGACCGCCAGCAGCCTGCAGCAGCTGACCGCCAACGTGCGCCAGAGCGCCGACGCCGCCGCCCAGGCCAACCAGCTGGCCGCCAGCGCCAGCCAGGTGGCCACCCGCGGCGGTGAGGTGGTGGCCCAGGTGGTGACCACGATGGACGAGATCAACACCTCGTCCAAGCGCAT
>JARXAJ010000302.1 GCA_029865965.1 Aquabacterium sp.
GGACTGGCGGGGTGCAGTTCGGCGCCACGCTGCTCGGCGCGGCCACCGCCGCCAACGGGCTGGGTGCGCCTGTGCAGGGGCAGTTCATGCTGGACGCCGACAGCGCGGGCCTGACTGGCGCGTTTGGCGGGCTGAACCAGCGCCTGAACCAGGCCGGCTTCACGGGCGCCCGGGACTTCCGGTTCCGCCATGGCGACGCGCTGCTGGACGGCCAGGACCGTGCCGTGGCACACGACTTCGCGCTGGCCACCGACCGCGGCAGCATCACCTTGGCCGGCGACAGCGTGATCGACGCGTCGGGTGCCAAGGGCGGCAGCATCCGGCTGTTGGCGGGGCAGGCGGCGGGCGTGGCCGGCTCAGGGCAGGTGACGCTGCGCGACAGTGCGCTGCTCCGCGTGGACGCACTGGCCGCCGCCGATGCGGGTGCGGGCGCCACAGGCCGGGGTGGCCAGGTGTTCATCGGCACCAGCGCGGCAGCAGGCATGGCGCCTTCGGGTCCGGACCAGGGCGCCGGCCTGTTCGGCTTGAATCTGGCAGGCGGACGCATCGATGCCGCCGGCGCACCGCGCGCCGACGGTGCACCGCGCCGCGACGGCAGCGTCACGCTGCGCGCGCCACGCCTGGCCAACGGCAGTGACGTGGCCGTCTCGGTGCTGGCGACCACCATCTCACCGGGGGTGACCACGGTGATTGAGGGCGTGCAGGTTTACCAGGCGCGCACCGTCAGTGAGCAGGCGGACAGCGCGACCAACCTGGATGCCACGCAGGGCGGCATGCTCTACCGCGACGCGCAGGCCTTCGGCCAGCAGCAGGCCGCCATCGCGGCCCGGCTGCAGCGCAGCGATGTGGCGGTGCGCCCGGGCATCGAGATCCGCTCCGACCAAGATCTGACGGTATCGGTCCATGAGTTTGCGGAAAAGGCGGCCGACCGCGGCTGGAATCTCAACGCCTGGCACTTTGCCGGCCAACCGATCAACCTCACTCTTCGCGCGGCCGGCAACCTGACGGTGGCGGGTTCGATCAGCGACGGCTTTGCCAAGCCGGCCGATACCCGCCTGGCAATGCCGCTGTGGGCGCTGGCCCAGGGGCCGTCGGCCGACCTGCAACTGGTGGCCGGGGCCGATCTGCAAGCAGCCCGGACCTCCGCCGTGCTGTCTGCGGCCCAGCTGGCCGCAGGCAGAGGCAATCTGACTTTGGATTTCGCCGCCCGTACACCCGTGCCGGCCGACGACATCCCGATGAAAGAGGCTGGTGGCGTTGCGCTGATCACGCCCAACGGCCAGGCACCGGTGACGGCCAGCGACGCACCGGTGGCCGTGGTGCGCACCGGCACCGGCCGCATCGAAGCGGCAGCGGCCCACGATGTGACGCTGGCGATGGCCAAGGTGTATGTCAGCGCGGCGCAGGACGAGACGCTGGACCAGCCCCTGGTCTTCGACAAGCGCAACAGTGACTTCACTTTCAGCCAGACCCTGTTTGGCGCGGCGCTCTACACCGCCGGAACGCCGCTGCTGACGGCTGGCGCCGGTGTGCTGCCCCAGAACGCGCTGAACACCCGCTACGGTGCGCCGGCGCGCACGCTGGCGCCGGCCACCTTCGCCAACCAAGGCGGACCGATCACCGTGACAGCAGGCCGGAACATCGCCGGACCGCAGAACAACAGCGCCAACTGGTACCAGCGCAATTGGGACGGCACGGAAGCCTACAGCGAGGACGACATCAGCCTCCCGGCGGTGCCGGGCAGCATCGCGCCACTGCCGCGCGTGGTGCCGCAACTGGTCAACAACTGGCTGTTCCGCCAGGGCCGCAGCACCACGGCGGCCGATGGCAGCGTCGCCTTCGAGATGCTGGCCGACCAGAAGACCACGCTGAACACCGCCTGGTGGGTGCGCCCGGACTTCTTCGACCAGGGCATCGCGACCCTGGCCGGCGGTGACCTGACCATCACCGCAGGCCGCAACATCAGCAACTTGTCGGCCAGTGTGGCTGCCACCGGCTTGGTGGCGGTGGCAGGAAAGGCGGCTACTGAACACGGTGGTGGCGACCTGCGCGTGCAGGCCGGTGGGGACATCGCCGGCGGGGTGTTCTATGCCCAGAAGGGCGACCTGCTGGTGCGTGCGGATGGCGCCCTGACCGCTGGTGCGTGGACCGCCACCGGCGCCTCCGGCGCTGCCGCCAACCTGGCACCGGTGCTGGCCCTGGGCGATGCCCGCGCCACTGTCCTGGCCGGACGAGGCCTGGCCCTGGCCACGGCCTTCAACCCGACCATGACCGAGCAGAGTGTCAACAACCTGCCGGGCATGCTCGACCCGCTGTATGCGCCCAACGGCAACTGGGACCCCAGCTATGCGCCCAAGGCAGCCTTCCGCACGACCTTCGCGCAGTTCAGCAACTTCAGCACCTACGCCGCTGGCACGTCGGTGCAGCTGACGTCGCTGGGCGGCGATGTGCAACTGTCGGCAGACGCCAGCGCTCTGGCCGACGCGGGCCGCAACGAGATCCCCAACCGGTTCCAGAACCTTTCCAGCGCAGGCGGCTTTGCCAACCTCTATACGCTGCTGCCGCCCACCTTGCAGGCCGCGGCCATGGGGGGTGATGTCATCCTGGCCAATGGCGTGACGCTGAGCCCGGCATCAGCGGGCCAGCTGGCGTTGACGGCGGCCGGCTCGGTGCGGCTGCAGAACGGCAGCGGCGGCCCGCTGCGCATGCTCGACAACGACCCTGCGGCCATGTCGACCGCAGCCGCGCCCCGTGTGCTGGCCAAGGCCGACCTGGAGATCCTCGCCGGCACGTCGACAGCGCTGGAGGCCCACGCTGCGCCCGGCCTGCACAGCACGGATGCCATGCCGGCCAGGTTGACGGCCGTCATGGGTGACGTGTTGGGCGACCCCGGCGCGGCCGTCTCGCTGGCCCTGCCCAAGGCGGCCCTGGTCAGCGCCGGACGCGACATCGTCGACCTCGGCCTGCGCATCCAGCACCTGGCCAGCACTGACCAGACCGTGCTGCTGGCCGGCCGCGATGTGATCGACAGCACGCAGTCCACCGGCCTGGGCGGCTTTCCGAGCACGGTCGCCCATGTGGTGGGGGGGCCAGGCCAGCTGCTGCTGAGCGCCGGTCGCCACGTGGACCTCGGTAATGGCAATGGCGTGGTCACGCGCGGCAACCTCGACAACGTCTACCTGCCCGACGGGGGCGCGGCGATCCGCGTGGTGGCGGGCGGCCAAGCCCCGGACTACGCTGGCTTCGTGGCATTCGCCAAGGGCTATGGCTCGGCCGCCGACCTGGGCACCCCAGCCGACGTGGCAGCCCTGGCTGCCTACGTGCGGGCGCAGGCTGCGCCGGACGCGCTGTCGGCCGACAAGCCGCCCACCGAGCAGGTCTGGGCCGCGTTCAGGGCGCTGCCCGCTGCGGCGCAGTCGCAGTACCTGGTCGACCATCCCGACATCGCCGCACGCACCGGCCAACGGGCCGAGGCTTTGACCGCCGCCCTGGCCAGCCGGGACACGGGCCAGCTCGACGCGCGCTTCTTCGCCCTGCTGGTCGAGACCGGCAAGCTGGGCCAGAAGACGGCGGATGGCCAGGTCATCGACAGCAGCCTGCGGTCCTTCGACACACTCATCAGCAGCCTGTTCCCGCAGGCCGCTGCATCCGGCGGCGGCGACATCTCGAACTTCGGCAGCCAGTTCAAGACGGAGCAGGGTGGCGCTATCGCCTTGTATGCGCCGGCTGGTTCCGTCTTCGCCGGGCTGACGGCCGGCAACAGCCAGAAGCCTTCGGAGTCCGACACCGGCATCTTCACCGTGCGCGGCGGCGCCATCCAGGGCCTGGTGCGCCAGGACTTTCTGGTCAACAAGGGGCGTGTCTTCACCCTGGGCGGCGGCGACATTACCCTGGTGTCCCAGCAGGCCGACATCGATGCCGGCAAGGGGGCCAAGACCGCCGCATCGGCACCGCCGCCGCTGATCACCGTGGACAAGGACGGCCGGGTGACGGTCGATGTGGCCAGTTCGATCAGCGGCTCGGGCATCGCAACGCTCAAGACCCGTGCCGATGCGGCGCCGGGCGATGTGTTCGCCATCGCGCCACGCGGAGTGTTCGATGCCGGCGATGCCGGCGTGCGATCCAGCGGCTCGGTGCTGGTGGTGGCGCCCCTGGTGCTGAACGCCACCAACATCTCGGCGGGCGGCTCGATCGCCGGCGCCCAAGTGGCGGTGGCTGCGCCGTCCATGGGTGCCATCGCTGCCCCGGCCAATGCCGGGGCGAAGTCTGATGACGCGGCCAAGGCGGCAGCCAACCCGTCGGCGGCTGCCACAGCGCTGGCACTGACCATCGACGCCCTCGGCTTCGGTGATGCCGAAGCCGACACGGCCGCCGAGAGCGACGAACAAAAGAAGAAAAGGAAGCAGCGATGACCCACACCAACGGACGGAGCCCCATGACCCGGCACGCCTTCATGCGCCGCTTGTTCGGCACCTTGCTGACCCTGGCGCTGCTGCACTGTGCACCTCCCGCCGCAGCGGCCGAGGGCGCCGCCAGCAAAAAACTTGCCATCGACACCACCGCGACGGGGGTCCCGATCCAGGAGGATCTGGCTCAGGTGCCGGTGCTTGTGCGGCTGCACAGCGGCAACTTCAGTTTTACCGAGGCCAAGCCGGACGGTTCGGATCTGCAGTTCTTTGCCGCCGATGGCAAGACGCCGCTGGCGGCACAGATCGAGAACTTCGACACCGTCAGTGAATTGGCCAACGTGTGGGTCATGCTGCCCAAGGTGGCCGCCAACGCCAAGACGGTGCTGGTGATGACCTGGGGCAAGGACAAGCCCGCTGCCGCGGCCGATGTCCGGGCGGTGTACGACCCAGTCGCGGTGTTCAACTTTCACTTCGCGCAGGCCGATGGGGTCAAGGACAGCACGGCCAACGGCAACTCGGCCAGCCGCAGCACGGCCAAGGCCGTGGCCGCCGGGCCGATCGGCCCGGCCGTTTCCCTGGACGGCGGTGCCGGCATTTCGCTGGCCGCATCGCCCTCGCTGAAGCTGGCGGCCAGCAGTGGCTTCACCTTCAGCGCCTGGGTCAAGCCGGCCGACAGTGGAGGTGCCGCTGCCAGCTTGCTGGCTATGCCGGCTGCCGGCGCGGGTCTGCGCATCGGCCTGAGCGCCGGCATCCTGGAGGTCGCCGTGGGCAGCAGCGCGGTCCGTGCCGGCCAGGCGCTCAAGCCGGCGGTTTGGCAGCACGTCGCGGTGGTGGCCAATGCGGGCAAGGCCACGCTGTACATCGACGGAGTCGAAGCCGGGACTGGCAACCTGGCGCTCACCGACCTCAGCAGCGATGCCCAACTCGGCCGCGGATTCCGAGGTGAGCTCGACGAGGTGACGCTGCTGGCAGCCGGCCGCTCGGCTGCGCATGTCAGCCTTCAGGCACTGGGCCAGGCGGCCGACTCCCCGCTGGTCGCCGCCGACGAGGACGCTGACGCCGCAGCCGAGGTCTCGTACTTCGCCATCCTGATCGGCTCGGTGACGCTCGACGGCTGGATCGTGATCGCCCTGCTGGCCGTGATGGCAGTCGTCAGCGTCTACGTGATGGTCAGCAAGGCGGCGATGTTGCGCACCGCAGGCCGTGCCAATGAGGTCTTCCTGGCCACCTTCAAGGCCAAGAGCCTTGCCTTGCTGACGCCAGGCCATGCCGACATCGCGGCGGTCCAGCAGGATCCGCAAAGCGCCCGGTCATCGGTGTACCGGCTTTACGCAATCGGCTTGTCGGAGGTGGCGCAACGGTTCGACGTGTTGGACCAGGCCGGCCGGCCGCGGCGTCTGGGCAATGCCGGGCTGCAGGCGATCCGTGCTTCGCTGGACGCCGCCATGATGCGCGAGAACCAGCGCTTCAACAGCGGCATCGTGCTGCTGACCATCGCCATCTCAGGTGGCCCGTTCCTTGGCCTGCTGGGCACCGTGGTGGGCGTGATGATCACCTTTGCCGCGATCGCAGCAGCGGGCGAGGTCAACGTCAACTCGATCGCGCCGGGCATCGCCGCGGCTCTGGTGGCCACGGTGGCCGGGCTGGCCGTCGCCATCCCCGCACTTTTTGGCTACAACTGGCTGGCCAGCCAGATCAAGAACCTGTCGGGCAACACCCAGGTCTTCGTCGATGAGTTCGTGACCAAGTCGGCCGAGATGTACACGGACTGACGGCGGGCTGAGCCATGCACGTTCAAGACGACAACGCCCCTTTCGACGACATCAATGTCACGCCCATGCTTGACCTGGCGTATGTGTTGCTGGTCATCTTCATCATCATGACCACGGCCTCGGTGCAGGGCGTGCGGGTCAACGAGCCGCGGGCCAAGATGGGCGCGGCGCTGGCCAAGTCGCATCTCAAGGCGATCACGGTGTCCGAGGCCGGGGATGTCTATCTGGATGCCTACCCGGTCACCATGGAGCAGCTCGAGACACGCCTGCAGCAGCTCAAGGCGGTCTATCCGTCGCAGCCCATCGTCATCAAGGGCGACGCCCGTGCCCAGTACCTGAAGGTGATGCAGGTGCTCGAGATCCTGAAGCGGGTGGACATCACCGACATTGGCCTGGTCACGCGGCGGGTGGTCTGAGATGAAACAGCCCCCTGACTCGCTGCGCTCGTTTCCCCCCGAGGGGGAAGTCAGTTCCTTTGGAACGGCCGTGCGGAACTGACATGCAAGTCCAGAGCGAAGCCAAGCCGTACGACACCATCAATGTCACCCCGATGCTGGATCTGGCCTATGTGCTGCTGGTGATCTTCATCCTGATGACCACCGCGTCGGTGCAGGGCCTGAAGATCGACCTGCCCAAACCCAGCAACAAGCCGTCGACCGAGAAGAAGGAAGTGCGGATCATCCAGATCCAGGCGGATGGACGCCTGTTGCTGAACGGGGCCGCAGTCGAGATGGCCGAGCTGGAACAGCGTCTGCAGCAGGCCAGAGCCCGCGACCCGGCAATGCCCATCGTGATCAAGGGCGATCCACAGGCCTATTACGCGATGGTTGTCGAGCTGATCGATCTGGCTGCGCGGCTGAACATCACCAATGTCGGTCTGGTCACCGCACGGATCGGGACCTGAATGAACCGGCGTTGGTTCTTCACCCTGGCGGCCATTGCGTTGCTGGCCCTGCTGGTTGCAGGGGTCTACCTGGTGAAGGGCATGGGCAAGCCCGGCGCCGAAAAAAAGGCTCCGAAGATCACCCTGGTCACCCCCGCAGCACCGCCGCCACCGCCACCGCCGCCGCCGCCCAAGTTCGAGAAGAAGCCCGACCCGCCCAAGGAACAGAAGGAGATGAAGCTGGCCCAGCCCGAGCGCAAGCAGGATGCGCCGCCGCCGTCCCAGGACCTGAAGATGGAAGGGGCTGCGGGCAGCGGCCCCAGCGCCTTTGGCGCCGGCAAGGTGACCAGCGAGGACATCAGCAAGATCGGTGCGGGCAGGGCGTCGGGCACCGGCACTGGCGGTGGTGGCGAGCGGCCGGCCATGTTCGACCCGTATGCCAACTACATGAATCTCGCGAAAGGCGAGCTGCAGCGTTTCCTCAACAAAAACGCCAATGTGCGCCGACGCCGCTATGCACTGGAAGTGCATCTGTGGGTCAGTGGCAGCGGTGCTGTGAGCCGGTTCGAACTGGTGGGCAGCAGTGGCGATACGGACACCGACGAGGCTGTGTCGCAGGCCTTGGCATCGCTTCCTGCGCTGTCTCAGGGCCTGCCCAACAACATGCCGCAGCCATTGCGCCTGCGCATCAGTGCCGGCAGCTGATGCCGCCATCCCTTTTTTTTATCCAGGAATGAAACGACCGTGAAACGCTCCCCTATTGCGCTGCCCAGCGCGCGACTCGTGGCCCTGCTGCTCGCCGGGCTGATGGCCGGCCCAATGACAGCCCAGGCCCAGGAACGAGAGGACCTCGAGAAGATGCGCGCCACGCTGCTCAGCCTGATCGGCACCCTGGTCAAGAACGGCGTCATGTCCCGCAGCCAGGCCGACGCCATGATGCGTGACGCGCAGCGCGCGGCCGATGTGCAGCTGGCGGCACCGCCGTCGGGGGAGATCGGCCCCGACGGCAAAAAGATCGTGCGTGTGCCTTATGTGCCCGAAGCCATCCGCAGCCAGATGCGCGAGCAGATCACCGCCGATGTGCTGGCCAGCACCCGCGGCGCGGCGGGCTCGGGCGGGCTGGGCCTGACCGAGGCAGGCGGCCGGCTGCAGATTTCTGGAGACGTGCGCCTGCGCGCCGAGGCCATCCGGCAAGGGGCCGATAACAGCCCTGCCACGACCTATCGAGACGGCCAGCGGGATCTGACAAGGGCGGCAGACCTTTGGGCCGACCCGAACATCAACACGCAGCAGGGCCTGGAGCGCACCCGGTTGCGCGCCCGGCTGGGCTTCAAGGTGGCGGTCACCGAGACGGTGGCGGCGGGGATCACCTTGTCCACCGGCGGCGTGACCGGGCCCACCTCGACCAACCAGACCATGGCCACGGGCAGCAACCAGGGCCCCGGTTTCTTCAACAAGTATGCGTTGGTGGTGGACAAGGCCTATGCGGAGCTGAATCCCCTGAAGGGGCTGCGCCTGAGCGGCGGCCGCATGGCCAACCCCTTTGTGGGCACCGATCTGGTGTGGGCCGACGACCTGAACTTCGAAGGCTTTGCCGCGTCCTTCCAGACACCGGTTGGCAACCAATGGGAAGGCTTTGCGACGGCCGGCTGGTTTCCGTTGGCGTTTCAGTCGCCGGGGCAATCCGGCCGGCGCAGCCTGACTGCGCTGCAGGGCGGCGTCAACTGGCAGTTCGGCCAGCGCGCCAACCGTCTGAAGCTGGCTGTGGCGCTCTACAACTACGCTGGCATCGAAGGCGTCAAGGAGACCACCCTCGACAAGAGCCGGGTGCCTGACTATGCGGTTCGCTCGGAGTACGGCGCCGCATACCGGCAGCGCGGTAACACCCTGTTCCGCATCAACAGCGACCTGGCCGGCGATGAAGCCACAAATTGGGGGTTGGCATCGGGCTTTCGCGAACTGGACCTGACAGCTTCACTGGACCTGGCCTTGTTCGACCCGGTCCATGTGGTCTTCACCGGCGACATCGTGCGCAACCTGGCGTTCAGCCGCGATGAAGTCAAGCGCCGGACGGGCCTGTCAGTGTCCGACGGCAGTGGTGTGGGCTACCTCGCCAAGGTGCAGTTGGGCATGCCGGTGATGCGCCAGGCGGGCGACTGGAACGTATCACTGGGCTACCGGCGCCTCGGCAGCGACGCGGTGCTCGACGCCTTCACCAATTCGGACTTCGGACGCGGCGGCACGAACAACAAGGGCTTCACGCTGGGCGGCAACTGGAGTTTCGCCAAGAACGCCTGGCTGTCGGCACGATGGATGTCGTCGAACCTGGCCGAGTCCATGGTGCCGTTGCAGAACGGTGTGGGTCCGCGGACCACCTTCAGCGTGGACACGCTGCAGCTTGAGCTCAACGCACGCTTCTGACCAGGGTGGCTGACATGCGCAACGCGACATGGGGGTGGGTGGTGCTGGCGCTGGTGGCGCCGCTGCTGTTGACACCGGCGGTGGCGGCGGACAAGGACGGCAAGGAGCAGCTGCGGGCGCTGCAGCAGCGCCTGCGCGCTGCCGAGTCCGACAAGGGCCGGCTGGCGCAGGAGCGGTCAGCCCTGGACGACCAGGTCAAGGCGGCGCAGTCCAGGGTGGTGCAATCCCAGCGACAGGCCGCTGCGGCCGTCCAGCGGCAAGGGCAGACCGACAAGGCCCTGCAGGCGGCTGCGACCGAGAAGGCGGCGCTGGAGGCCCAGTTGGCGGCGGCTGAGACCAAGTTGTCGGCGCTGACGGCGTCGCTGTCCGAGCGGGATGCGCAGTTGCTGCGTGTCAACACGGTCTGGGGCCAGTCAGAGGCGGCGCGCCGGCAGGCTGACGCCACGCTGGTCCAACGCAGCGCTGCGCTAGCCGACTGCAGCGACAAGAACGACAGGCTCTACCGCCTTGGCAACATCCTGTTGAGCGGCGATACGGCCGCAGGGCCGGCCTCGCCGATGGGCCGCGAGCCTGTCACCCAGCTGGCCCGCGTGGCTGTCGAGAATCGGCTGGAGGAGATGCGTGATCTGCTGGACGCGCAGCAATACGGGCCTGTGCGCCTGGCGCGCCGCGACACAGCCCTGCGCCAAGCCGCTGCGGAGGCGGCCACCCCGGCGGCGGTGCCTCCATCTGCAAACACTGTGGCCCCCGGCAGCGCCGAGCGCGAGCGCAATGCGCGCACACGGCGTGCCCAGCAATCAGAACTGGACAGTTGGGCACGCATGCTGCGCAACTTTGCCGAGGGCTTTGAATGGTGACACTATGCAGCCGGGCCGGCCTGCGTCTGTTGCCGGGGGCACGAATCGCAGGGCGTGGCTTCACGCTGCTGGAACTGCTGGTCGTCATGGTCATCATCGGCCTGCTGGCCAGCTATGTCGGACCGAAATACTTCGCCCAGATCGGCAAGTCGGAGGCGACCCTGGCCAAGGCGCAGATCGACGGCCTGTCCAAGGCACTGGACACATTCCGCCTCGACATGGGGCGCTACCCCAGCAGTGACGAAGGGTTGGCCGCGCTGCTGGAGCCGCCGGCGGGTGGTGCCGGCAAATGGAACGGCCCGTACCTGACCAAGAAGGCCGTGCCTGCGGACCCTTGGGGCCGTAACTACATCTACCGCATGCCCGGCAGCCGCAGTGCATTCGATCTGTTTTCGCTGGGCCGGGACGGCCAGCCAGGTGGCAGTGGCGATGCTGCCGACATCGTCAACTAAGCCGCCTCATGCGCTTTGATGTCCTGGCGCTGGCTGCCGACAACCGCCTGCACCGCCTGTCGATCGAGGCGAGTGATGCCGCTGCCGCACGCGCGCAGGTGCAAGCCCGCGGGCTGCGCCCGGGCACGGTACTGCCCGCGCAGGCAACACCGGCCTGGCGTGACAGGGGCGATGGCAGGCGGCCGCGCTTCGCCTTGATGCTGTTCAGCCAGGAGCTGTGTCTGCTGCTCAATGCCGGCCTGGGCATCGCCGAGGCCTTGGAGGGTTTGCTGGAAAAGCAGGCGCAGCCAGCCAGCCGGGAGGTGCTGTCCGGGCTGTTGGCCAGCCTGCGCGAGGGCCTGCGCTTCTCGGCCGCCCTGGCGGCGCAAGCCGCCGTGTTCCCGCCGCTGTACGTGGGCATCATCCGCGCCGCCGAAGGCACCAGCGACCTGCCTCGGGCGCTTACGCGCTTCGTGGAGTACGAGCAGCGTCTGTTGGCGGTGCGCACCAAGACGGTCAACGCCTTGATCTATCCGGCGATCCTGTTGGGCGTGGGCGCCGCGGTCACGTTGTTCCTGGTGGCCTATGTGGTGCCGCGCTTTGCCGAGGTCTACCAGGACACCGGGCGCAGCCTGCCCTGGCTGTCGCAGCTGATGCTCACGGCCGGCCAGGCCCTGGGCCGTCACGCACTGCCGGCGGGTCTGGCGGCACTGGCCTGCCTGGTGGCGGTGGCGGTGTCGTTGCGGCACGCCGTGCAGACGCGTGGCGCTGCGGCGCTGTTGGGGCTGCTGCCCGGCATGGCGGAGCGGGTGAGGGTGTTTGAACTGTCACGCTTGCTGCTCACGCTGGGCATGCTCATCGAAGGCGGCATCCCGGTCGCCTCCGCACTGCGCACCATGCGGTCGGTGGCCGCACCCGCGCTGGGCCGGCGGCTGGCAGCGGCGCTGGCCATGGTCGAGGCCGGCACGCCGCTGTCGGCCGCGCTGGAAGCGCAAGGCCTGAGCACGCCGATCTCTCTGCGCCTGTTGCGGGTGGGCGAGCGCACCGGCAACCTGGGCGCCATGTTGATGCAGTCCGCCGCCTTCCACGACGACGAGGTCAGCCGCTGGATCGAACGCTTCACCCGCAGTTTCGAGCCGCTGTTGATGGCCTTCATCGGGCTGCTGGTGGGCGTCATCGTGGTGATGCTGTACCTGCCGATCTTCGACCTCGCCGGCGGCATGTGACATGCGGGCTGACCACATGAACCAGTCACAGCACGTCACCGAACTGCCCGCTGCCATGCAGCTGGCGCGCCAACTGGCCAAGGCGTCGGGCCGGCCCTTCTTCACCGAGTTGCAGGCGCTCACCAGCCAGGAGCCGCGCACCCTGCTGGCGTTGGCAGCCAGGCTGTTTGCCATGCCTGTGGTCGAGACCGCCGACATGCTGGCAGCCAATGGCGCGTTCGACCTGTTGCCGCTGTCCAAGGCCCTGCAGCGCAACTGCGCCCTGCTGCGCGATGCGCATGGCGCCCTGACCGCTGTGCTGGCCGATCCCTTCGACACCGACCTGCTGACCTGGATGGGCCACCTGGCCGGCGCGCCCGTGCGCCAGGGCCTGGCGCTGCCGGCCGACATCCAGGCCTACCTGACGCAGCAGGAAGCCGCCATGCGCACCTTGTCTGCGCAGGTGGACCCGGGCGCGTCGGTCCAGCGCGAGGGCAGGCCGGCCACCGTGCTGACCTTTGCGTCGGTCACCGATGCGGTCAGCCCGGCCATCAAGCTGCTGAACTCCACGCTCTACGATGCCTTGCGGGTGGGTGCGTCCGACATCCACCTGGAGGCCACTGCCGGTGGCCTGGCGATCAAATACCGCATCGACGGCGTGCTCGACCATGCCGGCGCCAGCAGCGGTGTGGAGGGCGCCGAGCATGTGATCTCGCGACTGAAGGTGCTCGCCGAGTTGGACATCTCCGAGCGCCGGGTGCCCCAGGACGGCAGCTTCCGGGTCGAGCTCGGCGACCGCGATGTCGATCTGCGGGTGTCGATCATGCCCAGCATCCACGGTGAGGATGCGGTGATCCGTGTGCTCGACAAGCGCGCCATGGTTGCTGCCCACGGGGCCTTGCGCCTGGAGGCACTCGGCTTCGATGCCCCCGCCCTGGTGTCGTTGCGCAACCTGATCACCGAACCCCACGGCATGCTGTTGGTGACAGGCCCGACCGGCTCGGGCAAGACCACCACCCTGTACGCGGCGCTGACCGAGATCCACGACGGCCGCGACAAGATCATCACCATCGAGGATCCGGTGGAGTACCAGCTCGCCGGCATCCTGCAGATCCCCGTCAATGAGAAGAAGGGGCTGACCTTTGCGCGCGGCCTGCGCTCCATCCTGCGCCACGACCCGGACAAGATCATGATCGGTGAGATCCGCGACCGCGAGACCGCCGAGATCGCGGTGCAGTCCGCGCTGACCGGCCACCTGGTGCTGACCACGGTGCATGCCAACAACGTGTTCGATGTGTTCGGGCGCTTTGGCCACATGGGCATCGACCCGTATGCCTTTGTCTCGGCGCTCAACGGCATCTGGGCGCAGCGCCTGATCCGGACCGTCTGCCCGCATTGCGCCGTGCCCACCACACCACAGCCGCAGGACCTGTTGCGGCTGCAACTTGCACCCGCCGATGTGGCTGACTATGCGCTGCTGCAGGGCCAGGGC
>JARXAJ010000118.1 GCA_029865965.1 Aquabacterium sp.
CGGTGGGGGCACCACGCGGCAGGCGCCGCTGGTGCCCCCACCACCACAGGAGACCGACACGATGACCCGATGGAAGCAGCTGGCCCTGGCCGGCCTGATCGCACTGGCACCCGGCTGGGCCCTGGCCCAGGACCCCTGGCCGGCCAGGCCGGTGACCCTGGTGGTGCCTTACCCGCCCGGTGGCACCAGCGACGTGATCGGCCGCCTGCTGGCGCAGCGCCTGAAGGACGAACTGGGCCAGACCTTCGTCGTCGAGAACAAGGCCGGCGCGGCCACCGCCATTGGCGCCAGCTTTGTGGCGCGGGCGCCCAAGGATGGATACACCGTCCTGCTGTCGGCCGGCACCACCTTCACGGTGAACCCCAACTTCAACGACAAGCTGGCCTACAAGCTCGATGACTTCGAGCCGGTCGCGCCGGTGGCCACGGTGCCGTTTGCATTCGTGGTGAAGAAGGATTTTCCGGCGAAGACGATCAAGGAATTCGCTGCCTATGCCAAGGCCAACCCGGGCAAGGTGAACAACGCCACCAACGGCCAGGGCAGCATGGTGCACCTGCTGGGCGAGCTGATCGCCACCGGGCTGGAGGTGAAGCTGACCCAGGTGCACTACAAGGGCGCGGCACCGGCCACGATGGACATGCTGGCCGGCGTGATCGACTCCAACGTCGAGGCGCTGACCAGTGCGGTGCCCAACGTCAACGCCGGCCAGTACCGCGCGCTGGCGGTGCTGAGCACCGAGCGCCTGCCGCTGCTGCCCGACGTGCCCACCTTCCGCGAGCTGGGCTACCCGTCGGTGATGGGTGAAACCTGGTTTGCGGTGTTCGCCCCGGCGGGCACGCCCAGGCCGGTGATCGACAAGCTGAATGCGGCCCTGCGCAAGATCACCACATCGTCCAGCTTCGGCGAGGCGATGCGCAAGATCGGCAACGAGGCGAAATCAGGCAGCCCGGCCGACCTGCGCGCCACCACGCTGGAGCAGGCGCAGCTGTGGGGCGACCTGATCAGGCGGTTGAACATCAAGGCCGACTGAAGCGGTGCGCCGCTGACAGCGGCGCCGCGCGCGGCCCGGCAGTCCATCGCGTCAAGCCGGCAGGTAACCCTGCGCCTGCATCGCCTGCAGGTGCTGCAGGATGCACGCCTCGGTGTCGATGCAACTGGCGAACCCCGCCTGCCGCAGCTTGATGGTCGACACGATGGGTGGCACCGCCAGCGGCCGTTGCGCCGCAAAGTTGGTGTCGGCGTATTGCCATGACAGGCCGATCAGCGCGTCCAGATCGGCCACCCGCAGGCCGTCGCGCTGCGCGATCTGCTGCCACAGCCCCGCCAGCGGCGGCATGGTGTCGCGCAGCCGCTGCGGCGCGGGCTCACCCAGCGCCATGCCGAAGTGCGCCGCCATGCGGGGGAACAGCGTGGGCCACAGGATCACGTCGCCGTTGCTGATGTTGAAGGCCTCGCCATGCGCCTGCGGCGCGCCCCAGGCCCATTCGATGGCTTCGGCGATCAGGCGGGCATCGGTGCATTCGGTCAGCAGGTGGGGGTGGCCGGGATAGGTCAGCGGCAGGCCGCGCTCACGGCACAGCACGGCATAGGCGCCCAGCGCCGCCACCGGGTTCATCGCGCTGCCCACCGCCAGGCCCAGCACGATCTGCGGGCGGAAGATGGTCCAGGCAAAACCGGCGCGCGCCGCGCGGTCGGCCACCAGGTCTTGCTGGTCGAAGTAGAAGTTGACATGGTCGCGCAGCGCGTCGTGCTCACGCGCGGGCACCGGCATGGCCCGGCCGGTGTGCACGCCGTAGGCCTTGGTGCCCTGCAGCAGGGTGATGTGCTGCAACTGGCCACCCCCCGGGCCGTCCAGCGCGTCCAGGGTGTTGGCCAGCATGCGGGTGTTCAGCGCCATGTTGTCGGCGCTGCGCCAGCCCTGCACCAGGTTGGGCTGCTCGTTCAGGGCGGCATAGACGACATGGGTCACGTCGCGGTGCGGGGCCAGCGCGGCGCGCGCGGCGCCGGCATCGCGCAGGTCGGCCTGCAGCCAGATGGCATCGGGCGCAAAGTCGGCCGCACGCCGTGCCAGGCCCACAGCCTGCAACCCGCTGCGGCCGGCAAAGCGCTGCATCGCAGCGCGGCCCACCATGCCCAGGGCGCCCAGCACCAGCACCTTGCGCGCGGTCATGGCCGCGCCGGCCTTGCAATGTGATCCGCCATGGGTGCTTGCCTGGTCGACTTCAAGAGGGTGGCGACATGCGGCGTACCGGCTGGTATCACCGCCCAGGCAGCATGCCCGCACACGGCGTTCGGGCTGTCTCTTGCAGGACAGAAACGACATCTGCCGCCTCGGTGCTGACCGCATTGACGCTGCAACATACCGGGTGGTACTGTCTTGCCAATCCCGGCGCAGCAGCGCCGTGCGCACCCCATACAGGAGACACACGATGAAGCTGATTCGCACCTTGACGGCGGCCTGCACGCTGGGTTTGTCGCTGGCCCTCTCAACCGGGGCGGCCGCGCAGGGCACGGTGAAGGTGGGCGTGATCCTGCCGCTGTCGGGCGGGGCCGGGCCGCAGGGCCAGCATGTCACCAACGCCATCAACGTGATGGCCGCCATGATCAACGACGCCGGTGGCGTGCTCGGCCGCAAGATCGAGATCGTGTCGCGCGACGATGAATCCACGCCCGCCGTGGGCGTGTCGCGTGCCACCGAGCTGGCCACCGCCGGCGTGGCGGTGGTGATCGAGGGCTGGAACAGCCCGGTCACGCTGGCCATGCAGCCGGTGCTGGCGCGCGCCGGCATCCTCGACATCACCGCGATCAGCAAGGCCGACGTCATCCTGTCGGGCGAAGCCAACCCGATGGCGGTGCGGCTCAACAGCAGCAACTCGCAAGATGGCGCGGTGATCGCCAACTACATCGCCAACAACGCCAAGGCCAAGCGCATCGCCTTCCTGACGCAAAACGACGCTTACGGCAACGGCGCCCAGGCCTCGATCGAGAACGAGCTGAAGAAGCTGAACTGGGCCTACGAGAAGGTGGCCGAGGAGAAGTTTCCGTTTGCGCAGGCTGATTTCCGCGTGGCCATGACCAACGTGGTGGCGGCCAAGCCCGACATCACCGTGGCCATCAACGCCAATGAAGGCCTGGGCATGCCGGCCACCATCCGCCAGGCGCGCCAATCCCGCCTGCCGGGCAAGTTTGTCGCGGCGGTGGGCACGGTGGCGCCCAGCGTGATCGAGGTGGCGGGTGATGCCGCCAACGGCCTGATCGGCGCCGACATCTACTTTCCGCAGGTGGAGCCGTTTGCGTCCAACCCGGCCAACCTGAAGTTCGTGGCCAAGAGCCAGGAGATGTTCAAGTACACGCCCGACAAGTTCATGGCCCTGGGCGCCACGGCGCTGCAGGTGTGGGCCATGGCCGCCAACGAGCTGAAGACGCTGGACCGCGCGGCGATTGCCAAGCGCATCCGTGGCGGCAGCTTCAAGGGCACGGTGATGGGCGACATCACCTTCGAGCCCAACGGCCAGCTGGGGTCGAAGCACTACCTGTTCACCGTGCAAGACAAGAAGATCGTCGTCAGTCCTTGATGCCTGCTGCCACCCCTGCGCTGCAGGTCGACGGCCTGGGCGTGCGCTACGGCGCCCTGGTGGCGCTGGACGACGTGAGCTGGGCGGTGCACGGCGGTGAGCTGCTGGGCATCATCGGGCCCAACGGCGCCGGCAAGAGCACCTGCTACGAAGCCACCACCGCCCTGGTGCCACGCCAGGGCCGCGTGCAGCTGGCCGGCCAGGATGTGACCGCCATGCCGGCCCACGGCCTGGCCGCGCTGGGGCTGAAGCGCGCCTTCCAGCAGAACGCTTTCTTCGAAGACCTGAGCGTGCGCGACAACCTGGTGGCCGTGCTGGGCCAGCGCGCCCATGCCGGGCTGGCCGGCAGCGTGTTCCGCCCGCTGGCGGCAGCGCGGCGCCGGGCCGCCGCGCAAGACTTCGCGGGGCAACAGCTGCAGCGCTTTGGCATCCCTGCGGCCTACCACGACCTCAAGCCCAAGGAAACGCCGTATGGCGTGCAGCGCATGCTGTCGATCGCGCTGGCCTTTGGCGACGGCGCGAAGGTGCTGCTGCTCGACGAGCCCGCCGCCGGCCTGGGCGGCGACGACATGGAGCGCCTGGTGCAGCTGCTGCAAAGCCTGAAGCGCGACGGTGTGGCCCTGGTCGTGATCGAGCACCACATGGACCTGATCATGGCGGTGGCCGACCGCATCTGCGTGCTGGACCTGGGCCGGCGCCTGGCCTACGGCACGCCGGCCGAGGTGCAGCGTGACCCGCGTGTCTTGGAAGCCTACCTGGGCAAAGCCGCATGAGCAGCGCAGCACCCGTCCTTCGGGTTCGCGGCTTGCAGGCCAGCTACGCCGGCAACCTGGCGCTGGACCTGACGGCACTCGACCTGGCCGCCGGCGAGGTGGTGGGCGTGGTCGGTGCCAACGGCGCGGGCAAATCCACCCTGGTCAACGCCCTGCTCGGCTGGTCACGCGGGGCGCCGCGGCTGGCCGGCCAGGTGGAACTGGGCGGTGTGCGCATCGACGCCTGGCCCACCCACCAGCGGGTGCGTGCCGGCCTGCTGCTGGTGCCCGAGGGCAAGCTGGTGTTTGCCCAGATGAACGTCGAAGAGAACCTGTCGCGCAGCCAGGAGCCGCCCACCGAGCCGGGCCGCCGCCTCTACAGCCGCGACGAGGTGTACGACCTGTTCCCCCGCCTGAAGGAACGCCGCCAGCACCTGGGCGCGCAGTTGTCGGGTGGTGAACGGCAGATGCTGGGCATCGGCCGCGCCTTGATGATGGGCCCCAAGGCCCTGCTGCTGGACGAGCCGTCCATCGGCCTGGCGCCCAAGCTGGTCGACCAGGTGCTGCAGACCCTGCGCACCCTGGCCCAGGGTGGCCTGGCCATCCTGGTGGTGGAACAGAACGTGCGCGCCGCGATGGAGGTGGTCGACCGCCTGGTGCTGATCGAGCGCGGGCGCATGGTGCTCGAAGGCCCGGCCCAGGCCGTCGGCAACGACCCGCGCATAGCAGAGGCTTACCTGGGCGCCACCGCCGGCGCGCATACCGCACCATGAATCTCTTGCAGCAAGTGCTCAACGGGCTGGTCATGGGCCATGCCTATGCGCTGGTCGCCATCGGCTGGACGTTGCTGCTGGGCGTGGCCCGGCTGGTCAACTTCGGCCACGGCCAGATGTACATGCTGGGCGCCTTTGTCACCTGGTGGGCGGTGGTCAAGGCCGGCGTGCCCTATGCGCTGGCCCTGCCGATCGCCATGGCCTGCGGCGCGCTGCTGGGCGCGGGCATGCAGCGGGTGATGCTGCGCGCCACCTTCGAGCAGAACCTGGTGTCGATCATGATCATGACGCTGGGCTTCGGCTACGTGATCCACGGCGCGGCGGCGCTGGTGTTCGGCAGCACCGGGCAGATCCTCGACACCGCGCTGTCGCGCCAGGAAATCACGCTGGGCGAGCTGTGGATCACCGGCCAGGACCTGGCCATCATCGTCGCCACCATCGCGGTGTTCCTGGGGCTGCGCTGGCTGCTCGACGGCACCCGCATCGGCCGCCTGGTGCGCATGGTGGCCGAAGACCCGAAGCTGGCCCAGTTGAGCGGCGTGAATGTGCGCCGGGTGTACTACGGCGTGTTCGCCTTTGAAGGCGCGGCGGTGGCCTTTGCCGCCGGCATGGTGGCGCCACGCACGCCCATCCTCACCTCGATGGGCTTCGACGAGGTGATCATGACCTTCGTCGTGGTGGTGTTCGGTGGCATCGGCAGCGTCAAGGGCAGCTATGTGGCCGGCGTGGCGCTGGGGCTGTTCACCGCGCTGTTCGGCGCGCTGGTGTCACCGGCCTACACCACGGCGGCGGCCTTCCTGGCGCTGATCGCCCTGCTGGTGCTGCGCCCCGGCGGGCTGGCAGCCGGCGCCGGCGGCGGGGTGCACTGATGGCCAGCACCGTCACACCCACACGCCGCACGCCCTGGCAGCGCTGGGCCCTGCTGCCCACCGCGGTGGCGGTGTACCTGGCGCCGCAGCTGGCCGGCGGCAGCGGTGCGGCTTACAGCGCGGCGGTGCTGATCGCCATCTTCGCGGTGATGGCCTACGGGCTGGACATCATCGTGTCCGACCTAGGCGAAGTG
>JARXAJ010000032.1 GCA_029865965.1 Aquabacterium sp.
GTGACGACCTGAACACCCTGGTGGCCAGCCAGCTGCAAGGCCTGACCACGCGGCAGATCGCCGCGCTAGGCACCGAGCAACTGCTGAACCTGGCCAGCGACGACCTGCAGGCCTTCACCGGCACCCAGATCGCCGCACTGACCACCGCCCAGCTGGCCACGCTGGGCTCGCAGGAGCTGGCCCTGCTGACTGGCGACCAGCTGGCCAGCCTGACCCTCAACCAGATCAAGGCCATCGAGACAGCCGACATCGACAACATCGGCATCGGCAGCCTGGGCAGCCTGACGGCCAGCCAGATGGGCGCGCTGACCAATGCCCAGCTGGCGGCGCTGGCCACCGACCAGCTGCAGTCCTTCACCGACCAGCAGCTGGCCGGCCTCGGCACCACCCAGCTGGCGGCCATGGGGACCGACGACCTGAACACGCTGACTGCCACGCAAATCCAGGCACTGGGCACGGCGCAGATCGCCGGCCTCCTGAACAACCAGGTGGCCGGGCTGGACACCGACGACCTGGGTGCGCTCAGCGCCAACCAGATGGCCGCCCTGCGCACCGGCCAGATCGCCGCGCTCGACAGCGCCGACCTGGCGGTGTTCAACGGTGAACAGCTGGCAGCGCTGTCGACGGCGCAGGTGCGCGCCATCGAGACGGCCGACATCGGCGCCATCGGTGCCGGCGCCTTCTCTGCGCTGACCGCCGCCCAGGTGGCCGCACTGAGCCTGCCGCAGCTGGGGGCCCTGGGCTCCGAGCAGCTGCAGGCCTTCACCAATGAGCAGCTGACCGGGCTGAGCACGGCCCAGCTCGCAGCGCTGGCCACCGATGACCTGAACCAGTTCAGCGAAGAGCAGTTCCGCGCCCTGTCGGCGGCCCAGATCACCGGGCTGACCAACAACCAGGTGGCCAACCTGCAGGCTGCTGACCTGGCGGCGCTGAGCGCCACCCAGGTGGCGGCCATGCGCACCGGCCAGCTGACCGCCATGGATTCCGCCGACATCGCCACCCTCACCGGTGCGCAGCTGGCGGTGCTGTCCAGCGCCCAGGTGCGGGCCATCGAGACGGCGGACATCAGCGCCATCGGGCTCGACGCCCTGTCCGGCCTGGGCGCGCCGCAGATCGGCATGCTCACCTCCACCCAGCTGGGCGCGTTGTCGAGCGAGCAGCTGCAGGCGCTGAGCGAAACCCAGCTGTCGGGCCTGAGCACACTGCAGATCTCGCAGCTCGACACCAACGACCTGAACGCCTTCAGCGTGACGCAGTTCCAGCAGCTGGGCACGGCCCAGATCGCGGCGCTGACCAACAACCAGGCCAGCAACCTGCTGGCCGAGGACCTGAGCGGGCTCAGCGTGGCCCAGGTTCGGGCCTTCAGCACCGGCGCCGTGGCCGCCTGGGGCACCGATGACCTGGCCGCGCTCACTGGTGAACAGCTCACCGGCATGACTGCCAACCAGCGCCTGGCCATCGAGACGGCCGACATCAACGGCCTGAGCGAGGAAGCCCTGGGCACCCTCACGGCGGCCCAGGTCGGCGCGCTGACCTCGCGGCAGATCGGCGGCCTGAGCGACGCGCAGCTGCAGTCGCTGTCAGAGACCCAGATCGGCGGCTTGAGCACGCTGCAGATCGCGACGCTGGCCACGACCGACCTGCAGATGCTGACCGACACCCAGGTGCAGGCGCTGAGCACGCTGCAGATCCATGCGCTGACCGTGGCCCAGGTGGCGGCCCTGGACAGCAGCGACTTCGCGCTGATGAGCAACGGCCAGCTGCGCGCCCTGGGCAGCGACGACATCGCCACCATGAGCGCCAACGACATCGCGGTGCTCAACGCCGAGCAGGTGGCCGCACTCAGCACCGCGCAGATGCGTGCCATCGAATCGGCCGACATCGGCGCACTGTCTGCCGGCGACCTGCAGGAGTTCACGGTCAGCCAGGTCCGGGTGATGACACAGGCGCAGATCAATGCCCTGGGCAGCGACGACCTGCAGGCCCTGACGGCCCAGCAGTTCGCAGCATTGACGACGCAGCAGATCCGCTGGCTGGAGACGGCCGACATCGCGGCACTGACCAACGAGCAGATCTCGTCGCTGACCAATGCCCAGGCCGCTGCGCTGCAGACCCACCAGATCGTGGCACTGACCAACGACCACATCGGCGCCCTGCAGGTGTCGGCGATCTCGGCGATGTCGATGGGCCAGGCATTGGCCTTTTCCACCGAAGACCAGTCGCTGATGAGCGGCGCCCAGCTCACCGCCTTCAACGCCCTGTCACCGATCATCCTGGACCTGGACGGCAACGGGGTGAAGACCCTGGCGGCCGAGCAGGGGGTGCAGTTCGACCTGGCGGCCACCGGCACCACCGGCCGGTACGGCTGGGTGGGCCAGGGCGACGGCCTGCTGGTGCGCGATGTCAACCGCGACGGCAGCATCAACGACGGCAGCGAGCTGTTCGGTGTGGGCACCCGTCTGGCCAACGGCCACCGGGCCGGCCACGGCTACGCTGCGATGGCCGACCTCGACAGCAATGCCGACGGCCAGCTCAGCGCGGCTGACCAGGCCTTTGGTGAGCTGAAGGTGTGGGTGGATGCCAACCAGGACGGCATCACCGACATCGGCGAGTTGCGCGGCCTGGTCGACCTGGGCATCGACGCGCTGAGCCTGGGCCACACCACATCGGACCGCCTGGACAACGGCAATGCCGTGGCCCTGGTCGGCAGCTACACCACCAACGATGGCCGGACCCATGAAATGGCCGATGTGTGGTTTGCCAAGGCCCGCAGCGAGGCGCCGCCGCCGCAGATCACCGAACTGCTGGCCGACGCGCCGTCGCATCTGGTGCTGCCCGCCCACGGCGAGGTGGCCGGCGCGGTGCCGACGCCCACCGCCACGGCGGCGGTCAGCCCGTACAGGCCCAACGCCTTCGAGGAAGAGCTGCTGAAGAACCAGCCGTTTATCTGACCGGCCCCGGCCCACCGCCCACCCCGCCAGCCCCGGGAGGCGCAGAAATGCGCCCCCCGGGGCTGGTTTCTTGGGCGATCCCGGCAGGCCCTGCTGCGCCACAGTGGGCGCATGCCGTCCACCCACCGGTGGGCGGCCGTCCCCAGCAAAGGCAGGCCTGACCATGCTCAACGGAAAATCGGTTCTCATCACCGGCGGTACCGGCTCATTCGGCCGGCAGTTCGTCGGCACCCTGCTGCAGCGCTACCCCGGGGTGCGCAGGGTGGTGGTGTTCTCGCGCGACGAGCTCAAGCAGTTCGAGATGGCGCAGGTCTACGGCGAGCGCGACCACCCGCAGATGCGCTACTTCATCGGCGATGTGCGCGACCCCCAGCGCCTGCTGCGGGCCATGGAAGGCATCGACGTGGTGGTGCATGCGGCGGCGCTCAAGCAGGTGCCGGCGGCCGAGTACAACCCGTTCGAGTGCATCAAGACCAATGTGCTGGGCGCGCAGAACGTGATCGAGGCCTGCCTCGACGCCGGCGTCAAGCGGGTGGTGGCGCTGTCGACCGACAAGGCCGCCGCGCCGGTCAACCTGTACGGCGCCACCAAGCTGTGCTCGGACAAGCTGTTCGTGGCGGCCAACAACATCAAGGGCGCACGCGACCTGCGCTTCAGTGTGGTGCGCTACGGCAATGTGATGGGCAGCCGCGGCTCGGTCATCCCGTTCTTCCAGGCCCGGCGACCCAGCGGCGTGCTGCCGATCACCGCGCCGGAAATGACACGCTTCAACATCAGCCTCAACCAGGGCGTGGAGATGGTGCTGTGGGCCATCGAGCACGCCTGGGGCGGCGAGATCCTGGTGCCCAAGCTGCCCAGCTACCGCATCACCGACGTGGCCGAGGCGGTGGCCCCCGACTGCCGCCAGCAGGTGGTGGGCATCCGCCCGGGCGAGAAGATCCACGAGGAAATGATCACCGCCAGCGACAGCCCCAACACCGTGGACCTGGGCCGCTACTACGTGATCCTGCCGTCCGGCGCCGAGTACACCCTGGCGCAATACTGCGCCCGCCAGGGCGGCCAGCCGGTCGAAGCGGGCTTCAGCTACAACAGTGGCAGCAACCCGGACTTCCTGAGCGTGCCGCAGTTGCGCCAGCTGATCGCCTCACAGGCCGGCACGGCCACTGCGCACTGAACCTGCCGCCGCACAGGAGCGACCCTTGGACACCACCCACGCCACTGCCCAGTACCGCACCGAACAGGAGGCCTTCTGGGCCGGCAGCTTCGGCGATGCCTATATCGGGCGCAACCAGGGCGACGCCCTGCTGGCCAGCAACCTGGACTTCTTCACCAAGGCCCTGCGCCACGCCCACGGCGTGCGCAGCTGCCTGGAGCTGGGCGCCAACATCGGCATGAACCTGAAGGCGCTGAAGCTGCTGCGTCCGGGCCTGCGGGCGCATGCGGTCGAGATCCATGCCGGGGCGGCGCAGCAGCTGGCGCAGGTGATCCCGGCCGACCAGATCCACATCGGCTCGCTGCTCGACTACCAGCCGCCCTGCCAGTTCGACCTGGTCTTGGTCAAGGGCGTGCTGATCCACCTGGACCCCGGCGTGCTGCCCCAGGTCTACGACACCCTGGCCGCCGCCAGCGCCCGCCATGTGCTGGTGGCCGAGTACTACAACCCCGCCCCGGTGGCCATCAGCTACCGCGGCCACAGCAACCGCCTGTTCAAGCGTGATTTCGCCGGTGAGCTGATGGACCGGCATCCGGCCCTGAAGCTGGTGGACTACGGGTTCGCCTACCGGCGCGACCCGGACTTCCCGCAGGACGACATCACCTGGTTCCTGATGGAAAAGCGCTGAAGACTGGAGCAACCGACCATGCTGAGATATTGCTGCCGCTGCGTGATGCCCGACACCAAGCCCGATCTGCAGCTCGACGACGACGGCGTGTGCAATGCCTGCCGCAACTACGCGGCACGCAAGGACGTCGACTGGGACGCCCGCCGCCGCGACCTGCTGCAGATCCTGGACCGCCACCGCAAGGCTGACGGCAGCCACTGGGACTGCATCGTGCCGGTCAGCGGCGGCAAGGACAGCACCTACCAGGTGGTGCGCATGCTGCAGCTGGGCCTGAACCCGCTGTGCGTCACATCGCGCACCTGCGACCTGGCGCCGCTGGGCCGCCAGAACCTGGAGAACCTGCAGCGCCTGGGCGTGGACCATGTCGAGATCTCGCCCAACCCGCTGGTCCGCGCCCGCCTCAACCGCATCGGCCTGACCCAGGTGGGCGACATCTCCTGGCCGGAGCATGTGGGCATCTTCACCATCCCGGTGCGGGCGGCGGTGCAGTTCAACGTGCCACTGATCGTGTGGGGCGAGAACTCGCAGAACGAATACGGCGGCCCGGCGGCATCGGCCGACAAGCCGGTGCTGGACCGCCGCTGGCTGGAAGAGTTCGGCGGCCTGCTCGGCCTGCGCGTCAGCGACCTGATCGGCACCGACGGCATCGAGGCCAGGCACCTGCTGCACTACACCTACCCCAGCGACGCGGACCTGCAGCGGGTGGGCGTGACCGGCCTGTTCCTGGGCCACTACCTGCCCTGGGACGGCCTGTCGAACATGCTGATCGCCCAGGCCAACGGCTTCTGCAGCCACTCGGCGCTGGTCGAGGGCTCGATGGTGAACTACGAAAACCTCGACAACCACCAGACCGGCATCCACGACTACTTCAAGTACCTGAAGTTCGGCTTCGGCCGCGCCACCGACCTGGCCTGCATGCACATCCGTCGCGGCCGCATCAGCCGCGCGGACGGGCTGGAGGCGGTGCGCAAGCTCGACGGCCAGTTCCCCTGGACCTACCTGGGCAAGCCGCTCGAAGACGTCCTGCGGCCGCTGGAGCTGGACGTGGACGAGTTCATCCGTCTCTGCGACCGCTTCACCAACAAGAAGATCTTCCAGCGCGACGCCCGCGGCAACCTGGTGAAGGACCGCCAAGGCAACCTGCGCAAGATCAGCCACGACAACGGGGCAGACGGGGCCACGGTCGCGCTGCGCCAGGCGGCCTGACCATGCGCGTGGGCGTCATCGATTACGGCGTGGGCAACCTCGGCTCGGTGGTGCGCGCACTGGCAACGCTGGGCGCCGACGCCGTGCTGCTGACCGATCCGGCCGACCTGGCGCAGGCCGACCGGCTGGTGCTGCCCGGCGTGGGCAGCTTTGCCGCCTGCAAGCAGTTGCTGGACGATGGCGGTTGGAGCGGCGCGATCCGCGCCCAGGTGCAGGACCGGCAGACACCGTTGCTGGGCATCTGCGTGGGCATGCAACTGTTGGCCAGCGCCGGCACCGAGGGTGCAGCGGCAGGCCACAGCACGCCGGGCCTGGGCCTCATCGCTGGCCGGGTGCAGAGCCTGGCCAGCCTGGGCTGCAACCAGCGGCTGCCCCATGTGGGCTGGAACGGCGTGCAGGCACGGCAGGCGCCGCACCTGCTGTGCGGGATTGCCGAGCACACCGACTTCTACTTCGTGCACAGCTATGCCTTCGTGCCCGACGACGCCCGGCATGTGCTGGCCACCACCGACTACGGCATGCCGGTGACCGCCGTGGTCGGCCAGGGCCATGTGGTCGGCACGCAGTTCCACCCCGAGAAGAGTGGCCGTGCCGGATTCCGCGTGCTGCACAACTTCCTGGGGGCCGGCGCATGCTGAAGGTGCGCGTGATCCCGACGCTGCTGTGGAAGCAGTTCGGCCTGGTCAAGGGCGTGGGCTTCGACAGCTGGCGCCGGGTGGGCCCGGTGCTGCCGGCGATCAAGGTCTACAACCAGCGCGAGGTCGACGAGCTGATCCTGGTCGACATCCTGGCCCATGCCAACGGCGACGAGCCCGATGCCGGGTCGATCGACGACTTCGGCCAGGACTGCTTCGTGCCGCTGACCGTGGGCGGCGGCATCACCCGCATCGACCAGGTGCAGCGCCTGCTGCGCGCCGGCGCCGACAAAGTCAGCATCAACACCGCCGCCTATGCCGACCCCGGCCTGGTGGGCGCGGTGGCACGGCGCCACGGCAGCCAGTGCGTGGTGGCCAGCATCGACGTGCGCCAGGCCGGCCCCGGCCACTGGCGCTGCCACAGCCATGCCGGCCGGCGCGACACCGGCCGCCATGTGCGCGACTGGGCACGCGAGCTCGAGGACCGTGGCGCCGGCGAGATCCTGCTCACGGCCATCGAGCGCGATGGCACGCTGCAGGGCTACGACCTGGGCCTGATCGCCCATGTCGCTGCGGCCGTGAAGATCCCGGTGATCGCCTCCGGCGGCGCCGGCTGCTACCGGCACATGGTCGATGCGGTGCTGCAGGGCGGCGCCTCAGCGGTGGCGGCGGCCAGCATGTTCCATTACACCGAGCAGACGCCGGCTGGCGCCAAGCTGGCCATGCAGGCGGCGGGCATCCCGGTGCGCGCGCCCTTCGTGGCCGCCAGCCGCACGGCTGTCGCGGCCTGAATCCGGCCGGCCGATGGCGCCGCCGCAGGGTGTGGTCGCCACCGCACCGCTGACGGTGAGGTCGCCGCGCGGGGAGCCCGTCACAACCAATGGCGCAGCGGCAGCGCTGCCGCCCGGCGCGCCGCCACCTGCGCCTGCTGGTCGCGGCGAAACCGCCACAGCGCCAGCGGGTCGGCATGCCAGTCGTCGAGCCGGGCCAGCAAGGCAGGCAGGCCATACCGGGGCACGACCC
The DNA here is from genome assembly GCA_029865965.1 of Aquabacterium sp. Taxonomy (GTDB): domain Bacteria; phylum Pseudomonadota; class Gammaproteobacteria; order Burkholderiales; family Burkholderiaceae_C; genus Pseudaquabacterium. The sequence goes on from JARXAJ010000032.1 coordinate 7,657, forward strand.
GGTCGTCGACGATGGGCCACTCTTCCGGGCCCAGCGGCCGGCACCGGGCCTGCACCACCGGCATGCCCTGGGACAGCAGGTCGAACAGGCCACTGGTGGGCAGGTCGTAACCGACCACCAGGTCACAGCCGCAGCCGAAGTCGGTGATGCTGCCGCCCTGCTCGTTGGCCAGCGACTCGGGCGACACGCCCAGCACCGCGCTCAGCATCACCAGGGCGCTGCCATTGGGGCGGCTGCGCAGCCGGCAGTCCACGCCATGGGCCGCGCACCACTGGCGCAGCTGGCGCAGGCCGTCGACAAAGGCCGACAGGTCGGACGCCAGCATGCCGGTGTCCGACAAGGCGTTGAGCACCACGCCCAGCGTGGCCAGCGGCTTGGGCGGGCTGCCGCTGTGCTGCAGCGGCTCGCGGAAGTCCAGCCAGCCGACGTTGAGCCGGTCGCCATGCAGATCGTGCACATCACCGCCCTGCAGCGGATGGGTCAGGCACAGCACGTCGTGGTCACGGCTCTTGACCGGCACATTGAAGATCTTGGAGTGCGGCACCAGCAAGATCTGGGTGCCGTGGCGCTTGGCAAAGCTGAACAGCGCGCCGTGGAAGCCGCCCTCGTGGTTGGACAGCAGCAGGCGCTTCGGCGGATGCGCACCCAGGGCCTGGTCGAGCGCATGGAACAGCAGTGCGTTGTGGCGCAGCCCTTCCAGCACGGCTGCCACCTGCCGCTGCAGCAGGCCGGGCGCCGGCAGCCGCGGCGCCCAGTGCCGGCCCAGCACCTCGGCCAGCTGCGGCATCAGGCTGTCGATGCGCGCCAGCGTGGCCGCCGGCAGCCGCGCTGCCAGCACCGCGGGTGGCACCATGCGGCTGCGCGGCAGCCCATCGGTGGGGCAGTCATAGAACTGCGCCGGCAGCACCAGCGTGTGGCGGCGCGATGCCCGCACTTCGTCGACGAATGTGGCCGCGTCATAAAAGCAGGTGGGCAGGTGGCACAGCAGTTCGGGCCGGGCCGCGCCGTCGGCGGGCAAGGGGTCGGGCAGCAGCGGCGCATCGGGCTGCGGCAGGCTGGTGCCATAAAGCTTCACCGGCAGGCCCGCCGTGCGCAGGACATCGCTGACCACCAGCCCCGGCAGAAAGGAATGGAAGCCAAAGGCGTAAGGCTGGTCAGGCAGCAGCACATGCAGGCGGTCGCCCTGCAAGCGCTGGGCCATCTGGCGCGCAATGTCGCGCCAGCCCAGGCTGACCAGGTGCACGAACTGCATCCAGTGCGCGCACCAGGCAGAACCGGAGGCCTCGGGGATGTGCTGGGCCAGCACCTCGGCCACATCGGCGCACAGGATGCGCGTCGCCGCCCAGGCCTGGGGAACGGCATGCGTGCTGATCTCGCAGTGCGGCAGCGGGATCAGCTGCACCTGGCTGTGGCCGTTGAGCACCGCATAGGTGTGCATCACCGGGTCGAACACTGTCACCACGGCCTTGTCGTCCACATCGCCGCTGGCCCGCAGCTGCGCCAGCAGCCGGGCGGCATGGTCGAGATCAACACGGTGCAGGGCGAGGATGCGGTCGGTCATGGCGGGCGGGCCGGCAGGTGGCCGGCGCAGAGGTGCGCACACGGCAATGGCCCATGTTCGGCGCTGGCCGGTGCATCTGCTGGGCCGAACAACCCGGCCAAGGCCCGGCTTCTCGGCGCATGCCGGGCCGGCTGCCAGAGCGCTGGCACGGCGCAGGACAACGCCGGATCCCGGGCGCTTATTCCGTCTTGGCGGCCGCAGGCCGGCGCGTACCCTGCCGGCATCCCCAGACACCGGGCCCGCACCAGCGGGCCCACCGGGCCCGGGCCGCCACGCATGCCGCGCAAGTACAACCTCACCCTGTTCCGCCCGGATCACCCGCGCTTTCGCATCATGGACAGCCACCTGGAGGTGATGGCCAGCCTGCAGTGGGGCTTGCAGGCCTGCGGCCTGGACTGCACGGTGCATGTCAACCAGATCGACCCGCAGCGCACCAACATCGTCTTCGGCTGGATCATCGCGGCGCAGATGGGGGCCCTGGCGCAGGTGCCTGCGGACACCATCCTCTACAACTTCGAGCAGTTCTCCGAGCGCCAGATCGCCGGCACCGGGCTGGGCGATCTGGCACAGCGCTTCCAGATCTGGGATTACAGCGCTGCCAACCTGCCGCGCTGGCAGGCCTGCAACCCGCGCCATGCGCCCTTCCATGCCCCAGTGAGCTTTGCGCCCAACCTGGAACGGGTGCGTCCTGCAGCGCAGCAAGACATCGACCTGCTCTACATCGGCAGCGCCGGACCCGGCCGCAGTGCCAAGCTGGCGCAGATCTGCACCGCGCCCGGCCGGCCTGCGCTGGTCTCGCTGCAGAACGTGTGGGCAGAAGCGCGTGATGGCTTCATCGGCCGCAGCAAGCTGCTGCTGAACCTGTCCAATGACGACCCGGCGCTGCGCATCTTCGAGGTGGTGCGGGTGTCGTACTACCTGGCCAACCGCAAGGCCGTGGTCTGCGAAGACGTACCCGGCCAGCATGTCGAGGACGACTTGCGGCCGCACCTGCTGTGGGTGCCCCGCGACCAGCTTGCCGACCGCTGCGCCGCGCTGCTGGCAGATCCGGCGGCGCTGGCCGAGGTGGGCGCGCCGGGCCCCGTCGCCGTCCGCCGCCGCGACGTGCGTGACCTGATCCGCCAGTTCTTTGCCTGAAGCAGCACATGCCGCCCAGGCGTGCCTGCGCCCGCAGCGCGGCGGCCGCCGCGCCGCAATCAGGCTGCCACTTCACCCCAGGCAAACCGCAGCATGCCGCGCGGCTTGGGCAGCCCTGCCGCCGCCCGTTGCGCGATCAGCGCCTGGTTGCGCTGCAGGTCGCGGTTGAGCCCGCTGGTGCGGAAGGCGATCTGCTCGAAGGCGATGTCGGTCAGCAGCACCTCGGTGCCCACATGCTTGCGCCACATCATGCGGAAGGCCACGTCCTCGAAGCCGTAGTGGCCGCTGAAGTCCTCGTCATAGCCGCCGGCCTGGAAGAAGCCCTGGCGGGTGATGAGGAAGCTGTTGATGTGCGGCTCCACGTCCACGCCGTTCTCGGTGCGGCGGAAGACATGCAGGCGCTTGGCGTCCAGCCGCGGCAGCGCGCCCACGATCTTGTGCAGGCTGGCCTCGCTGGCCACGTTGTCGACATCGAAGAACAGCATCCACGGCGTCTCGCACAGCGTGGCGGCCAGGTTGCGGCAGCCGGGCATGTTCCAGTCGATGTCGTCGTCCACCCGCACCAGGCGCAGGTTCAGGTCGCCCTTGTCCACCTGCAGCGGGCTGTCGCTGTGGTCGTCGATGACCAGGAACTTCAGCCGTGCACGCAGCGCCGGGTTGAACTGCCTCCACAGGGCCAGCTGCCGGTCCACCGGCTGCTGGGCGTTGTAGACATGGGTGATCAGGGTCAGGTCTGCCATGGTCGCTCAGGCGATGTGGGTGATGCACTGCGGGTTCAGGTACAGGCGTGCGCCGGCCTGGACCAGCATCGCGTGGTAGGGCACGTGCTCGCAGACCTCGCGCCCGTCGGTCAGCCCGGTGTAGCGGCCCAGCCCGGCCACCGCGCCCTTGTAGAGGCCGAAGCCACCAAAGGCCGACTGCACCGGCAGCCAGCCCGCCACCCGGCCGGGCTGCAGCTGCTGGGTGGCGGCATGGATCTCGCGGCCGGCGAACAGCGCCGCGTTCAGGGTGTGCAGGCCGCTGGCCACATAGTCGTCGGGGCAGATGGTCGGCTCGCGCAGGGCCCACAGGTCGTAGTACAGCGGCCAGCTCAGCGGGAACACCGCATCCCAGGCGTCTTCATGCCGGAAGTTCGACAGAAAGCCGTCGGTCGCGAAACGCTCGCCCACCAGGCCGTCCAAGTCGGCCCAGCAGATGTAGTCCCAGGGGCCGCGGGCCAGCACATGGTCGAGCAGCTTGTTGCGGCCGTAGGCCAGACGCTCGGTGCGCAGCGGCATGCGCGCGGCCACGCCCTGCTCGCGCATGGCGTGCAGCAGGCCGTCGCGGGCATAGTGGTCCAGCAGGGCGCCGGTGGCGTCGGTCGAGTCGTTCTCGTAGACGTGGATCTCATGCTGGGCGAACAGCGCGCCCAGTTCACGCAGCCGGGTGACCGATGCCGGCAGCGCCGCCGCGCAGCTGCGCGCCGTGCCCAGAAAGGCGATGCGCGCACCGCGCAGGCGCTGGCGGATGGTCTCCAGGCTGTCGTCGGCCAGGGTGTCCAGCCGGCCCAGGGGCGCCACCTCGGGCCCGACGGGCCCACCGGCCACGATGTCGAAGGCAAACCTGGCCCAGTTGTCGGGCCGCTGGAATGTCAGCGTGGCGCTGTCGCCGTCAACGGCCAGGCGGCACGGCGGTGTCTGCCAGGCCAGCGGCTGGGCCACGCGGGCGGTGCCGATGCGCACGTCGAGGATGGGCACGCCCGGCGTGCGCAGGCGGATGGCCCGCACGAAGGCATGGCTGGGGTTGTGGAGGCGGTGGCGCATGGTGGGGTGGCTCTCGGGCTCTCGGGCTCTCTGGCTCTCTGCCTGGCGGGCCGCTCAGGCGGACACCGTCTGCTGGGCCATCAGCGCCTGCAGCTGCCCGGTGACAGCGCCCCAGCTGTACTGGCGCACCAGCGTGTCGCGGGCCGCCAGGCGCTCGGGCGTGCTGCGGTCGATGCCGCTGCGGGCCACGTCGGCCAGGGCCTGCACCAGGGCGTCTTCGTCGGGCACCAGGAAGCGGCCGAACATCGCCGGCTCGTCGGCCTTGGTGCCCTCACGCGAGGGCAGCTTGACCGACAGCGCCGGCGGGCAGAAGTCGTCGGTGGCGCCGCCGCCGGTCACGATCACCGGCGTGCCGCAGGCCATGGCCTCCAGCACCGGCATGTTGAAGCCCTCGGCGCGGTAGGGCGACACATAGGCATCGGCCACGCCGTACAGCGCGCGCAGCTGGGTCTGGTCGAGGCTGCCTGAGACCACCGAGATGCCGGCCAGCACCTGGCTGTCGATCAGCCCCGGGTTGGCCCGCGCCACCTGGGCCAGGGTGCGCTCGGCACCGATGCCGTACAACGCCTTGTGGTCCTTGAGCAGCAGGCGCACCTGCGGGTTGTGCTTGCGCACCCGGGCGAATGCCTTCACCAGGATGTCGAGCCCCTTGTTCCAGGTGGCCACGCCCACATTGATGAACAGGATCTGGTCGTCGGCCACGCCCAGCGCGGCGCGGCCGGCCCGGCGGTCATCGGGCAGCAGCGGGCGGAAGGTGTCGGTCTTGACGCCATGCGGCACCACCACGATGCCGGCGGGGTCCATGCCGCCTTCGACCAGCCGGTCACGCGACCAGGCCGACGGCGTGATGATGCGGTTGTCACCCCGGGTGAAGGCTTGCGGGTCGGCAGGCGGCGCGTCGAAGCAGTCGTCGACCAGGCCGCACTCGGTGACCATGAAGGTCAGTGTGCGCACCGCCGCGCTGATGCGCGACTTGAACGGCGAGCTGATGCGCAGCAGGCAGTCGGGCTCCAGGCTGTCGGGCGGTGCGGGCACGGCGTCGATGCGGGCCTGCTCGTCGGCAGAAAAGCCGGCCGGCATCTGCCGCGCGTTCCAGTGCTTCAGGAAGAACGGCAGATCACGGTGGTACAGCTGCCAGTCGGCACGCCAGGCCGGGTCGTTCAGCAACACCAGCATCTGGTACTGGTTGACCAGCGCGATGGAATGGCTGACGCCACGCCAGCCTTCGATGCACAGGGAGTTCATCAACCTACTTTCGTTGCGGGCCAAGCGGCCGCCGCGGAACCGGCTTTGCCGGGCCGCTGGGGGCGCCCCCTTGAGGGGGAAGCGCCGAAGGCGCCTTGGGGGTGGGTCATTTCAACCAGTCGGTGAGACCGGTGCCGAGTGATGTGAGGGTGGCGTTCATCTGCTGGCCGTCGTGCAGCGCATTCACGTACTGCACCCGCAGGTTGTAGTGGTCGGTTTCGGCGGCGATCACGTCGAACAGGCTGCGCCGGCCCATCTGCTGCCACTGCTGCAGCGTGAAGTTGCGCAGCCGGTCGCTGTCGCGCAGCACCAGGGCCACGCGCTTGAGGCGGTCGAACGCCGCACCGGCCTGCTCATGCACGTCGACGATGCGCTGGCGGCGCTGCTCCAGCGCCTCGGCGCGCTGCAGGTTGGCGGCCTCGGCGCGTTTGCGGGCCGCCTGGCTGCTGTGCATGATGGCGGGGTTGAGCAGGGGCACGCTCAACATCACGCCGGCGCTGAGGCTGCCGCTGTGCTGGCCGGTGCCAGCGCCTGCGCTGCCGGCCGACAGCAGGGCGCTGCCGCCCACGTTCCAGCTGACCTGGGGCTTGTTGCCGGCTTCCACCACCCGGGCAATCTCGGTCAGCGCCCGGGCATTGGCGGCCAACTGGTTGATGTCGACCGAGCGCTCGGCCGCGCTCAGCACCGCTGGCAGCTCGGGCACGCCCAGCATCAGCGTGGCCATGCCCTCGGTGCCGGGCAGGCCGTCGCCGACCACGCGGCGCAGCTTGGCCTGCACCTGGCGCGCCTGGCTCTGGGCCTGCACCTGCTGCAGCTCGGCCTGCTGCAGTTGCTTGCGCGCCTGCACCAGTTCGCTGGTGCGGCCCTTGTCGGCCGCCACGATGGTCTCCAGCGCCTGCACCAGGCAGCCCATCTTGCGCACATTCTGGCCGTAGATCACCGCCTGCATGCGGAAGCGGCTGCGCTCGAAGGCCATCGACGTGGTGGCCAGGGTGATCTGCTCCTGGGTCGACAGCATGCCCAGCCGCGCGGCCTCGGCCTGCTGGCGGCGCCAGTCGACCAGGCGGTCGCTGCGGCCGCCGTCATACAGGGTCTGGCTCAGCGTGATGCCGGCACGCGCCTGCAGGCTGGCGCCATGGCTGCCCTTGGTGGCTTCCAGCGACGGGCTGACGGTGCCGGTCAGGAAGGCCTGCATCTTCTTGCCGGCCTCGGCCTCGCCGATGTCCTGCTCGGCGGCCTCCGCCAGCAGGCGCGCGGCGCCGATGCCGTGGCTGCGGGCCAAGGCATCGGCCACCATCTGCTGCAGCAGGCTGCGTGGCGCCCCGGCCGGCTGCGCCGGCACGGTGGCATCTGCCGGCGGCGCCGGCACGGTGGCACCGGCCGCAGCCGGCATGGCCGGCAGCGATTCCAGCTTTTCTTCGTCCAGGCAGGTGGCCTGGGCGGCAGCGGCCAGCACCGCCAGGACGGCACCGGCCAGCAAGAGGCGGGCACATGTCGGGAGGAAGACAGTCAAGGCAGGCACCGGTGGGCTGTGGAGTCCGGCCGCCAGTAGACGCCGGCAGGCCTTGCTGCAATCGGTCAAAAGCCGCTGGCTTTGGCGCCCAATTCGGGCCGCCGCGACGGCAGGCGCCAGCCCGTCAGCGTGCTGGCCAGGTGCTCAACGCTCGGTGAACGCCTCGGTGGCTTTCATCATCGGGCGCAGGATGAAGCTGAGCACGGTGCGGCGGCCGGTGCGGATCTCGGCCGTGCCCACCATGCCGGGCAGCACCATCAGCGGCTTGCCGCCGGCCTTCAGCGCACTGGCATCGGCACGCACCAGGGCGCGGTACCAGCTGGCTTCGGCCCCGGTTGCAGGGTTGGTGCCCTCGCCCATGGCGTCGGGGCTCAAGGTGTCCACCGTGCCATGCAGGCTGCCATAGACGGTGAAGTCGTAGGCCGACAGCTTGATCTCCACCGGGTGGCCCACCCGCACCCAGCCGATGTCCGACGGCTTGATGCGCAACTCCACCAGCACCTGCTCGTCCACCGGCACGATCTCCATCACCGGCGCACCGGCGCTGACCACGCCGCCCAGGGTGTTCATGCGGATGTTCTTGACCAGGCCGCGCACCGGCGATGTGAGCGTGGTGCGCCGCAGGATGTCGTCGCGCACCACCTGTTGCTCGCCCAGCATGGTCAGCTCGGTCTGGCCCTTGACCAGCTCGGCACTGGCGTCCTGGCGGAAGCGGTTGACCCGCTCCTGCGTCACCAGGGCCAGGTCGTTGACCTGGCGGCGCAGGCGCATCACCTCCACCTCGCTCATCAAGCCCTTGGCCGACAGGGTCTGGGCCATGTTCAGCTCACGTTCCAGCAGGGCCTGGTTGCGCTGGTTGCTGGCCACCGCCTCGTTGAGCGCCCGGCGCCGGGCCTCGTACGACGCGGTCTCGCCCTGCACCACCTGGGGCACCTCGTTCAATTCCTTCGGGAACACCAGCGCCCGGCCGCTGGCCTCGGCCTGCAGCCGGGTCACCATGGCCAGCAGGGCCAGGCGCTTGAGGTGGCCTTCGTTCTGCTGCGCCTCCACCCGCGTCGGGTCCAGCAGGGCCAGCGCCTGGCCGGCGGCCACGGCCTGGCCTTCACGCACCTTCAGTTCGCGCAGGATGCCGCCCTCCAGGCTGGCGATGACCTGCTCGCGCCAGACCGGGATCACCCGGCTGTCGGCCCGGGTGATCATGTCCACCCTGGCCAGCGCCGCCCAGGTGACGGCCACCACCAGCGCAGCCAGCATCAGGTAGACCGACCAGGTGGCGACATGGGCCGGCTCATGCTGCTGCGCCTGCTGCAGCGGCGTGAGGAATTCGATGTCGCTGCGGTGCAGGGGCGTACGGCTTGTCACTGACGCCAACCTTGGGGT
>JARXAJ010000301.1 GCA_029865965.1 Aquabacterium sp.
GCCGTGGCCATGGGCGCCGGCGCCCAGGCCGCCGCGCGCTGGGTGGCCGACGGCTTTGTCGAGCGGCACGGCCCGCTGCGGGTGGCGCGCACGCTGCAGGCGCTGCTGGGCGCGGGTGCCACGCTGGTGCTGCTGGCACCGCACCCGGCGGTGGCGCTGCTGGGCTTCGGCCTGATGGGCGTGGGCACCAGCGCGATGTTTCCGCTGGCCATGTCGGCAGCCGCCCAGGCCACCGACCGGCCGGCCGCGCAGAACGTGGCGGCGCTGGCGCAGACGTCCTTCATCGCCTTTCTGGTCGGCCCGCCGCTGCTGGGCTGGGTGGCCACCAGCCTGGGCATCCGCTGGTCGTTCGGCATCACCCTGCCGCTGGTGCTGCTGGCCTGGTGGGCCTGCACGGCGCTGGTGCCGCAGCGCGGGCGTTGAGGTTGCGCTCCGGGCTCAGGCAGCGTGCCAGGCGCGCAGCCGGGCCAGGTCCACCGCCGACAGGTCGGGCAGATCGGCGCGCAGCAGCGGGCTGACGGGCAGGGTGTCGTGCAAGGTGTAGCGGCTGCGGGTCACCACCGTCGGCAGCCCGGCGGCCACCGCAGCGGTGCTGCCGGGCGCTGAGTCTTCCAGCGCCAGGCAGTCGCTGGCGGGCAGGCCCAGCCGCTGCAGCACCCACAGGTAGATGTCGGGCGCGGGCTTCTTGTGCGGCACCACATCACCGGCGCCGATGCAGGCAAACCAGCCCGGCGTGTCAGGCCCCAGCGTGGCCTGCAGCAGGGCCAGCACGTTGTCGGGCACGGTGGTGGTGGCAATGGCCAGCACCAGCCCGTCGGCACGGGCGGCCTGCAGCAGCTGCGCCACGCCCGGGCGCAGCTGCACCGCGCCGCGCGCCACCAGGCCGCCGTAGATCGCCGTCTTGCGGGCATGCAGGCTGGCGATGCGCGCCACCGCATCGGGCGCTGCGGCGGCAGCCGGGTCAATGCGCCGCCACCAGGCCCACATGCGCTCCTTGCCGCCGGTGGTGGCCAGCAGGTCGTGGTACAGCACTTCGTCCCAGTGCCAGGGCAGGCCGTGTTCGGCAAAGGCCTGGTTGAAGGCGACGCGGTGGCCGTCGTGCTCGGTCTCGGCCAGGGTGCCGTCGACGTCCCAGACCAGGGCGCGCAACATGGCTCAGGCCCGCCTGTGGCTGCACCGGGCCAGGCTGCGCGGCAGGGTGAATAGGCCGTTGGTGGCGAAGGCTTGCATCGCAGGCTCCTGGGGCAGGTTGTCAGCCGATGGCCTGGGTGGCCGCCAGCGGGTTGAACTGGTCGAAGTGCGCGATGAAGGCGTCGGGCGCATCGTCACCGGTCAGGCTGCCCTGCGGATAGCCGTGGCGCACCAGGTGCACGGCAATGCCGGCGGCGCGGGCGGTGCGCACGTCGGTGGTGCTGTCACCCACCAGCAGCGCCTCGTCGGGGCGGGCGTGCAGTGCCGCCAGCGCATGCAGCACCACGCCCGGGTGCGGCTTCTTCACCGGCAGGGTGTCGCCGGCCACGATCAGGTCGAAGTCCGACAGCAGCTGGTGGCGCACCAGCAGGCGCTGGGCAAAGGCGGATTCCTTGTTGGTCAGCAACACCTGCTGCAGACCCTGGTCACGCAGGCGCTGCAGCATCGGCCGCACGCCGTCATGCACCAGGCTGTTGGTGCCGCAGCGCTCGGCATAGTCGTTGGAGAACGCCAGCCAGGCGGCATCGACCGCGGCGGCCGGCTCACCGGCATGGGCCAGGGCCTTGCCCAGCAGCGCGCGCGCGCCATCACCGATCCAGCTGCGCACCAGCGCGGCAGGGGCCGGTGCATGGCCACGGCGGCACAGGGTGTCGTTGACCGCATCGGCGATCTCGGGGGCGGTCTCCATCAGGGTACCGTCCAGGTCGTACAGGATCACGCGCAGCATGGGCAGGCCTCGGTTGGCAGGCGGTGGACAGGGTTGGGCCGAAGCTCAGTGACGGGCGACGGCTGGGAGGGCCGCCGCATAGACGCTCATCCGACCCGGCGCTTCATGTCGAGCAGGCGCAGGATCATCGGCGTGAGGATCAGTTGCATCGCCAGGCCCATCTTTCCGCCGGGGATCACGATGGTGTTGGGCCGGGTCATCATCGAGCCATGCAGCATCGACATCAGGTACGGGAAGTCGATGCCGCGCGGCTTGGCAAAGCGGATCACCACCATGCTCTCGTCAGCGGTGGGGATGTCCTTGGCGATGAACGGGTTGCTGGTGTCGACCGTGGGCACGCGCTGGAAGTTGACATGCGTGCGGCTGAACTGCGGGCAGATGTGGTTCACATAGTCGGGCATGCGGCGCAGGATGGTCTCGACCACCGCCTCCTGGCTGTAGCCGCGCAGGTTCTGGTCGCGGTGCAGCTTCTGGATCCACTCCAGGTTGATGATCGGCACCACGCCCACCAGCAGGTCGACATGGCGCGCCACGTCCACACCGGGGCCGACAAAGCCGCCGTGCAGGCCTTCGTAGAACAGCACATCACTGTCGGCCATCGGCTGCCAGTCGGTGAAGGTGCCAGGCTCGCCGCCCAGTTCCTTGGCTTCACCGGCATCGTGGATGTAGCGGCGCGACTGGCCGCCGCCGTTCTTGGCATAGGCCGCAAAGGTGGTGTCCAGTTCGGCCAGCAGGTTGCTCTCGGGCCCGAAGTGGCTGATCTGCGGGCCTTCGCCGTGGTCGGCCGCGCGCACCTTGGCGCGCATCTCCACCCGGTTGTAGCGGTGGAAGGAATCGCCCTCGATCACCTGGGCGCGGATGTTCTCGCGCCGGAAGATGTGGGCGAAGCTCTTCATCACCGTGGTGGTGCCGGCGCCCGACGACCCGGTGACGGCAATGATGGGGTACTTCTGCGACATGGAGTCTCCTGGTCAGTTGAACTCGCGCGCGCGAAACAGCGAGCGCTCGTTGAACAACGGCGACTCATAGGGCCTGTCTTCGCCGCGCGCATGCTCGGCGTGGTAGCGCTCGATGCGCAGCACCTCGTTCCTGCTGCCCAGGATCACCGGCACACGCTGGTGCAGTTGCTCGGGCGCCACCTCCATCAGCCTGCCGCGGCCGGTGCTGCTGGCGCCGCCGGCCTGCTCGATCAGCATGCTGATCGGGTTGGCCTCGTACATCAGGCGCAGGCGGCCGGGCTTGGTCGGGTCTTTGGTGTCCCTGGGGTACAGGAAGACACCGCCGCGCATCAGGATGCGGTGCACCTCGGCCACCATGCTGGCGATCCAGCGCATGTTGAAGTCGCGCCCGCGCTCACCCGCCTTGCCGGCCTGGCACTCGGTCACATAGCGGTGCACCGGCGGCTCCCAGAAGCGGGCGTTGCTGGTGTTGATGGCGAACTCGCTGCTGTCCTCGGGGATGGCCAGGTTGGGGTGGGTGAGGATGAAGTTGCCGATCTCGCGGTCGAGGGTGAAGCCGTGCGTGCCCTTGCCCACGGTGATCACCAGCATGGTGGCCGGGCCGTAGATGGCATAGCCGGCCGCCACCTGCCGGGTGCCGGGCTGCAAGTAGTCGGCGATGGCCGGCTGGGCCGGGCTGGCGTGCTCCAGCACCGAGAAGATCGTGCCCACCGACACATTGACATCGGTGTTCGACGAGCCGTCCAGCGGGTCGAAGATCAGCAGGTAGGGCCCGCGGGCGAAGTTGTCGGGGATCACATACGGCTCGTCCAGCTCTTCGCTGGCCAGGCCCGCCACCAGGCCGCCCCACTCGGTGGCCGTGACCATGGCGCTGTTGGCCAGCACGTCCAGCTTCTTCTGCTGCTCACCCTGCACATTGGTGTTGTCGACCGTGCCCAGGAAGCCCCCCAGCGCGCCCTTGGCCGTCATCGACGAGATGGCCTTGACGGCAGCGGCCACATCCACCAGCAGCGCGGCCAGCTTGCCGTGGTCGGCCACGTCCTGCAGTTGCTGGATCAGGAACTTGGACAAGGTGGTGCGTCCGAGATGCATGGCGAGGCTCCGGGTCGGGATCAGGTCAGGGTGGCGGGGGTCAGGGCACAGCAGCAAACACCCGGCTCGCGCGGATGTCGGCTTCTGCAATGGTGCTCAGGTCGTCGGCGGTCAAAACGCGGTCGCGGTCGGCAAACAGCCGGCTGGCCTGGCGCAGCCGCATGCGGTCGAGTGCATTGCGCACGCTGCGGGCATTGGCAAAGTGCGGCTGGGTCAGGCGCCGCTGCAGGTAGTCGCTGAACGCCTCACGCGCACCGGGGCCGAAGCGGTAATGGCTGGTGGCCAGCATGGTGTCGGCGATGTGCAGCAACTCGCCGCTGGCGTAGTCGGGAAAGTCCAGGTGGTGGGCGATACGGCTGCTCATGCCCGGGTTGCTTTGAAAGAAGGTGTCCATGCGGTCCTTGTAGCCCGCCAGGATCACCACCAGGTCGTCGCGCTGGTTCTCCATCACCTGCAGCAGGATCTCGATCGCCTCCTGGCCATAGTCGCGCTCGTTCTCGGGCCGGTACAGGTAGTAGGCCTCGTCGATGAACAGCACGCCGCCCATGGCCTTCTTCAGCACCTCCTTGGTCTTGGGTGCGGTGTGGCCGATGTACTGGCCGACCAGATCGTCGCGGGTGACGCTGACCACATGGCCTTTGCGCACATAGCCCAGGCGGTGCAGGATCTGCGCCATGCGCAGCGCCACCGTGGTCTTGCCGGTGCCGGGGTTGCCCGAGAAGCACATGTGCAGGCTGGGCTTGCTGGCGGCCAGGCCCAGCTGCTCGCGCAGCCTGGCGATCACCAGCAGCGCGGCAATGTCGCGGATGCGGGCCTTCACCGGCGCCAGGCCGACCAGGTCGCGGTCCAGTTCGTCCATCACGGCTTCCACCTGGCTCTGCGCCAGCACCTCGCCCACCGTCACAGGTGCGGGCTTGGCGGCCGCAGGCAAGGGGGCGGGCGCCGCAGCGGCAGCGGGCACAACCGCCGGTGTCGACCCCGGGATGGCATACAGCGGTGTGGTGGTCATGGTGTGCTGGTGGCGATGCTGGTGGGGGGCAGGGTCAGCGCCCGCCGCGCTCGCCTTCGGGCTTGTCGGTGCCGTAACTGTGCACGGTGTAGTGCATGCTGCGGCCGTTGACCTCCTGGCGCACCAGGCCAAAGCCGGGCTCGCTGGCCGGGCGGTTGACGATGAAGCTCATCGCGATGGTCTCCACGCCTCGGGTGGAATCAAACGCCATCATGCGGATGTAGTGCGTCGGAAATGTCTTGCGGCAGGCCTGCAGCTCCAGCATCACGCCGGCAGCGTCTTCCAGGTCGAACATCGGCATGCCGTACATCTCCCAGTAGGTGTTGCGGGGGTGCGGGTCGTCGGTGTATTCGACGCTCCAGGCATAGCCCTTCTTCAGACCATAGGCGATCTGCAGCGTGATCTCGTCGTCGGTCAGGTCGGGCAGGAAGCTGAACTGGCCCTGGGTGATGCGGCCGGTGGGGTTGGTCATCATGGTGCGGCGCTCCTCGGGGGTCAGGCGACAGACGGTTGAACGGCGTAGTCGCTGGTGTCGGTGCTCTGGTAGTTGAAGCTGATGTCGCCCCAGGTGTCCAGTGCCTGCTTCAGCGGGGTGCAGAACTGGGCTGCCTTGCGCAGGATGTCCGGCCCTTCATTCAGGATGTCCTTGCCCTCGTTGCGGGCCTTGACCATGCACTCCAGCGCCACCCGGTTGGCCACCGCACCCGCCTGGATGCCGGCCGGGTGACCGATGGTGCCGCCGCCGAACTGCAGCACCACATCGTCGCCGAACAGGTCGATGAGCTGGTGCATCTGGCCGGCATGGATGCCGCCCGAGGCCACCGGCATCACCTTTTTCAAGTCGGCCCAGTCCTGGTCGAAGAACAGGCCGCGCTGCAGGTCCTGCTTGGTGAAGCTGTCGCGGCAGACGTTGTAGTAGCCCTGCACCGTCATCGGGTCGCCTTCGAGCTTGCCCACCGCCGTGCCGGTGTGCAGGTGGTCGCAGCCGGCCAGGCGCAGCCATTTGGCGATGACGCGGAAGCTCACGCCATGGTTCTTCTGCCGGGTGTAGGTGCCGTGGCCGGCGCGGTGCATGTGCATGATCATGTCGTTGGCACGGCACCATTCGGCCATGCTCTGGATGGCGGTGTAGCCGATCACCAGGTCGACCATCACGATCACGCTGCCCAGTTCCTTGGCGAAGTCGGCGCGGCGGTACATCTCTTCCATCGTGCCGGCGGTCACGTTCAGGTAGCTGCCCTTGACCTCGCCGGTGGCGGCACTGGCCTTGTTGACGGCGTCCATCACATACAGGAACCGGTCACGCCAGTGCATGAAGGGCTGCGAGTTGATGTTCTCGTCGTCCTTCATGAAGTCCAGCCCGCCCTTCAGGCCCTCGTAGACCACGCGGCCGTAGTTGCGGCCGCTCAGGCCCAGCTTGGGCTTGGTGGTGGCACCCAGCAGCGGGCGGCCGAACTTGTCGAGCCGCTCGCGTTCGACCACCAGGCCGGTGGGCGGGCCCTTGAAGGTCTTGATGTAGGCCACCGGCACACGGATGTCCTCCAGCCGCGCCGCCTTCAGCGGCTTGAAGCTGAAGACATTGCCGATCAGGCTGGCCGTCATGTTGGCGATCGAGCCCTCTTCGAACAGGATGATGTCGTAGGCCACCCAGGCGAAATACTGGCCCGGGATGCCGGGCACGGGCTCGACCTTGTAGGCCTTGGCGCGGTAGCTGTCGCAGGCCGTCAGGCGGTCGGTCCACACCACCGTCCAGGTGGCGGTGCTGCTCTCGCCGGCCACGGCAGCGGCGGCTTCCACCGGGTCCACACCCTCTTGCGGCGTGATGCGGAACAGGCACAGCGTGTCGGTGTCCTTGGGCACGTAATCGGCGTCCCAGTACCCCATCTGGCGATACTTCAGCACGCCTGCGCTGTAGCGGGTCTTCTTGTCGGTGATCTGGTCCTTGCCCGCGTCGGCCGGGTTGGCCAAGGGGTTGGCATCTGTCGGTTGGTTCACTGGGGTCTCCTCGGTTGACCACCACTGGGGCGGCTCAAATGCGTACAGCGTGTGGGCACTTTAAGGACCATCGGTCATCAGTAAAAGTCAAACTTTCTTGTATTTGAGATAAGCTTTTTCTTAAGTTACCCAGTGTCAACCACCGATGAATGTGACCTTCCGCCAACTGCGCGTGTTTGCCGAAGTGGCCCGCCTGGGCAGCGTGCAGCGCGCCGCAGAGGCCTTGCACCTGACGCCGCCGGCGGTGTCGATGCAGATCAAGGAGGTGGAACTGCAGGTCGGCATCCCGCTGTTCGACCGGGCAGGCCGCCGGCTCAGCCTGTCGACCGCCGGCGAGTACTTCCTGGTCTATGCCCGGCGCCTGCTGGGCACGCTGAAAGAGGCCGATGACGCGATGGCCCGCTTCAAGCGCATTGAATCGGGCCTGCTGACCGTGGGCATGGTCAGCTCAGCCAAGTACTTCCTGCCGCATTTGCTGGCGCAGTTCCATGCCGATCACCCGGCCATCGACGTGCGCCTGCGCCTGGGCAATCGCGAGCAACTGGCCGCCTGGATGCGGGCCAACGAGGTTGATCTGTCGATCATGGGCCGCCCGCCCAAGGACTTTGCCAACCGGGCGGAGCCGTTTGCGATGCATCCGCATGTGCTGGTCACCGCACCCCGGCATGCCTTCGCACAAGGCGAGGACGTGCCGGCCTCTGCGCTGGCACGCGAGCCCTTCATCGTGCGGGAAGCAGGCTCGGGCACCCGCGCCGCGCTGGAGGAATACCTTGAGCACCACCACCTGCAGCCGATGAAGGTGATGGAGATGAACAGCACCGAGGCGATCAAGCAGGCAGTGATGGCGGGGCTGGGCATCAGCCTGATCTCGCTGCACACCATCGGCCTGGAATGGCGCCATGGCCTGATCTCGGCGCCGGCGGTGGAAGGCCTGCCGTTGATGCGGCGCTGGCATGTGGTCAACACGGCCGGCAAGCTGCTGTCGCCCGCCGCCGAGGCGCTGCGCTACTTCATGCTCGAGCATGGCGAAGCCCATCTGGCCGCCATGTTTGCCGAGCACAACAGCGCGGGCTGACGCGGCACCATTTGCCCGCCGGCAGGTGGCTGACGTGCATCCATCACGCCAGCTGTGCAATGCGTGCCGCAGTCCCCCCTGAATGAGGGCTCACATCCCCAGGTTGCGTGCCTCCAGCGTCTTGAGATGATCATGTAACGATCAGATACTTGTCGACATGGAAAATTTTTCGACACTGCGTGCAGCCGTGCTGCCACGGGCCACCAACCTGCTGACCGTGGCCGTGCTGGTTGCAGCCACATGGTGGTCGGGCACCCAGCGCCCGGCCGACCAGCCCGCCCTTGCCGCCCAGGCCACCGCCAGCGCGACCCAGGCGCAAACCCTGCCGGGCATCGCCACCCCCGCGGCTGCCAGCACCCTCTGGCCCGCCCAGGCCACCGCCCTGCCGCGTGACGGCGTGCAGGCCGTCGGCTACCAGCCCCGCACCACCCGCTGAGCCAGACGCCCTAGATGGCGCAGCGCACCGGCTGCGCGCCAAGCACTGCCACCAGCACCGCTGGCTGCAAGCCCAGCAGGTAGCCACGCCGCCCGCCGTTGATCAACAGCTCAGGCAGCGCCAGCACCGTGTCCTCCACATAGACCGGCATGGGCTTGCGCATGCCGAACGGTGAGGTGCCGCCCACCAGGTAGCCGCTGTGGCGCTGCGCCACCTCGGGCTTGCAGGGTTCCACGCTCTTGGCGCCGATGGCGCGCGCCAGGTTCTTGGTGCTGACCTGCCGGTCGCCATGCATCAGCACGATCAGCGGCTCGCCGCGTTCGTTCTGCATCACCAGGGTCTTGACCACTGCATGCTCGGGCCAACCCAGCTGGCGCGCCGACTCGGCCGTGCCACCGTGGTCGACGTAGTCGTACACATGCGCGGTGAAGGCCACGCCAGCCACCCGCAGCCACTGGGTGGCCGGGGTTTCGCTGACATGCTTGTCCTTCCTGGCCACCGTGCGCCCTGCCCGGTCACTGCGCCGGGTCGCGCAGCTCCCAGCGCACGGCATCGATGGCCGCCAGCAGCGCCGGCGACAGCGTGGTGCCCCAGGCCGCCAGGCATTCACCCAGCTGTGCCGAGGTGGTCACGCCGATGATGGTGCTGGCCACCCGCCAGTTGCCGTAGCAGAACGCCAGCGCCAATTGCGTGGGCGTGAGGCCGTGCTCGCGCGCCAGCGCGTTGTAGCGGCGCGCAGCCACCAGGGTCTCGGGGCGGGCCCAGCGCTGCTTGCGCATGCTCTCGAAGC
This sequence comes from Aquabacterium sp., assembly GCA_029865965.1. GTDB lineage: Bacteria > Pseudomonadota > Gammaproteobacteria > Burkholderiales > Burkholderiaceae_C > Pseudaquabacterium. The sequence goes on from JARXAJ010000301.1 coordinate 9,275, forward strand.
GCGCCAGCCGGCCCAGCGCAGGCTGTGCCGCGTCGAAGCCGGGGCCGTCGTACTTGCCGGTCAACGCGCCAAAACCCAGCGGGCTGTAGGCCAGCAAGCCCACGCCGGTGCGCAGCAAGGCCTCGTCCAGGCCGTTGTCGACCGACCGGTTGACCAGGGCATACGGGTTCTGCACCGACACCACGCGCGGCAGGCCATGCTGGTCGGCCAGGCGCAGAAACTCACCCAAGCCCCAGGGCGTCTCGTTGGACAGGCCGATATGGCGCACCTTGCCGGCCTGCACCAGCTTGCCCAGCGCGGCCAGCTGGTCGTGGATGGACGTGTAGAACCGGTCCTTCGACGGGTCGAGGTACAGCCCGCCGAAGATGGCGGCGTTTCGGTTGGGCCAGTGGATCTGGTAGAGGTCGATCACGTCGGTCTGCAGCCGGCGCAGGCTGTCGTCGCAGGCCTGGGCGATGTGGGCGGGCTGCAGGTCTTCGGCGCCATCACGCACCCATGGCATGCCGCGCGACGGCCCCGCCACCTTGGTGGCCAGCACGATGCGCTGGCGCATGCCGGGCCGCGCCGCCAGCCAGTGGCCGATGATGGTCTCGGTGGCACCATAGGTTTCGCGCCGGGCCGGCACCGCGTACATCTCGGCGGTGTCGATGAAGTTGACGCCGCGCTCGACCGCCTCGTCGAGGATGGCGTGCGACGTGGGCTGGTCGACCTGCTCGCCGAAGGTCATGGTGCCCAGGCAGATGCGGCTGACCATCAGGCCGCTAGCGGCCAGGTCGACGAGGGGAATGGGTGGTGTGTGGGTGCTCATGCCGGAATCATGCCCCGACAGCCAGCGGCGCGTTGTCACGCGAGCACCACTCGCTCCAGGAGCCGGCATACAGTGCCGAGCCGTCCAGCCCGGCCACCGCCAGGGCCAGCAGGTTGTGGCAGGCGGTCACGCCCGAGCCGCACTGCTGCACCAGGCCGCTGGCCGGGCGCGCGCCCATCAGCTGCTGCCATTCCTGGTGCAACTGCTCGGCCGGCTTGAACTCACCGTTGGGCTGCAGGTTGTCGCGGAAGCAGCGGTTGGCCGCACCCGGAATATGCCCGCCCACCGGGTCGAGCGTCTCGTTCTCGCCGCGGAACCGGTCGGGCGCGCGCGCATCGACGATCAGCCGGCCGGGCTGGCCCAGGCCACCCAGGACATTGTCGAAATCGAGCAGCTCGACCAGCGGCGGGCGCACGGTCAGCACACCGGGCAGGCGCGGGGCCACCGGGCCGGTCTGCAAGGCGCCACCGGCGCTGTCCCAGGCGGCCAGGCCACCGTCAAGCACCTGCACCTGGCTGTGGCCCAGCCAGCGCAGCATCCACCACAGGCGGGCGGCATACATGCCGCCCGAGGCGTCGTAGGCCACCACCGGCAGGTCGTCATGGCAGCCCAGTGCAGCCAGGCGGGCCGCAAAGGCAGCCCGGCCCGGCAACGGGTGGCGGCCGTTGCGGCCGTCACGCAGGCCAGACAGGTCGCGGTCCAGGTGCAGGTAGACCGCGCCGGGGATGTGCCAGGCAAGGTGGTCGGCCTCGCCGTGGGCCGGGTCGGCCAGGTCGAAGCGGCAGTCGAACACCATCAGCCGGGCGCCGGCTGCCAACTGCGCACGCAGTGCCGGTGCACTGATCAGGGGAGAAGTCATGGGGCCTCTTGGTTCTTGTCAGCGTCGGATTGTCCCTGCTGGCGTCATGCCGAGCCCGGCAATCTGCATCAGGACACCGGGGTGACCAGTTCAGGCATGCGTCCAGGCGGCGTGCAACGGGCTTTGCGCCGTGCCTGTGACACCGGCTTGCGCGCCGCGCTGGACGCCAGCAGCGCGCCGGCCGCAGCGCCATGGCCGCCGACAAGGACGGGCGCCAGATGTTGATGCAGGAACCCGGCCAGCCGATGGTGGCGGCCCTGGTCAAGGAGTTCGGTGTCTACCCGCCCGGCTGCTTCGTGCGGCTGGCCTTGGGCAAGCCGGCGGATCAGCCCGCCGCCCGGTCGGGCGCGGCGAATGCCTGCAGCCGCTCACCGGTGACGCGGCAGATCTGCCACTCGGTCATCACCGTGGCGCCCATCTTCTCGTAGAAGCGGATGGCGTTCTCGTTCCAGTCGAGCACGCTCCATTCGAAGCGGCCGTAGTCGCGCGCCACCGCCAGCGCGCCCAGGTGCTGCAGCAAGGCCTTGCCGATGCCCGCGCCCCGGCAGGCCGGCTGCACGTACAGGTCTTCCAGGTACAGCCCGGGCTTGGCCAGGAAGGTGGAGAAGTTGGTGAAGAACAGCGCAAACGCGACCACGGGCGTGCCGGGCAGATCGGTCAGCTCGGCCACCACCGCCTCGGCCACCGGCCGCGGGCCGAACAGGTGCGGCGCCAGCGCCTCGGGTGTGCAGCGCACCAGGTGCGACAGGTGCTCGAAGTCCGCCAGCTCGGCAATCAGCCCGGCAATGGCGGCCACATCACGCGGTTCGGCCGCGCGCAGGCTGAAGTTTTTCATGCGCTGATTCTGCCCCGGGGCGGCTGTCTCGCCACCGACAGCCCGGCTGTGGCGCGCGCCCTACAGTCGGCCGGATGACCGATGCCTACCAGCCGCGCCGCCAGGCGCTGTGCAGCCACCTGCCTGTGCGCGGCCTGCACTACCACCTGCACCAGTGGGGCACGCCGCAGCCGGGCGTGCCGTTGCTGGTGATGGTGCACGGCTTCATGGACGTGGGCGCATCGTTCCAGTTCGTGGTCGACGCCATGGCCCATGCCGGCGATGCCGCCCGCTGCGTGGTGGCACCCGACTGGCGCGGCTTCGGCCGCACCAGCGCCCCGGCAGCGGCCGACGCCTACTGGTTTGCCGACTATCTGGGCGACCTGGACGCCCTGCTGGATGCCTTGTCACCTGACAGACCGGTCGACCTGCTGGGCCACAGCATGGGCGGCAATGTGGTGATGACCTATGCCGGCGTGCGGCCCCGGCGCATCCGCCGGCTGATCAACCTGGAAGGCTTCGGCCTGCCCGACCTGCCTGCTGCCGAGGCGCCCACCCGCCTGAGCACCTGGCTCGATGAGCTGAAGGCACCGCAGCGCCTGAAGCCCTATGCCAGCCTGGCCGACGTGGCGCTGCGGCTGCAGCAGAACAACCGGCGGCTGCCTGCCGACAAGGCCCTGTGGCTGGCAGCCCAGTGGTCGGCGCCCGATGCCGACGGCCAGTGGCGGCTGCTGGCCGATGCCGCGCACAAGCGCATCAACCCGGTGCCTTACCGTGCGGCCGACGCCATCGCCACCTGGCAGCGCATCACCGCGCCGCTGCTGTGGGTGCAGGGTGAGCGCAGCCGGCTCGACAGCCACTGGGGCGGCCGCTACAGCCTGGCTGAATTCCAGGACCGGCTGGGCCATGTGGCCCAGGTGCGCCAGGTGGCGCTGGCCGACGCCGGCCACATGCTGCACCACGACCAGCCCGAAGCCCTGGCCGCCGCGCTGATCGACTTTCTGGGCTGAGAGCGCCCCCAAACCTGCCGCTGCGCGTCAGGCCCCCCAAGGGGGTTAAGAAAACTTGGGGCGGCCCGGCGTTTTCTTGAAAGCACCCCCAAACCTGCCGCTGCGCGTCAGGCCCCCCGAGGGGGGTCAAGAAAACTTGGGGCGGCCCGGCGTTTTCTTGTGACCCCTGTGAATCTTCACAGCCTCTGACCCCACCAGGCGCGGGTGGGCGCTAGTTGGGCGGGCTTGTATGCTGGGTAGACGTGCGCGCAAACGGCCTGCCGCGTGCTGCCAACAGCCTTCCACCTGCCGCCTTGCCCGCCGCCACCCCGACCGCTGCCACCGCCCACACCACCGCACGCTGGCTGCGGAGGCTGGCCTTTGGACTGCCCATGGCGGGGACGCTGGTGGCCGGCATCTATGTGCACCGCATGGAGCTTGCCCATGCGGACATGGAAGCCCACACCCTGGAGCTGGCGCAAGGCCGTGCCACCCAGCTGGCTGCCGCCAAGGCGCTGCAGGTGGAGGCGCTGCTGGTGGGCGCCGACCTGGCGCTGCGGCAGTTCCGGGACCAAGTGGGCTACGGCAAGCCGCAAGGCATTGCGTCCGCCATCCGCGCCACGCTGGCCGCCATGCCGGAAGGCGCGATCGACCACTTCAGCGCTGCGGATGCGGCCGGCCACCTGCTCTACCCTTCGCCCGGTCTGCAAAGCGCTGGCGACCAACCGCTGAGCGTGGCCGACAGTGCCTACTTCAAGTCCCACGCCAGCCAGTCTGGTGACCAGCTCCACATCGACCGGGCGCTGGTGTCCCGCGTGACCGGCCAATGGACCTTGCCCATCACACGCCCCCTGCAGCGTGACGGCCGCTTTGCCGGCATGGTGCTGCTGGCGTTGTCGCCGTCCTACCTGTCAGACACGCTGGCCCGTCAAAAACCCAGTGCCAACGACGACATCACGCTGTTCCACGCCGACGGCCACTACCAGGCGCGCAGCACCGACATCGACCATCTGCTGGGCACCCAGGTGCCGGCAGACTTGCCGTTTCTGGCACCGGGTGCGGCGCATGCCGGCCACTTCCGCCAGGTGGCGCCGCCCAACGGGCAGGAGAGGCTGTACGCCTGGTACCGGCTCGACCGCCATCCGCTGATCGTCAGCGTGGGCCTGGACATCGGCAACCTGCTGGCGCCGGCCCGCGAGGAACAACGGCAAGGCCGGCAACGGGTGGCGGTGCTGGCGCCGTTGTCGCTGGCCGTGTTGCTGGGCATGGGCTGGCTGCTGCTGCGCATTGCCCGCGAGCAAACCGCGCTGGCGGCCAGCCGCGGCCTGCTGCGCGCCACGCTGGACGCCACCGGTGACGGCCTGCTGGTCGTCGACCGCGCCGGCCAGACCTTGCACGTCAACCGCAACCTGCGCCAGCTGTGGCGCCTGCCCGACGCGCTGGGCGAGGGCAGCCCGCACCAACTGGTGCTCGACCACGGCGCCAACCAGCTGGTCGACCCCGCAACCTTCCAGGCC
>JARXAJ010000308.1 GCA_029865965.1 Aquabacterium sp.
ACCATGTTCCACAGGAACATGAAGGCCAGCAGGATGCCCATGTCGGCCTGGAACTTGATGGGGCTGAAGAACCAGGTGCCCACCGCCAGTGCCAGGGTCAGGCCTGTCAGCATGACGACGCGGCCGGTGAACTGCAGCGCACGGCGGTAGGCCTGGTCCACCGTGTCGCCCAGCTTCAGCCGCTGCAGCATCACCGCCAGCACATACAGCGCGTAGTCCACGCCGATGCCCACGCCCAGCGCAATGACGGGCAAGGTGGCCACCTTCACGCCCATGCCCAACAGCACCATCAGGGCTTCGCAGAGCATCGATGTCAACACCAGCGGCAGCACGGCCACCACCGTGGCACGCCAGCTGCGGAAGGTCAGCCAGCACAGCAGGATGACGGCGCCATACACCCACAGCAGCATCTCGCGCATCGCCTTGCGCACCACCTGGTTGGTGGCGGCCTCCACGCCTGCCGAGCCCGCCGCCAGCAGGAAGCGCACCTCGGACTTGGGCAACGTGGCGCTGTAGCTTTCGACCTCGCTCACCACCCTGTCGAGCGTCTGAGCCTTGTGGTCCTTCAGGAAGACATGCAGGCTCAGGAAGGAGCAGGCCTTGTTGAGCAGCTCACGCGGCGCGATCGACTGCACACCGCCCAGGGCCTTGTCGTTGGCGATCAGCTCATACCACTTGAAGTTGCCTTCGTTGAAACCCACCATTGCCAGCTTGGCCAGGCCGGCCATCGACTGCGTGCCCTCCACACCCGGCAGCTGCTTCAGCCGCCAGGCCAGTTCATCCACCTGGCTGAGCGTGGCATACCGCGTGCACTGGTCGTCGGGCGAGGTCACCATCACCGTCAGGATGTCGGTGCTGGCGGCGTAGTTCTGCACCACGAAGGCGTTGTCGCGGTTGTAGCGTGAATCGGGGCGCAGCTCGGGCGCGCCGGCATCCAGGTCGCCCACCTCGATGCGCATCGCCAGCATCACCGACACCACCAGCAGCACCGCCGATGCCGCCATGGCGATGCCTGCCGGCCCGCGCCGCGTGAACTGCGCCAGGAAGGCCCAGATGCCCTGGAGCTCGCCCGACTGTTCCTGCTTCAGGCTGCGCTCGGCGGCCTTGGGGCTGACGCCCACATACGACAGCAGCACCGGCAGCAACACCAGGTTGGTGAACACCAGCACCCCCACGCCGATGCTGGCATTGGCGGCCAGGTCCTGGATGACGCGGATGTCGATCAGTGCCAGCACGGCAAAGCCCACGGCGTCGCACAGCAGCGCGGTCAGGCCGGCCACGAACAGGCGCCTGAAGGTGTAGCGCGCAGCCACCAGCTGGTGCGTGCCGCGGCCCACGTCCTGCAGGATGCCGTTCATCTTCTGCGCGCCATGGCTCATGCCGATGGCAAACACCAAAAAGGGCACCAGCACCGAATAGGGGTCGAGCGTGTAGCCCAGCAGCTGCAGCAGGCCCAGCTGCCACACCACGGCCACCAGCGAGCAGGCCACCACGATGAAGGTGGACCGGACACAGCGCGTGTAGCTGTAGAGCACGCCGGCGCAGATGAACAGCGCCAGGGCGAAGAACAGGCCCACCTGGCGCACGCCCTCGATCAGGTCGCCCATGACCTTGGCAAAGCCGATGGTGTGGATGCTGATGCGCTCGCTCTGGTACTTGGCGCGCAGCTCTTCCAGCTTCTGCCCCAGCTCGCCATAGTCCAGCGGCTTGCCGGTGCGCGGGTCCTTGTCGAGCAGCGGCACGTAGATGATGCTGCTCTTGAAGTCGGCCGCCACCAGCTGGCCGATCTCGCCCGAGCGTTCGACATTGGCCCGCACGTCGGCCATGGCTTCGGGGCTGCCGTCATAGCGGTCGCTCATCACCGTGTCGCCGTCCAGGCCTTCTTCGGTGACCGCCACCCAGCGCGTGTTGCTGGTCCACAGCGACTTCATGAACGGCCGGTCCACGCCCGGCATCAGGAACAGATCGTCGTTGATCTGGCGCAGCGTCTCCAGATACTGCTTGTCGAAGATGGTGCCGTCCTTCACCGCCACCGCCATGCGCACGGCATTGCCCCCGGCGCCCAGCTTGTCGCGCTGTTCCAGGAAGTTGACGATGTACGGGTGGCGTGCCGGAATCGTCTTCTCGAAGCTGGCCGCCAGCTGGATGCCCAGCGCCTTCCAGCCCAGCACCAGGGTGGCCAGCAGGCACAGCACCAGCACCCACATGCGGTGGTTGAAGAACAGCCGCTCGGCGGCCGAGCCGCTGCGGGGGTTGAAGTCTTGCAGGTTCTTGATCACCGGCTGCGCGGTGTCGTCGTTGGGCAGGCTCACGGGCGGGTTCTCGGTGGATTCAGGCGCGGCTGTGCAGTCAGCCCATGGCCTGGCGCTTCAGTCCGCGCAGGCCGGTCAGCAGCAGATGGCCGTCGTCGGCAACCGCCAGGCTGGCGGCAGGGAAGGGCGGTGCGGCAGGGCGGCGCAAGAAGGTCTGGCCCTGGTCGCGGCTGACCAGCAGGTCACCGTTCTGGGCCACCAGCACGGCGCCGGCGTCGGCCAGCAGGGTGCCGGCGCTGATGCTCACCGGCACCGGGTTGGCCACCTGGGCCCAGGTGTCGCCGTTGTCGGCCGAGCGCCAGATGTTGCCGCGCAGGCCATAGGCAAGAACGGTGCTGTCGCCCATCAACAGCACGCCGAAGAAGCTGCCCTTGTAGGGTGAAGGCAGGGCGGCAAAGCTGGCGCCGGCGTCGGTTGACCGCAGCAGCAGGCCCTGCTCGCCGACGGCGAACACCCGCTGGCCTGCAGCGCGCAGGCCGTAGATGTGCAGCTGGCGCGGGTTGGGCAGGCGGGCGGCCAGCGGCTGGAAGCTGTTGCCGTCGCGGGTTTCGATCGCCAGGCCGTAGGCGCCCACGGCCAGCAAGCTGCCGCCCGCCAGGGCCAGGTCGAAAAAGGGCTTGTCGGCACCTTCGTCGGCCTTGCGCTGCGCGGCCTGCCGCTGGGCGTCGTCTGTGGCGCCCTGCAGCAGCACCTGGGCGGCGCGCACGCCGTCGATTGCCAGCGTCCAGCTCTGGCCGCCATCGGCCGTGCGCAGCAGGGCACCGAAGTGGCCTGCGGCCCAGCCCTCGCGGTCATTGGCGAACTGCAGCGCGGTGATGCTGATCTGGGCGGGCACGCGGGCCTGCGCCCAGGTCTGGCCGGCGTCGTCGCTGAACAGGATGGTGCCGCGCTCGCCACCGGCCACCAGCCACTTGCCGGCGCGCGCGGCGGCCAGCAGGGCCACCTGCTGGGCCAGCGGCGTCACCATGGCCGGGCGGCTCAAGACCGCCGGCAGCGGCGGGGCCGCCGCCCTGGCCTGGCCGGGCAGGACGCCCAGTGCGCCCAAGGTGCCCAGGGCTGCAGCACCCAGCACCAGGCGCCGTTGGTTCATCGCGTGCTTTCGTTGGCCAGTTCTTCGGGGCTGAAGAAGCTGCGCGGCAGTGTCGGCAGCACCTTCACCTGCACCGGCAGCTCATTGGTGGCCATGTTCAGGTAGTAGGCGCCGGTCTGCATGTCGTAGCCGCCCCAGAACAGGTTGCCGATGACGGCCGGGATGTCGGGTGCGGTCAGCGTCAGGGTGAAGTTGGTGCGCCACAACTCACCCTTGGCGTCCCAGCCGTCGAACAGGATGATCTGCCATGTGTCTTCGTCGATGTAGTACTTGCGCTTGGCGGCCACATGGCGCTTGCCGGCGGCCAGCGTGGCTTCCACTTCCCACACGCGGTGCAGCTCCCAGCGCACCAGGTTCGGGTTCAGCGTGTTGGGCGTCACAAGGTCGGCCACCTTGGCGTTGGCGGCACGGTTGTTGTTGTAGGGGATGTACATCTCCTTCTTGCCCACCAGCTTGAGCTCATGCTTGTCGATGGGCCCGAACAGGTTGAAGGCCTCGTCGAACAGGCCAATGCCGCTGGTCACGGCGTCAGGCGTGTCATAGCCCACCGACGGCGCCTTGCGCACGCGGCGCTGGCCCACCAGGTACTGCCACAGGCCGCGCGGTGCGCTCGTGTTCAGGCCGTCATGGGCCAGGATGGCCTCGCCGGCCTTCGAGCCCGGCTCACTGACCGCGAACTTGCCCAGCGTGTAGTAGCCGTCGAAGTTCTCGGGCTTCACGTCCGGGTCGTAGTAGACGTTACGGAAGGTCTGCGTGCCGCCCGATGCCATGCTGCGCTTGCCATCGGCCGTCATCACCCACACGCGCAGTGGCGTGGTCCAGTTCACGCCCCGCCAGGCCAGGCGGTGGTTCAGGATGGCCTCGTAGCCGTCCTTGGGCATGGGGAAGGGGATGCCGCCAAACGCGCCTTCGATGCCCTGGCCGTTGTCGATCAGCTTGGCCCGCGTGGCGTTCTTGAAAGTGTTGTCGTAGACGTACTGCGGGGCGGCAGCGGTGCGGCGGGTGGGGTAGACGTCGATGCGGAAGTCGGGGTACTTCTGCATCAGGGCCTTCACGCCGTCGCTCAGCTTGGCGGCATGTTGGTCCATGTTCTTGGCGTTGATCGTCAGCACCGGCTTGTCGTTGGGGAACAGGTCCGGGCGCGGGTCGCCGTTCTTGTAGCCAGCGGGCGCCCTGGTCATGCCGCCTTCCCAGGCCGGGATGGTGCCTTCCTTGTTGCCGGCGCGCTCGGCGCCCATGGGCGTGAGCGTGGTCTTGAGCTTGGCGGCCTCGTCGGCAGACACGGCAGCACGTGCGGCCAGGGGAACGGCCGCAAGGGACAACAGGGCACTGGCCATAGCCAAGCCAGACTGGAGCAGGTGGCGCTTGTTCATGATGGGGTCGTCCTGGTCAGAAGGTGTTGGAGATGCTGAAGGTGACGTTGGTGCGGTCCTTCAGCGTCTGGCCGTAGGTCAGGCGGCGCGGGGTGGCAGTGCCTGCGGTCAACGGCTCTGTGAAGGTGTTGACCTTGCCGAAGTAGTCGTTGTAGGCCAGCGCTGCCGTCCAGCCGCTGGCCCACTTCAGGCGCATGCCGATGCTGTAGTCGCCACCGTCAGACACGCCCCCGGCGAAGTTGCCCACCGCAGACGACTTGCCGCCAAAGTTGTAGCCCACGCTCACCGGCACGAACAGGTCCACGCCCTGCATCACCTGGAAGTAGCTGGGCTCGAAGATCACCCGCAGTGCCCAGGCGTCCTTGGTGGTGTCCTTGGCCAGGCCGCCCACGCCCTGGTTGCTGCCGTTGGCGGCGGCAAAGATGTCGCGCTTGACCTTCAGCCGCTGGTTGTAGGCCAGCTCGAACAGTGCCGCGCCGCCGCCCCACAGCGCATTGGGTTGCAGCACATAGATGCCCGACAACTGCAGGTGCGCCGTGTCGCCCAGCGCGTAGCAGGGCGTGGCCTTCGAGGTGTCGCAGAAGGTGGGCGCAAACGGCGCTGCACCAATGGCGGCCGGGTCGCTGTTGAGCGGCGTGTTCTGGCGCACCGAGCCTTCCAGCGCCAGGTTGAGCTGGCCCACCGACGTGGTGACGCTGGCACCCATCACGCGGATGTTGCTGGCATAGGCCACACGCACATGGCCGCGCACGAAGTCGAACACCAGGGCGCTGGGCGTCTTGTCGTGGTAGTTGGCGTAGTACAGGCCGTATTCGAAGTCGCTGCCGGTGGGGCTGATGCGCAGCTGCAGGCCGTACTGGCCCGAATCCTTGGGCTTGTTGTCGCGCTCGGTCAGCACCGGCAGGTCGCCGACCACGGGGCCGAAGTTCACGCGGCCTGCGCCGATGTAGTCCTGGTTGCTGAAGTAGCTGCCGACACCCGGCAGCTTGCTCTTGCGCCACTTGAACTGGTAGTAGGCGCCCAGCTGCACGCCGTCGGCCAGGCGCAGCGTGCCCGACACCTGCTCGACCGGCAGCAGCACTTCCTTGAACTGCCAGTTCGGCACCGACACGATCTTGGCGATGTCCACCGGCCCCTGCGCATTGGCGATGCCGTTCTGTCCGAAGAACAGGCTCTCGCCCCACTGCAGCGTGTGCCGGCCCAGCCGCACATTGGCGCGCATGCCGCCGATGTCGCCGCGCATGGTGACAAAGGCGTCCAGCAGTTCGGCGCCCCGGCCATGCTGCTTGCGGGTGGCGGGCAAGAACTCGTCACGGTCCTGGCCGGTCAGGTAGTTGTCGGTGTTGATCACGTCCGGCGTGCGGTCGCCGCCAAAGAAGACCGGCGTGCCGGCGTAGTCGGTGCGGCCCAGGTAGGCGCGGTCGTACCAGGCCGTGCCGGACAGGCGCAGGCCCCAGTTGGGCGCTGACACGTCCAGCTCGGTCAGCAGGTCCAGGCGCTTGGACACCAGGCCCTTGCCGAAGTTGTTGGCGCCGTCGTCCTCATTGACGCGGCCGGGGTCCACCGTGGGGTCGAAGCGGGTCAGGTCAGGGCTCTTGTCCTTCAGGCGATGCGCCAGGCTGAGCTTGGGCGTCAGGTCCAGCCGGACCTTCAGGTCGCTGTTGTCGGTGTCGATGGTGAAGGCCTGGGTGGCCGGTCCGCCCAGCGCCAGCATGGCGGCCAGGGCGATGGTGTGAAAGCGAATCGTCATGTTGTCTCCTCCGGGTTGTCAGGGTTCACAGGTGGGTGGCGGCGAACCCGCCATCCACCGGGATGTTTGTGCCCACCACCCAACGGGCGGCGTCACTGCACAGGAAGGCGGTCACCGGGCCACCTCGTCGGCGAACGCGGGCCGCTTCATGCGCGCTGCGTCGGCCTGCACGCGCTCGGCACCGCGCTGGGTGACGAATTCGCCCAAGATGGAAGTGATGTTGACCACACTGCTCGCAGCAGCCTGGCGGTCTCGGCGCCGATGCCCGAGCTGGCGCCGGTGACGACGATGGTCTTGTCTCGAAGGGTCATGGGTCGGTCCTGTGGGGTGGCTGGTCGGGGCTGCGGGGTCTTCAGCAGGCACGGCTGCTGCCGTGCAGCCTGCAAAAGCCTGCCGAACGCTCGACATGCGCGTCAGGCTGCTTGAAGACGTTGTGCATATGATTAGCCTGGCAAACGATATGCTGCATATGGTAGTTGCCAGTCTGTCCCTAAAGTGCTGGGGAAAACACCGAGACACTCGGTGGAATCCTCGTCAAATATTTGCTGAATCAACCAGGATTGACCCTGCTGCTGGTGCTTTCCCTAGTTGGACGCTTCCTCTGCAAGAATGCTAAGCTGATCGTTAGCCAAGATAACGAGTTTGAAGTTCTTGAGGTTCACCGCTTCCAACGATCACGCGCTTGCCCCGCGTCACAACATGACTGAATCCCCTCTCCCTCTGGTCGAGACCAAGCTGCTTGGCGCCGTTGCCGTGGTCAGCCTGAACCGCCCGCACAAGCGCAACGCCTTGAGCCTGGCGGTCGTCGCCGCGTTGCGTGCTGCCTTCGAGTCATTGCCCGAGTCAGTGCGCGCTGTTGTGCTGGACGGGCGCGGTGAGCACTTCTGTGCCGGGCTCGACCTCAGCGAGTTGTCCGAGACCTCGCCTGCGCAGGGCTTGATGCATTCGCGGGTGTGGTACGAGGCCTTCGACCGCATCCAGTTCGGCCAGCGGCCGGTCGTCTGCGTGATGCAGGGCGCGGTGGTCGGCGGCGGGCTCGAGCTGGCCTCGGTCGCCCATGTGCGGGTGGCCGAGAAGTCCGCCTACTTCGGTCTGCCCGAGGGGCAGCGCGGCATCTTCGTGGGCGGTGGGGGCTCGGTGCGCATCAGCAAGCTGATCGGCTTTTCCCGCGTGTCCGAGATGATGCTGACCGGCCGCGTGTATGGCGCCGATGAAGGCCAGCAGGTTGGCCTGGCGCACTATGTGGTGGACGACGGTGCCGGCCTGGCCAAGGGCCTGGAGCTGGCCCAGCGCATCGCCAGCAATGCGCCGCTGTCGAACTTCGCCATCATGCATGCCTTGCCACTGATCGCCGAGCAGCCGATGGCGCACGGCCTGATGACCGAGGGCCTGATGGCCACGGTGACGCAGTCAGACGGCGAGGCCAAGGAGCGCATGCGTGCGTTTCTGGAAAAGCGTGCGGGCAAGGTCGCGCCCGCCGTCAACCCGACCGCTGGAGACTGAGCGATGACTGCTGCTGCTGCAAGAAACCTGGACCTGAAGCCGCTGCTGGCGCCCAGATCGGTGGCCATCATCGGGCTGTCGACCAAGCCCGGCTCGGCCGGCTTGGTGGTGCTGCACAACCTGGTGCGGGCCGGCTTTGACGGTGCCCTGCACCTGGTGGGGCGCAGCGGTGGCGAGGTCGATGGCAGGCCGGTGCGTGCGGCTGTGGCCGAACTGCCCGACGGCGTCGATCTCGCCATCCTGCTGGTGCCCTCCGATGCCGTGCTGGACACCATCCGCGCCTGCGTCGCCCGCGGCGTGCGCTCGGCCGTCTGCTTTGCGTCGGGCTTTGCCGAAATGGGCGACGACGGGCGCGCGCGCCAGCAGCAGATTGCCGACGCGGCCCGCGCCGGTGGCCTGACGCTGCTGGGCCCCAACACCATCGGCTTCTTCAACAGCGTGGACGGCTTCCACGTCGCGATGGTCGAGTTGGACCTGCCGCCGCGGCTGCAACCGCAAGACGGCCCGGGCGTGGCGGTGGTGGCGCAAAGCGGCGGCATCGGCGTGCACATCGCGGCATCGCTGCGCGCGCGCGGCGTGCCGGTGTCCTATGTGCTGACCACGGGCAATGAAGCGCAGGTGGGGCTGGCCGAAGTGCTGGGCTTTCTGCAGGCCGATGCCAGCACGCGCTCCGTGGTGGTGTATGCCGAGCAGATCCGCTCGGCCCCCGGGGTGCTGGCCGGCTTTGCCGGCATGCGGGCAGCGGGCAAGGGCGTGGTGCTGCTGCACCCGGGCCGCAGTGAAGGCGCGCAGGCGGCCACCAGCTCCCACACCGGCGCGCTGGCGGGCAACCATGCCGGCATGCGGCTGGCGGCCGGGCGGGCCGGGGTGCTGGTGGTCGACAGTCTGGAAGAGGCCATCGATCTGGGGCAATTGCTGCTGCGCTTTCCGCAGCCGCCGGTCGGCGGCCTGGGCCTGATCACCGCATCGGGCGCGCTCTGCGGCATTGCGCTGGACTACCTGGAGCCCCTGGGCCTGGAGATGCCGCCCATGTCGGCGGCCCAGGTGGAGCAGCTGCGCCCGCAGCTGCCGGTGTTCACGCCGCCGCGCAACCCGCTGGATCTGGGCACGCTGATCGGCCCCCGCCCCGAGCTGATCAGCCTGGGCGTGGTCGCCGAGCAGGACGACCCCGCCATCGGCAGCCTGCTGGTGTCGCTGCCCATGCCCTCGCCGCAGATCGCGCCCGTCTGGCTGGACGCCTACCTGCGGGGCATGGAAGGCCGCACCAAACCGGCCATCTTCGTGATGCAGAACGAGGACGTGCCGCTGCCGCCGGCCATGCTGGAGCGCGCGGCGCGCAGCGGCCTGGTGGTGATGCGCTCGCCCGAGCGTGCCCTGCGTGCCCTGGCCAGCTTCACCCGCTTCGGCCGGCTGTGTGCGCAGTGGCAGCAGCCTGCCGCGGCCGCCCCGTCATTCGCGGCGCTGCCTGCCTTGCCCGCCGGCACCCTGCCCGAGTGGCGGGGCAAGGCCGTGCTGAAGGCCGCCGGCATCGCCATCCCGCCCGGTGCCCTGGCCGGCACGGTGGACGAGGCGGTGGCCGAGGCCGCACGCATCGGCTGGCCGGTGGTGCTGAAGGCGCAGGCCTCGGCGCTGGCCCACAAGACCGAGGCCGGCGGCGTGCTGCTCAACCTGGCCGACGAGGCGCAGCTGCGCCAGGCCTGGCAACAGTTGCACGACAACATCCGCTGCCATGCACCCGGGGTGCAGCTCGACGGCGTGCTGGTCGAGACCATGGCCGCGCGCGGCCTGGAGCTGGTGGTCGGCGCCGTGCGTGACGCGCAGTGGGGCCCGGTGCTGATGGTCGGCCTGGGCGGCATCTGGGTCGAGGCGCTGGGCGATGTCTGCCTGCTCAGCCCCGACACCCCGCACGACGCCATCGTGGCCAGCCTGCGTGCCCTGAAGGCCGCACGCTTGCTGCAGGGCTTCCGCGGCGCGCCGCCGGTCGATCTGGACGCAGTGGCGCGTGTGGTCGCCACCGTGGGCGCGCTGATGCTGCAGCGCCCGGAGATCGCCGAGATCGACATCAACCCCCTGCTGGCCTATGGCAGCGACCGGGGTGTGCTGGCGCTGGATGCGTTGGTGGTGGTGCAGTGAACCCCACCCGGTCGCCAGCCGCCGGCACGGCGCCTGCAGCGCCAGCCTTGTTGCTGCTGCCGGGCCTGGTGTGTGATGCCGAGGTCTGGGCCAGCCAGCAGGCGGCACTGGGCGGCGGGCGCGAGGTGGTGGTGGCGCACTGGGGTGCGCTCGACAGCATCGCCCGCATGGCCCGCCACCTGCTGGACACGGTGGCCGCGCCCCGCTTCGCCCTGGCCGGGCATTCCATGGGTGGCCGCGTGGCGTTGGAGGTGGTGCGCCAGGCACCCGAGCGCGTGCTGGGCCTGGCGCTGCTCGACAGCGGCACGGCGCCCTTGGCAGCGGGTGCCCCGGGCGAGGCAGAGCGTCAAGGGCGCCAGGCGCTTGTGGCGCTGGCGCAGCGTGACGGCATGGAGGCCATGGCCCGGCAGTGGGCGCCGCCCATGGTGCACCCGGCCGTGGTGGGCAGCGCCCTGTTCGAACGGGTGGTGGCCATGGTGGCGCGCCACCCGGCGCACATCTTCCAGGCGCAGATCCAGGCCCTGCTGAACCGGCCCGATGGTGCGCCCGTGCTGCAGCAGCTGCAGTGCCCGCTGCTGCTGCTGTGCGGCCGGCAGGACGGCTGGAGCCCGCCCGAGCGCCACCAGGCCATGCAGGCCCTGGTGCCCGGCGCGGTGCTGACGCTGGTCGATGACTGCGGCCACATGAGCCCGATGGAACAACCGCAGGCCGTGACAAGCGCCTTGGCCCGCTGGCTGGAGCAATGCGATGGGCGCGCCTGATCCTGCAATCACACCCACAACCGCCCCCACACCGGCCCCCACACCGGCCCCCACACCGGCCTGCACACCCGCCCCCGTTACAGCGCCGGTCGGCGCCCTGGACCGTGTGCTGGCAGAGTGGGCGTGTCGCAGCCTGGTGCTGCGCGCCGCTGCCCTGGCCGACGCCGGCCAGGCCGATGGTCTGGCTGCGCTGTTCACGCCCGATGCCTTGCTCACCCGGCCCAATGGCGTGGCCCTGCGCGGCCGTGAAGCGATTGCCCGCGCCTACCACGACCGCCCTGCGCACCGCATCACGGCCCACCTGGTGTGCGGCACGCTGTTCGATGCGGTCGGCGCGCACCAGGCCCGCGCCACCAGCCACGTGTTGCTATGGGTGGGCGACGCGCGCACCGCATGCGGCCCGAAGGGCCGCGCCGCCGAGGCGCAGCAGATCGTCGGCCGCTTCATCGACCACTTCGTGGCCGACGCCGATGGCTGGCGCATTGCCGAGCGCGTGGCCTGCTTCGACCTGCACACGCCTGCCGGCCCGACCTGACCCCAGCCCCGCCGGCCTGGCGCCCCATGGCCTTGTTCCGCAATGCCGCAGGACGCGTGGCAGCCGTGGACGACTTCTGCCCGCACCGCGGCGCGCCCCTGTCGCTGGGCCGTGTCGCTGGCGACACCCTGGTCTGCGGGTACCACGGCCTGGCCATGGGGGCCGATGGCCATGCCGTGTCCATGCCCTGCCAGCGTGTGCGCGGCTTTCCGGCGATCGCCAGTTTTCCGGTGGTCGAGCAGCACGGCTTTGTCTGGGTCTGGCCGGGCGACCCGGCGCTGGCCGCCGATGTGCCCGTGCCCACCTTCGAGTGGCTGGGCAACCCGGCCTTCGGCTATGGCGGCGGGATCTACCACATCGCCTGCGATTACCGCCTGATGATCGACAACCTGATGGACCTGACGCACGAGACCTATGTGCACGGCAGCAGCATCGGCCAGCCCGAAATCGACGAGGCCCCGGCGCGCACCCGGGTCGAAGGCGACCATGTCATCACCGAGCGCCACATGGAGGGTATCCAGGCGCCGCCGTTCTGGAAGATGGCGCTGCGCCTGTGCGGCTTGCCCGATGGTGGCCTGGTCGACCGCTGGCAGATCTGCCACTTCACCCCGCCCAGCCATGTGATGATCGAAGTGGGTGTGGCGCTGGCCGGCCATGGCGGCTATCTGGCGCCCGACGCGGTGAAGGCGGCTTGCTGGGTGGTCGACTTCATCACCCCCGAGACCGACACCTCGATCCATTACTTCTGGGGCATGGCCCGGCGCTTCAGGCCGAACGATGCCGAGGTGACCGCGCAGATCCGCGACGGCCAGGGCGCCGTGTTCGCCGAAGACAAGCAGATGCTGGAGCGGCAGCAGCAGAACCTGCTGGCCCACCCCGGGCGCAAGCTGCTGATGCTCAACATCGACGGTGGTGGTGTGCAGTCGCGCAAAGTCATCGAGCGGCAACAGGCTGGGCAGGTGCTTGCATGACCCCGCTGCTGGATCTGCGCGTGGCGGCCCTGCGGCCGGCTGCCGACGACATCGTCGAATTGACGCTGGAGCCGCTGCCCGGCCAGACCCTGCCGCCATGCAGCGCCGGTGCGCACGTCGACCTGCACCTGCCAGGCGGCATCGTGCGGCCGTACTCGCTGTGCAACGACCCTGCTGAACGCACACGTTATGTGTTCGGCGTGCTGCGTGAGTCGGCCTCGCGCGGTGGCTCCAAGGCCGTGCACGAGGCCTTGCAGGTGGGGCAGCAGCTGCGCACCAGCCTGCCGAAGAACAACTTCGCGCTGCACGCCGGCGCCGCGCCCGCGCTGCTGCTGGCTGGTGGCATCGGCGTCACGCCCTTGCTGGGCATGGCGCGCCAGCTGGCGCGTGAAGGGCGGCCGTTTGTGCTGCACTATGCCGGCCGCACCCGCCGCCGCATGGCCTTCTTGGCCGAGATGCTGCAGGCGGGCCTGCTGTTGCCGGCGCACCTGCATGTCGACGACGAAGGCACGGCGCCGGACCTGGCCCAGGTGCTGCGCACGCAAGCTGCCGGCACCGAGCTCTACGTCTGCGGGCCCACCGGCTTCATGGACGCCGTCGATGCCAGCGCGCAGGCCCTGGCCTGGCCCGCTGCACGCCTGCACCGCGAGCGCTTCAGCGCCGCACCGGTGGACCAGGCCGCAAGCGCGGACCGCGCATTCGACATCCAGATTGCCGGCACCGGGCAGATCGTGCCCGTGCCGGTGGGCTGCACCGCTGCTGCCGCGCTGCAGGCGGCCGGGCTGCCGCTGTACACATCCTGCGAGCAAGGCGTGTGTGGCACCTGCCTGACCCGCGTGCTGGACGGCGAGCCCGAGCACCGCGACCAGTACCTCACGCCCGAGGAGCAGGCCGCCAATGACCAGTTCCTGCCGTGCTGTTCACGCGCCCGGGGGGGCCGCCTGGTGATTGAACTCTGACGGCCCGGATGTCTGCCGCCCACGCGCCTAGGAGCGCGCGGGTGCCGTGCGGTTGAGCAGCTTGATGAGCTGCGCGCGCTCGGCGCTCGACAAGCCGGCGGCGATGCGCTCTTCGTACTCGGCCATGCGCTCGCGCAGGTGCTCCAGCTTGCTGCGGCCCGTGGCCGTCAGCGCCAGGGCATAGCGCCGGCGATCACCCTGCACGTCCAGCCGGCAGATCAGGCCGGCGTCTTCCAGTGCATCGACCATCTTCAGCGCGCTGGGGCCGGCGATGTTCAGGCTGCGTGCCAGCTCGGCCTGGTTCATGTCTTCACAGGTGGCGATGATGGACAGCGCGGTGACACGGGCTGGGGTCAGGCCCAGATCGCCGAGCATTTCGAAGAACAGCCCGTAGACCCGGACCTGGGTCAGCCGCAGCGTGTAGCCCAGTGACCCGGAGCGGAAGTCCAGCTGCGACAGCGGATCGGCAGGCAGGGCGGGCACAGCGGCCTTGCCTGCCTTGGGCGCCAGCGCCTTTCGGGCAGGCGCCGCAGCCGTGGTGCGCTTGGCCGCGGCAGCCACACGCCGTGTGCCGGCTGAAACTGCCGTGGCGCGCGCAGGAGCAGCGCGCCGGTTTGGAGTCGCCATCAGAGCCTTTGCAGTGGTGGGCTGGCGCAGGCGCCACATCCGGCGGCGCTGTGTTCACCCGTTGCGCTTGAGTTTAAGCGGTGGCGTTTGGGCGGTGGCGTTTGGGTGGTGGCATTTGGGCGCTGGCGTTTGGGCGCTGGCGTTTGGGCGGCGCTTGCGTCTTGATGCAGCAGGAACTTGCCGTGGATACGGCCGCGCGCCGGGGCTGAAGAACAGGCAGGTGGTGATGTGCTCCAGGCGCGGCAAGCCCGGCTTGCACCCACAACCGTGGAAGAGGTGACACACATCGCCAAGGCTGCCGCCGGTCGCGTACCGATACTTTGCGCGTCGTTGCCCACCCACACCATGCGCCACATCCTCCCCATGCTGCTGGGACTGGCCGGCCTGGCCCACGCACAAGCGCCAAGCCAGCCGAGGCCTGACAACTGCGAGGCCATCCGGCTGCAGATCGAACAGCGCATGCGCGCTGGCGGTGTGGCCAGCCCGACCTTGCTGGTGCGGCCCGCCGACGCTGGCGGTGCGGGCCGGGTGGTTGGAACCTGCGGCAACAGCACGCTGCAGATCGTCTATCTGGGCGGGCTGTCCATGCAGCCGGCTGCGGCCATGGCCGGTCGCGTGGCCCCGGCAGTGGCGCTGCGCACCACAGCGCCAGCCACGCCGCCAGCCACGCCGCCAACCACGCCGTCGGCCACGGCATCGCTGGCTGGCCCGGCCGACAGGATCCCCACCGAATGCAAGGACGGCTCGATCGTGATCGGCCCGCGCTGCGACGACCCCCGCGCCGTGCGCATGACTGCGGCCGAGCTGGCCGCTCCCGCGGCTGCCGCACCCACACCACCGGCATCGGCGCCGGCCGCTTCGGCTGCGGCCTCGCAGGCCGCCAAGCCAGCGTCGTCCTGACAGCCGGCGGGCGGCACAGCCCGGGATCGACCCGCCGCGCGGGGCGCATCGGCCGCAGGTCCAGCTGCCTGGGGCGCAGGCGTGTTCAGCGCTGCTTGCGCTGCCCCGGTGTCCTGGCGGTTTGTGCAGGGGCGTCGTCTGCCGTGCCGCCGGGCAGCGACGCCAGCCGGTAAGCCAGCTTGGCGCGTGAGATGCCCAGCAGGCGCGCGGCTGCCGACAGGTTGCCCTGGGCGCGCTGCACGGCCTGCCGGATCAGGTCGCGCTCGATGTCAGGCAAGCACACGCCGCCGGTCACGCTGTCGGCCAGGCGGTCGAGCAGCGGCACCGCCGCTGCAGGTGGTTCTTGCGCAGCATCGAGCACGCCCTGCTTGAGACCGCCTTGCCGGTTCAGCCCCAGCAGCATGGCGGGTTCCAGCTGCTCGCGTCGCAGCAGGTGCGGCAGGTCGATCACGCCACCGTCCTCGGCGCTGATGACGCCGCGCTCGACCATGTTCTGCAGCTCGCGGATGTTGCCCGGGAACGGATAGCCCAGCAGCAGCTTCACCGCCCGTGGCGTGAAGCCGGCCACGCTGCGCCCGTGCAGGCGGGTGTACTGCTGCAGGAAGTGGCTCATCAGCAGCGGGATGTCTTCGCGCCGCTCGCGCAGCGGCGGCAGGTGGATGGGGTACACGTCCAGCCGGTAGAGCAGGTCTTCGCGGAACTGCCCGGCCTTCACCGCTGCCCGCAGGTCCACATTGGTGGCGGCGATCACCCGCACGTCGAGCTTGATGGTGGCGGTGCCGCCCACGCGCTCGATCTCGCTTTGCTGCAGCGCCCGCAGCAGCTTGCCCTGGCTGGTGAGGCTGAGGGTGCCGATCTCGTCGAGGAACAGCGTGCCCTTGTCGGCCCGCTCGAAGCGCCCCGGGCGCGACACGTTGGCGCCGGTGAAAGCGCCGCGCTCCACGCCGAACAGCTCGCTCTCGATCAGCGTCTCGGGCACGGCCGCGCAGTTCACCGCCACGAAGGGCTGGTCGCAGCGCGGGCTGATGCGGTGCAGCATGCTGGCGAACATCTCCTTGCCCACACCCGATTCGCCGGTGAACAGCACCGCCGCCTTGGTGGGTGCCACCCGCTGCAGCATGTGGCAGGCCGCCTTGAAGGCCGACGACACGCCCACCATCTGGTCGCTGGCGTCCGATGCCAGCGCGCCGCTGCCCAGCACCGCCTGAGGCAAGGGCGGCGCCGTGCCCTGGCCGGGGAAGTCATGGGTGTGCAGGTAGCGCAGGTCTTCGCTGATGTCGCCCCAAGCTTCGGCGGTCTTGCCCACGGCGCGGCACTGGCTGCTGCCGGTGGTGCGGCATTCGACCTCGCGGAAGATCACCAGCCGGCCCATCATGCCGGTGACATAGCCGGTGGCGTAGCCGGTCTGCATCCAGCAGGCCGGCTCGGTGCCCAGGCCGTAGGCGCTGATGTGCTCGTCATCCTCCATCGCGTGTTCCAGCAGGAACTCGCCAAAGTAATGGCCGCGCTCCGGGTCGATCTCAAACTCGACCGGCACCACCCGGGCCACGCCTTCGAGCGCATGCAGGCGCGTGCCGGCCATGAAGGCGGCCACCAGCTCGGCATCGGGCCAGCGCTCGCGCACCAGTTGCGCGTCGCGCGCGCCGGATTCATAGCCGGCGCGGGTCAGCAGTCCACGCGCGCGGTCCAGGCCCAGGGTGTCGATCAGCTCGCGGCGCAGGCCGCCCAGCGCACGGGTGTGCATCAGCACCATGCGCTGGTCGTTCAGCCAGATGCGGCCGTCGCCGGGGCTGAAGAACAGGCATTCGGTGATGTCCTCCAGGCACGGCTGCTCGGCTGCCGTGCCGGGCATCGGGTCGCCGCGGCGTAACAGGGCACCGGTGCGGCGCGCGGCTTCGGCCAGGGAAATGCGGGGCTCGGGTGACTTCATGGTGCAGGGTACCAAGGCAGGATGTTCTGCAAACGGCAGCGGGCGGGTCTGGCGTGCATTTCACCACCGGGTTTGATCAACCGTGCGATGCCCCTGTGCCTGTTTCCGAAGCGTGCGGCCTGGAAGGGAACCGGCGCACGGGTGCCTGAATCAAGAGACATCTGCCCGTCATCCTGACGGGCAGGCGGGTGGACCGCTTCCCGCCTGCAAAGCCCGGTGTCAACATTGAACGTTTCAACCCACGGAGACCTGAAGATGACCCTCAATCGCCGCCAAACCCTGGCGCTGGCAGCCGCCGGCCTGAGCCTGCCCTGGCAGGCCCGCCTGGCGCAAGCGCAAGGCTTTGAACAAGCCAAGTTTTTCGTCGGCTTCCCTCCCGGCGGTGCGGCGGACATCACCGCACGCCGCGTGGCTGAAAAAGTGGCCGGGTCGGCCTGGGCCAAGACCGCCGCAGTGGTGGAGAACCGCACCGGCGCGGGTGGCCGCCTCGCCATGGAGGCGCTCAAGACCTCGCCCCCTGACGGCTCTGCGCTGGTGCTGACGCCGTACTCCACCACCTCGATCTACCCGCATGTCTACCGCAAGCTCAGCTACGACCCGGTGGCTGATTTCATGCCCGTGTCCACGGCCGCGCTGATGCACCACGGCCTGGCCGTGGGCCCGATGGTGCCCGCCAGCGTGACCGACGTGAAGGGCTTCGTGGCCTGGGCCAAGGCCAACCCGGACAAGGCCAACTACGCCTCGCCTGCAGCGGGATCGACGCCGCACTTCCTGGGTGCCTTGCTGGGCCTGCGCGAGAACATCGACCTCAAGCATGTGCCCTACCGCGGGTCGGTGCCGGGTGTCACCGATGTGGTGGGTGGCCAGATTGCCGCGATGTTCACGCCCACCGGCGACTTCCTGCCCCAGCACCGGGCCGGCAAGCTGCGGGTGCTGGCCACATCGGGCAAGACAAGGCTGCCGTTCGCCACCGACATCGTCACCTTTGTTGAACAAGGCTATGGCGATTTCACCACCGAGGAGTGGTTCGGCTTCTATGCACCCAAGGGAACGCCGGCCGCCGTGGTGGCTGCAGCCAATGCGGCCATCAATGCGGCGTTGAAGGACAAATCGGTGGTTGACGGCCTGGGCGTGATGGGCATGCTGGCGCAAGGCTCGACATCGGAAGAAATGGCCCGCAGCCAACGCGCGGAGTTCGAACGCTGGGGGCCGCTGGTCAAGCGCATCGGCTTCACCGCCGACAGCTGACGGGTTGGGGTTTGGTGCACCTGGCGGCCGACCCGCCAGTTGCGGGGCTGGCGGCCGATGCGCCAGTTGCGAGGCTGGCGGCCGATGCGCCAGTTGCGAGGATGGCGGCTCAACCCGCCAGGTGGGCGACCACTCGGGCCACGTCGGCCACCGTCGGTAGCGAGGCCGTGCGCCAACGCAGCTGGGCCTGGGCGTCGAAGAAGTAGACCTTGTCGCTATGCGCGTCCAGCGCCTGGGCCGCTGTGGCATTGATGCCGTCCAGGCCGCGACGCAGGCGGTCGACATCGGACAGGCGGGGCAACGCGGCCACCCATGCCGCAGGGGGCGTGCCCGTGCGCTGCAGCCAGGCGCGCAGCAGCTCGGGCGTATCACCCAGCGGGTCGATGCTGATCGACAGCCAGCGAGTCGGTTGGCGAAGTGCCTGCCCCGCCAACTGGCGCTGCGCAGCGGCGAACAGCGCGCCCTGGATGGGGCACACGCTGCTGCAGCCGGTGAAGATGGTCTGTACCGCGGTGACCTGTCCGCTCATCCACTGGCGCAAATTCTGGGGCCGCCCCAGGTGGTCGGTGAACGGCAGATCGGGCGCGGGCAGCGGCGGTGTGACTGGGCCAGGCCCGGTGTGGATCTGCGCGGTGCTGGGCCCACTTCCGAGCGCCGATCCCAACCCGCCGATGAGGGTGAGCGCCTTGAGGCATTTGCGTCGCTGCATCATGGTTTCTCAGTGAGGGGTTCGCGCAAGGACAGCGCCCGCCACAGCGTGGCGCACCCGGCGTCGTCGATCTCGTAGACCGGCATCGCGCGCCGCACCAGCACGCGGGCGGGGTCGAGCCCGGTGCGCAGCAGCGTGCACAGGTTGGAGGCGTCGTAGGCCGAAGGCGGGCCGCCTCGGCGCGGCAGTGCCTGTGCCAGGCGGGCGTCGAGCCGTGGCGCGTAGGCCGCGTCGGCGGCCCCTGGCTGGCGCGATGCTTCGTGGCAGTTGGCGCAACGCGTGGCAGCGGCGGGCAACGCGGTGGCGTCGCCGCGCAGCCGCGCGGTGGCGCCCTCGCCCGTCAGGTACAGGGCGTGGTCCACCTGGGCCTGGACGGCTGACGCCAGCAGCACCGCTGCCGCCAGCGGCGCAAGGTCAAACAGCGCCCGCCGCCACGTCATGAAGAGCCCCCTTGCAACGCCCATGTGGCGATCTCTGTTGTTGACAGCATGCGTCACCTGGGCTGCGCGCCCAGCCGCTGGGGCCAGACCCCGGTCGTGCTTTCTGGCATTGGCTCTGCTGCACCGCTCGTGGTTCAGGTGGTGATGCGCGCCACCTCCCTCTTGGTGAAAGAAATGCGCCCCACCGATCAGCGCCGACGACCCACGAAGGGTCTGGCCTAGGTTCGCTTGCCACTGTCGAAATCTCTGCCGGCATCTGCCGTGGTGGTCGAGCATCGCGGCGCATCGCCCAGACTGTCGAGCGAGCGCGCGAGCTGCTGTTTCGGCGACCCGTAGGCGGGCATCGCGTCTGCAACGATCGTCGAGCTGGCGATCACCTGGACCATGGCCGACACGGACGGCACGCCGTTGGTGCCGATCAGGAACAACATGTAGAAGCCCGGCGGCGCGATGTTCGCGTTCGGCGGCGACACCAGAAGGAGCTGCCCGGCGCCACGGGTCATCACCAGCTCCACCGCGCGCTGGGTGAAGTTGTTCTGGTGCGTCGCCGAGCCGCAAGCCACGAGAACCGCCCGGTCCACCGACAACGGCGTCGTGCCCGACGCCAGCCTCACGTTGAAGACCTGGTTGAAACCCACTTGCGCAGGCACGGCGCCCAACACGGGGCGCGCGCCCTTGAACAGATAAGGTGGCGAGAAGATCTCGACCCGGGTCTCGGCATAGATCAAGCCAGGTACCTGCACGTCGGCGTCCTTGCCGGTGATCGCGACACGCCCGTCAGGCAGCAGCAGACCGGTGGCGTGGTAGCCGCGCGCCACGCGCAGCGATGCCATCAGTGTCCACTTGTCGGTGGCCGGGTCGTACAGCTCCGGGGTCAACGTCGCACCACGCCCCTGGTCGGCATGCCCCAGGGCATTGCCGCCGACGCACAGCAGTCTGCCGTCCGGCAACACCACCAGATCGGCCATCAGGCGGGCGATGTTCATGGGTGCAATCGACTTCCAGGCCGGGGCCGGCAGGCCGAGGTCCAATATCTCGCAGGTCTTGCTGGCGGGCGTCAGATCGGAGTGCAACTGTTTCTGGCCGGCTGGCACAGTGGCCGTGTTGAGCGAGCCGCCGCTCACGACGAAGCGCACGCGATAGTTCTCGGACGGCCGCAAGGGCAACACAGCGGTTCCCGACATGAACGGGTAGGTGCGGCTGTTGTTCGAGACGGTCTTGAGAATCTGGCTGGTCCAACTGCCGCTGGGCAGGTCGAAGAAGCGCGTGGTGTTGCGCGTGTGCACGAGCATTTGGCCCGACGGCAGCACGAAGCAGATGGGATAGAGATCCATCGTGCTTTGGCCCGCCGGGTAATGTGGCGAGAACGGCGTCGGCAACGGGATGTCCGACCCCATGCCGAAGCGTGGGTCGTAGATCGACCAGGTGTTGTTGTTGTTGTTCGTCCAGCCCACATCCTTGCAGCCGCCCATCACGAGCATCCGCCCGTCCGGCAGGGGCGTCACGGTCGGATACCAGCGGTTGGCCAGCATGTCGCCGACTTTCGTGGCGACGTTGGTGTCGGGGTTGAAGACCACCACATCCTTGAGCGTCGCACCGACGTGGCCACCAACGATGAGCACCTTGCCGTTGGCCATGGGTGCCTGGCCCGAGCAGAAGTTGTTGCGGAAGTTCGGGATGGTCTGGATCGCGTTGGTGATCGGGTTCCACACGCAGGCCGGAATGGTGGCGCCTCCGATGCCACCCTCTAGATAGCCGTACATCAGGACCTTGCCATTCTTCAACAGCACCGTGTTGATGCCGGTGACGCCGGTTTCCACGATCGCGCTGCTGGCCCCCAATTGGCTGGGCGCGCCGCCGAAGATCGGGCTGAGCGTTGTCGTCGATCGCCAGGCTGGGGCATCGTCGCGGAAGAAGACGTCGACCGCGTCCCCGCGCAGTGCCACGAGTTCGAAGTTGCCCCTGCCGCCGTCGTAACCCTGGATCAGGCTGGCGGCCCGGTAGGTACCCGTGGCTGCGGGCTTGGTGAACGCGTTCCATGGCCGTGCCGCCACGTCGTTGTTGCGCCAGAAGCTGGCCAGACCGCCCGACGACACCGGCACGACGACCTCATAGTTGCCGACGCCGCCCCAGTTGCCCTGGATCAAGGCCGGTGCGCCGGATGCACCCGTCGCGAAGACGCCTGTCAGCTTCCAACCGTTGAAGCCACCCTCCCAGCATTGAAGCTGGTTGCCGACCCAGGCCACCAGCGCGAGGTTCTTGATGCCGTTGGGGCCTTCCTTGAAGTTGCTCTGGATCAGGCTGACGCCCTTGACCTGGCCGGTGCCGAACTTGGCGACCAGCTTCCATGCACCACCGTTCGCGTCATCTCGGTAGTAGTGCGCCATGCCGCCCGACGCGAGCCCCACCACCACCTGGAACTGGAGACCAGCCCCCAGGCTGGCCTGCACGAAGCCGGGCACGCCCTGCGCATCGGTCACTGGCACGCTGGTGTACTGGTTCCACACGCCAGTGTTGGTGCGCCAGTAGGTCTTGATGCCGCCGCCGGCGACCACGACCACCTCGACGTGCTGGTACTCGGTGCTGTAGATCTGCGCGACGCCCTCGATGTTGCCCTTGGAACCGATGCTCAATTCGATCGCCTGCGCCCAGGGCAGGCCGGCCTGGTCGTTCAGGCGCCGCAGTGTGTGCACCACGCCCTGGGTGTCGGGCATCAGCAGTTCGAAATCGCCCCGGGTGCCATAGGGCGTCTGGATGAGCAGCCCGCCCTTGCCGAGTCCGGTGAAAGGGCTGCCCGCCGGGCCGAGCGCGGCGCGCGCGGGCGTTGCGAGCGGAGCGATCGACGCTGCCGCCACCGGCAGCAGGGTCCATTGGATCGCTCTTCGCCTCGATATGGGATGCTGATCGGCGCCGGCCGAATGGGTCGAAGGTTTGCTCTTGGTCATGGTCTTGGTCAAGGGTGCGGATGCGGGTGCCGGTAGGTTCGAGATCTGAAGGGCCGAAGTGCGCCGCTTGTTGCCAGGGCTGCGCGTCAGGCGCCGTCGAGCAGGCGAAGCCAGTCGGATGCCACTTCGTGC
Organism: Aquabacterium sp.; assembly: GCA_029865965.1. Taxonomy (GTDB): domain Bacteria; phylum Pseudomonadota; class Gammaproteobacteria; order Burkholderiales; family Burkholderiaceae_C; genus Pseudaquabacterium. Next base: position 22,319 of record JARXAJ010000308.1, read on the forward strand.
GGCAGCGGACCCGGGCGCAGCAGCAGCCGCAGCCGCCCGCGTGGGTCAAACACATAGGCCTGCACGCCGTGGTCGATGGTGTAGGAATCCGGCGAAGCGCCGGGCACGCGGGTGTACTCCAGCTTCAGCGTGGCCGCTGCGCGCCGTATCGCTTCGGCGCTGTCGTGCAGGCCGAGGTGGCGGCGGCCAAAGGCAGCCAGCCATGCCTCGATGGCTGCAGGGGTGTCCCTCGCGGGGTCGAGCGTGGCGAAGGCGACCGTGACCCGATCGGCCCGAGACCCCATCGCCTTCTGTGCGGCGGACAGTTCAAGCATCGTCGTCGGACAGATGCTCGGGCAGGACAGGAATCCGAAAAAGAGCACCAGCACCTGGTCGCGAAACTCGGTTGAGCGCCGCAGGCGGCCGCGCGTGTCGGTGAGCGCAAAGCCCAGGCGGTTGGCTGCTGGGTCCAGCGGTTGCGCGTAAAAGCCGGCCGACGCCAAGGCGGGCCGACCTGCGCAGAAGGCCGCCGGGGCAGTCAACAGCAGCGGCAGCAGGCCCGCGCCGGTCAGCAGCCGACGCCGTTGCACAGCGTGTTTCGGGCTTTTCATGGGTATTGCCTGTGCTCAGTTGATGCGCAGCGTGCGGGCCACGCTCGGCACGCCCTGCGCATTCATTGCAAACAGCATGTAGAAGCCCGGCACCAGCACGCCACGGTCGGCGTTCAGGGCCAGCGTGTATTGGTTGGTACCCGCAGCGGTGAAAGGCACGTTCAGGCGCCGCTGCTCGTTGTTGACCGAGTGCGTCACCGACGACAGCCGCACCAGCGAGAACGCCGTGACAGCCGTGCCGGTGTTGACGGCCATGGCCGTGCCGGCGCTGGCCACTGCCGGCGCAGCCGTGATCGCCGGGCGCGTTGCTGCCGAGCCGTCGGCATTGAACAGGTACGGCGGCGACCAGATCTGCACGTTCGGATGGTTGGTGGTGCAGCCGCCGCACAGGCCGCCGCCGCCCGAGAGCACCCGCGCATCGGGCAGCAGCAGGGCCACGCTGTGGTAAGTGCGCGGCTGCGCCATCGCTGCCATGGGCGTGAAGGTCTCGGTGGCCGGGTTGTACAGCTCGGGCACCAGCACCGCGCGGTCGTCGCTGAAGGGCGCGGGGAATGTCTGGCCACCGATGACGACCACCTGCCCGTTGGGCAGCACCACGTTGTTGTGGAAGGCGCGGGCGTACTGCATGCGCGCCACGGTCTTGGTGGCAACGGCCGCCCCGCCGATGTCAATCACATGCGCGTTGGGCGTGGCGTTCACGTTCTCGTAGTTGGGTGCGCCGCCGGTGGTGAGGATGCGGTTGGCGTCGAACATCACGGCAAAGCCGTTCATCGCGTCGCCGTCGTTGCCGCGTGTGCCCGCCGCCGCCACGGTGCCCGCACCGCCAGTGGTGAACCAGTTCATGCGCCGGCTGGGGCCGGCATGGAAGACGCGCCCGCCCGGGCCCGAGAACAGCCAGGCGTGGTTGTCAGAGCGGTAGATGCCGCGCGCGTCGGCGGTCAGGATGAAGTCGTCAAAGATCGCGCCCGTGCGCCGCCAGGTGCCGGTGGCCGCCGACCACACCTCGGCGTCCTTGTTGCCTTCGCCACCCGACCAAGACCCGCCGATGGTGAACACGTCGCCATTGCCGAGCGTCAGCGAGCCCTGGTAACCACGGGCGATGTTCATGGGCGCTGCCGTCGTCCAGGCATTGGTGGCGGGGTCGTAGATGCTGGTGCTCTGCGCACTGGAGCCACCCGAGACATGGATGCGCCCGTCGGGCAGGTTGGCAATGCCGGGGCAGAACATGTCGTGTCCGGTGTTGGTCACCAGGCGCTCGGTGGCGGCACCGGTCACCGGGTTGTAGATCGAGGTGTAGGTGCGGCCGTTGTCGCCGCCGAAGGTGAAGCGGTCGAAGGCCGACCAGAACAGCACGTTGCCGTTGGGCAGGTTGGCGGCGGCCACTGGCACCAGCGACAGGTTCTGCACCGGGCCCCAGGCCCCAGCCTGCGGGGCATTGGAGAAGCCGGCCAGGCGCCAGGTTTGCGCCGTGCTGCCATTGCACACCTGCTGAACGAGGTTGGTGTCTTGCAGCTGCGACGCCGCTGCCGGAGCGACGCACTGGCCGCTGTGGCGTGCCACCAGCGCAAAGCCCGCGCCCTGTGCGCGCAGCTGGAACTGCTCATTCTGTGCACCGGGCACGCAGGTCCATTGGTCCAAGGCCGTGCCCGCTGTGCGGCTGACGCCCGGCACGTCCAGGCACAGCCCGCTGTTGACCGATCGCAGCGTGTAGAAGCCGCCCGACTGCACCATCTGCCATTGCTCGTTGGCGGCACCCACGCAGGGCCACTGGACCACCGCCGCATTGAGCGCGGTGGAGGCGCCTCTGACGTTCATGCACTGGTTGCTGCTCACCGACTGGAAGGCGGTGGTCAGTGGCACGTTCCAGGTCTGCGCCGCCGAGCCGTTGCAGGCCTGCTGCGTCAGGCGCGCGCCCTGCGTGCCCACCGCACCGCTGATGCCCACACACAGGTTGCTGTGGCGCGCCACCATCGCAAAGCCGTCACGCACCGGCCGCAGCGTGAACTGCTGGTTGGCTGCACCCGAGCAGGCCCACTGGATCATGGATGCACCCGCCGCGGTGCTGGTCTTGTCCACATCCAGGCACTGGCCGCTGTGGCGGACCTTCAGCGTGTAGAAGCCGCCTGCGAAGTCGGCCTGCCATTGCTCGTTGGCAGCGCCGACGCAAGGCCACTGGATGACGGCGGCCTCCTGCGCCTGCGAGTTGCCCGCCACGTTCATGCACTGGCCGCTGGCCGAGGCGCGCACCGGGTGGGCCGACTGTGCTGCCGAGACGGCAGGCAACAGCAGGGCTGCCAAAGCCAGCAAAGGCCCGACAGCGCGTGTGAAGTGAACAGGGCCGCGCATGGTGTGGTGGTCGAAGAATTTGGTCGGGATGTTCCGAATCGATCGGAATGCATGGGCTGCCTGCAGCGTGCCGCAGCCCATGCGAGGGTGCCACCGCCGCCGGTGGCACCCGATGCGAAGTCAGCCCGTCGCTGACGCCATAACTTCTTGATGAACTGGTCGTTATGCGCCGAGTCGGTGCAGGGCCTGTCTCTTATACACAAATC
>JARXAJ010000198.1 GCA_029865965.1 Aquabacterium sp.
CATCAGCACCAGCCGCGTGGGCACGGTGCAGACCATCCTGGTCGAAGGGCCCAGCCGGCGGCCCGGGCCGGATGGCACGGCCGAGCTGATGGGCCGCACCGCCTGCAACCGCATCGTCAACTTCGCCGGCGGGCCGCTGGCCGCGCGGCTGGTGGGGCAGATGGTCGATGTCACCGTCACCCAGGCGCTGCCGCATTCGCTGCGCGGTGCGGTGGCAGTGGCGGCGCTGGCAAGCTGAGCCACCACATCCACAACGCCCCGGGTGGCAGCACCGGCCCGCCGCTGAGCGGCACGGCCGACGGCCTGGGCAGCCCAGGCCAAGCCTCGCGCCGCAGGCGCGCAGCGCTGGTCAGCCCCTGACTTGCCTGAAACCGGCCCACCACAACGCCGCCGCGGTGGCCAGCACCATCAGCGCATAGGTGGCCATGCGCCCGTCACGGCCGGTCAACACCAAGCCGGCCAACAGCGCCACTGCCGCCGCGCCTGTGGCCCAGCTGGCCAGGTGCCGCCATGCCACCGGGGCCAGGGCGCGGCGCCATAGCAGCTTGCTCAGGCTGGCGGCAATCAGCCCCAGCCCCAAGGCAGGCGCCACCAGGTTGGCCAAGTGCCACAGCGCGTCCATTGCGTTCATCCATCCAGTTCCCGGGAAAGTGTCAACTTGACTTGACGGTCAACCGCTGTTCTCATTGACCCGTGACAACAGTTCCTCGATCCCGGGCATTTCCCGGTCCCATGTCGGCCCGGTGCCGGATTTTATAATTCAGCCATGAGCGTGTTCACCCTGGGTTTGAACCACACGACTGCGCCTGTCGACATGCGCGGGCGCTTTGCGTTCTCGCCGGAGCAGCTGTCGCCCGCGCTGCGCGGCTTCCGAGAGCGCCTGTTGCGGGCCGTGCCCGAGGCCGCCCTGCTGTCGACCTGCAACCGCACCGAGCTGTATGTGGCGGCCGACCCGGCGCAAGTCACCCAGCTGGTGGCGCCGGCCATCGACTGGCTGGCTGCCCAGGGCGGCGTGCCGGGTGAGCAGTTGCGCCACCACACCTATGTGCTGGAGCACAACGACGCCGCCCGCCATGCCTTCCGCGTGGCCTCGGGCCTGGACTCCATGGTGTTGGGCGAGCCGCAGATCCTCGGCCAGATGAAACAGGCCGTGCGCGAGGCCGATGCCGCCGGCACGCTGGGCACCACGCTGCACCAGCTGTTCCAGCGCAGTTTCTCGGTGGCCAAGGACGTGCGCACCAGCACCGAGATCGGCGCGCACAGCATCAGCATGGCGGCCGCGTCGGTGCGCCTGGCGGCGCAGCTGTTCGAAGACATGCGCGACATCAGCATCCTGTTCGTCGGCGCCGGCGAAATGATCGAGCTGGTGGCCACGCACTTTGCTGCCCGCTCGCCCAAGACCATGGCGATCGCCAACCGCACGCTTGAACGTGGCGAAAAGCTGGCCGGCCGCTTCGGCGCCGAGTCGATCCGCCTGGCCGACCTGCCGTCGCGCCTGCATGAATTCGATGCCATCGTGTCCTGCACCGCCAGCACCTTGCCGATCATCGGCCTGGGCGCGGTGCGCAGCGCATTGAAGGCCCGCCGCCACCGGCCGATGTTCATGGTCGACCTGGCCGTGCCGCGCGACATCGAGCCTGAAGTGGCCGGGCTGTCGGATGTCTACCTCTACACCGTCGACGACTTGTCGGCCGTGGTGCAGTCAGCCGGTGAAAAGCGCCAGGCCGCCGTGGCCCAGGCCGAGAGCATCATCGACGCCGGCGTGCAGAGCTTCGCCCACTGGCTTGACCAGCGCGCCACCGTGCCGCTGATCCAGGCCCTGCGCGCACAGGCCGACGACTGGCGCGCCATCGAGCTGGCCCGCGCCCGCAAGCAGTTGGCCAGGGGCGCCGACATCGAATCGGTGCTTGACGCCCTCAGCAAGGGCCTGACCCAGAAAATGCTCCACGGCACCCTGGCGGAGCTGCATGCCAGCGACGGCGAAGCCCGCCTGCAGATGGCCCAGACCGTGTCGCGCCTGTTCCTGCGCCAGACCGCCCGCAATCCGGCAGCCAACGACAACAGCTAGCTGGCCCGCCACAGGCCCGTGTGCTGGCGCATGTGCGCCGGCCACGGGCCTGTTGCATTGGGCGCCCACCACACACTTCCGATGAAACCAGCCCTCCGCCAGCAACTGCAACGCCTGGCCATGCGCCTGACCGAGCTGGACGCCCACCTGGCCGACCCCGCCCTCAGCCAGGACATCAACCGCTACCGCAGCGTGGCGCGTGAGCAGGCCGAGGCCGCCGGCCTGGTGCAGCGCCTGTCAGCCTACGAGCAGCGTGAAGCCGACCTGGGCGCTGCACAAGACCTGCTGGCCCAGCCCGGCCAGGACGCCGACATGGCCGAGATGGCGCGTGACGAGATCACCACCGCCACCGCCGACTTAGCACGCCTGCTGGCCGAGTTGCAGACCGCCCTGCTGCCCAAGGACCCGGACGATGCGCGCCATGCCTTCGTCGAGATCCGCGCCGGCACCGGCGGCGACGAATCAGCACTGTTTGCCGGCGACCTGGTGCGCATGTACCTGCGCTTCTGTGAGCGCCAGGGCTGGCGCACCGAGATCCTCAGCGAGAACGCCAGCGACCTGGGCGGCTACAAAGAGCTGGTGCTGCGGGTCGAGGGGCCGCAGGTGTACGGCCAGCTCAAGTTCGAGAGCGGGGGCCACCGGGTGCAGCGGGTGCCGGCCACCGAATCGCAGGGCCGCATCCACACCAGCGCCTGCACCGTGGCCGTGATGCCCGAGCCCGACGAGGCCACCGAAATCACGCTGAACCCGGCCGACCTGCGCATCGACACCTTCCGCGCCAGCGGCGCCGGCGGCCAGCACGTCAACAAGACGGATTCGGCCATCCGCGTCACCCACCTGCCCACCGGCCTGGTGGCCGAATGCCAGGACGACCGCAGCCAGCACCGCAACAAGGCCAAGGCGCTGGCGGTGCTGCAGGCCCGGCTGCGCGACCGCGAGCGCGCCGAGCGCGAGGCCAAGGAAGCCGCCCAGCGCAAGAGCCTGGTGGGCACCGGCGACCGCAGCGACCGCATCCGCACCTACAACTTCCCGCAGGGCCGGCTGACCGACCACCGCATCAACCTCACGCTGTACAAGCTGGGCGCGGTGATGGACGGCGACCTGGGCGACGTGGTGGCCGCACTGCAGGCCGCCCAGGCGCAAAACCAGCTGGCGGCGCTGGAAGGCGCAGCGTGACCCACGGCAGCGGGCCGCCGACCATCGCCCAGGCGCTGGCCAGTGCGCACGCGCTGGGGCTGGACCGGCTCGACGCCCAATGGCTGCTGGGCCATGTGCTGCAACAGGGAAGCGCCTGGCTGATCAGCCATGACGACCAGCCCCTGGCCGCGGCCGATGCCCAGGCCTTTGCCGCGCTGTGCCAGCGCCGCGCCGCCGGTGAGCCGCTGGCCTACCTGGTGGGCCAGGCCGGCTTTCACGGCCTGGTCTTGCGGGTCACGCCCGACGTGCTGGTGCCGCGGCCCGACACCGAGACGCTGGTCGACTGGGCGCTGGACCTGCTGCCCACGCTGCCCCCCGCGCCGTCAGGTCTGCAGCCCCGGGGGCGACCCCAGGTGCTGGACCTGGGCACCGGCAGCGGCGCCATTGCGCTGGCGGTGGCCCACCGCCAAGTGGCGGCCCTGGTCACCGCCACCGACTTGAGCCCCGCCGCGCTGGCAGTGGCACAGGCCAACGCCCGGGTGCTGGGCCTGGCACTGCGCTGGGCGCAGGGCGCCTGGTGGCAGGCCTTGCCCCCCGACACCCGCTTCGACCTGGTGCTGAGCAACCCGCCCTACATCGCTGCAGGTGACCCGCATCTGCCGGCCTTGCGCCATGAGCCGCAGCTGGCCCTGACCCCCGGCGGCGACGGCCTGGGCGCCTTGCGCCAGATCGTGGCCGGCGCGCCCGCCCACATGCAGCCCGGCGGCTGGCTGTTGCTGGAACACGGCTGGGACCAGGCCGCCGCCGTGGCCCAACTGCTGGCCGCCGCAGGCTTCTCGGACATCGCCCACCGGGCCGACCTGGCCGGCCATCCCCGTTGCACAGGGGGCCGTTGGCCAGGCCCGAACAAGCAGTGATGGACAGCACAGTTGCCTGAAAACGCCTCGGCTGGCGGAGCGTACGATGGCCGCGTGGTCACCCGGCAGGTCGGGCGGCCCAGCCCAAATGGGGAACTGCCATGCGCCAAATCGCCTTGCCTGTGCTGCTTGCCGCCGTGGCTGCTATGGCAACCTTGGCGCCATGGGCACAGGCCCAGACCCGCGGCCTGACGGCTGCCCCCGACGCCCTGGGTGGCCCGGTGTGGCAGACCCGTTTCGAGCGTGATGCCAGCACCCTGCCGTCGGTGCGCGGCCTGGCCACCTGGCTGGCGCCGGCTGGCAACCCCCACAGCCTGCGGCTGTTGGGCGACTACCAGTTCAGCGCCTTGCGCCTGGGTCAGACCGGCGGCCTGCGCCTGACCGGCGGCTTGCTGATCAACCTGCGCCAATCGGCCAACGGCCTGGTGACCAGCGGCAACCTGTCTGCCCAGCCCTATGCCGGCGTAGGCTACGCCAGCGGCAGCCTCGACGGCCGCTGGGGCTTCAGCGCCGACCTGGGCCTCGCTGGGGGCAACCAGGCAGCGCTGCTACCCGACAGGCCAGCCTTCAGCCTGGGTGCCGACAGCCTGCCACGCCTGCTGCCGATGGTGCGGCTGGGCATGACGCTGTCGTTCTGAAACGGCGCCCCGGCCTGGGGCCAAACCCGCCTCGCCACGCCCGGCGGGCGCGCTTTGCCGTATAAAGAGCACACCTGACACAACCCCTCCCCAGCTTGGGACTGAAGACATGAATGACGTTCAACAACGCATCGACAGCATCGTGAAGGGCGGCCGCGTGGTGCTGTTCATGAAGGGCACGGCGCAATTCCCGCAATGTGGCTTCTCCGGCCGCGCCATCCAGGTCTTGAAGGCCAGCGGCGTGACCGAGCTGAAGACCGTCAACGTGCTGGAAGACGACGAGATCCGCCAAGGCATCAAGGACTATGCGAACTGGCCGACCATCCCCCAGCTCTACATCGACGGTGAATTCGTCGGCGGCTCGGACATCATGATGGAGATGTACCAGTCGGGCGAGCTGCAGCAGATGATCAGCAAGTGAGTGCTGCCGCACCGCCGCGGCTGGTTGTCGGCATCACCGGTGCCAGCGGCGCGGTCTATGGCGTGCGGCTTCTGCAGCGTGCCCGGGCTCTGGGCGCCGAAACCCATCTGGTGGTGACGCCTGCCGGCGTTCTGAATGCCCACCATGAACTGGACCTCGGCCGCGCTGCGCTGGATGCGCTGGCCGACCGGTCCTATGCGCCGGGCGACATCGGCGCCTGCGTGGCCAGCGGCAGCTTCGACACCGCGGCGATGGTGGTCGCGCCCTGCTCGATGAAGACCCTGGCCGCCATCGCCCACGGCTTTGGCGACAACCTGCTGACCCGCGCCGCCGACGTCAGCCTGAAAGAGCGCCGCCGGCTGATCCTGCTGGTGCGCGAGACGCCGTTCAACCTGGCCCACCTGCGCAACATGACGGCGGTGACCGAGATGGGCGGCATTGTCTTCCCGCCGTTGCCGGCGTTCTACAACAAGCCCGCCACCATCGATGAGCTGGTGGACGACACGGTGGAACGGGTGCTGGCCCTGGCCGGTATCAACCGCGCCGCGCCCAAGGCATGGCAAGGGCTGCGCTGACTGCCGGCCTGACCAGGCAGGCGCTGCGTAACCGGCCGGGCCGGGCCTGCAAGGCGCGCCACAGGCGCTACGGCGGGGGCGGCATCAGCCAGCGCTGGCGGTTGGCCAGCACAGCGTCCGGATAAGGCGCCTTGCCCCGGCTGCCGTTGTAGCGGCCCAGCGCCAGGAACAGGTTGCCGCGCTCAGTGTCCAGGTAGTGCCGCAGGATCACGCAGCCAAAACGCAGGTTGGTCTGCAGATGGAACAGGCGCGCCGCATCGCCGTCGCCGATCACCCGGGCCCAGAACGGCATCACCTGCATGTAGCCGCGCGCGCCCGCACTGCTGATGGCGTACTTGCGAAAGCCACTCTCCACCTGGATCAACCCCAGCACCAGGGCCGGCTCCAGGCCGGCGCGGGTGCTTTCGTACCACAGTGTCTCCAGGAATTCGAGCCGGGTGTGGGCCTCGGTCTTGAAGCGCTGCAGGCGCTGCGACATGGCGCCCTGCCAGCGCAGGAAGGCCAGGCGCGCTTCGGTGCTGGCAAACGCCAGCCGGGGCGGCGCGGCCTGGGCAATGGCGGCTGACAGTGCCGTGCGCACCGCGTCGGCCAGGGGTTCTTCAGCCTGCCGGCCAGCATGTGCGGCTGGCAGCCACAGCCCGCCTGCCCCACCCGCGCCAACGGCAATGCCACCGCGCGCAGCCAGCGCCAGCCAGGCCCGCCGGCTGCTGGCCGTCATGCCGCCAGACGGCCCTTCACCAGCGCAGCCACTTCGGCCAGCGGCACCACGCTGGCAGCATCTTCACGCCGGCCCTGCAGTTCCACCGTGCCGGCCTTCAGGCCGCGGTCGGACAGCACCACACGCTGCGGCACGCCGATCAGTTCCCAATCAGCAAACATCGCGCCGGGGCGCTCGCCGCGGTCGTCGAGCAGCACGTCGATGCCCATGTCCTGCAGTGCATCGTGCAGCGCATCGGCGGCGGCCTTCACCTCGGGCGAGCGGTCATAGCCGATGGGGCACAGCACCGCAGCAAACGGCGCAATGGTTGCGGGCCAGATGATGCCGCGCGCATCATGGTTCTGCTCGATGGCCGCACCCAGGATGCGGGTGACGCCGATGCCGTAGCAGCCCATCTCCATCAGCTGCGGCTTGCCGTGTTCGTTCAGATAGGTGGCGTTCATCGCCTGGCTGTACTTGGTGCCCAGGTAGAACACATGGCCGACCTCGATGCCGCGCTGGATGGCCAGCACGCCCAGCCCATCGGGCGACGGGTCGCCGGCCAGCACGTTGCGGATGTCGGCCACCAGGTCGGGCTCGGGCAGGTCGCGGCCCCAGTTCACGCCGGTGAAGTGGAAGTCAGCGTCGTTGGCGCCGCAGACGAAGTCATGCATGGCCGCCACGGTGCGGTCGGCAATCACCTGCAGCGGCTTCTTCAGGTTGATCGGGCCCAGGTAGCCGGGCTTGCAGCCGAAGTGGTCCTCGATCTCGGCCACGGTGGCAAAGCGCCAGCCGGCCTTCAAGCCCGGCAGCTTGCCGACCTTGATCTCGTTCATGTCGTGGTCGCCGCGCACCAGCAGCAGCCACACCGTGCTCTTGACGATCTCGCCCTGGGCATTGGTCTCGTCGGTGGCCAGCACCAGGCTCTTGACGGTCTGCTGCAGCGGCAGGCCCAGCAGCGTGGCTACGTCGGCGCAGGTGCTCTTGCCGGGCGTGGGCGTCTTGGCCAGGTCTTGCCCGGGCGCGCCGCGCGGTGCGGCCGGCGCCACCGCTTCAGCCAGCTCGATGTTGGCGGCATAGTCGCTGGCGGGGCAGTAGACGATGGCGTCTTCGCCGGTGTCGGCGATCACCTGGAACTCATGGCTCAAGTCGCCGCCGATGGCGCCGGTGTCGGCAGCCACGGCACGGTATTGCAGGCCGAACCGGTCGAAGATGCGCTTGTAGGCCGCGAACATGCCCTGGTAGCTGACCGATGCCGCAGCCGCATCACGGTCGAAGGAGTAGGCGTCCTTCATCGTGAATTCACGGCCGCGCATGATGCCGAAGCGCGGGCGCCGCTCATCGCGGAACTTGGTCTGGATGTGGTAGAAGTTTTTCGGCAGCTGGCGGTAGCTGCGCAGCTCTTGCCGGGCGATGTCGGTCACCACCTCTTCGCTGGTGGGCTGGATGATGAAGTCGCGGTTGTGGCGGTCCTTCACCCGCAGCAGCTCGGGGCCCATCTTGTCGAAGCGGCCGGTCTCCTGCCACAGCTCGGCCGGCTGCACCACCGGCATCAACAGCTCCACCGCGCCGGCGCGGTTCATCTCGTCGCGGATGATGGCCTCGACCTTGCGGATCACCCGCAGGCCCATGGGCATGTAGTTGTAAATGCCGGCACCCAGCCGCTTGATCATGCCGGCGCGCATCATCAGCTGGTGGCTGACCACCTCGGCGTCGGCGGGGGCTTCCTTGAGGGTGGAAATGAAGAACTGGGAGGCTTTCATCGGGGGGCTCGGCTGGGCTTCACCATGCCGGCTTGCGACGCGCTGCGGGCGGCCGCTGGCGCTTGCGCTTGCGCCGCTGCCGAATCCCGTGCGGGTTAGCGAGAGTTCGCTGGCCGCACAACGCCGGTGCAATAATGAAACCAATCTAGAAATTGGGGTTTGATTATGCTCGACAGGGAAGGCTTCAGGCCCAACGTCGGCATCATCCTGCTCAACGCGCGCAACCAGGTCTTCTGGGGCAAACGGCTGCGAACACATTCGTGGCAGTTCCCGCAGGGCGGCATCAAATACGGCGAATCGCCCGAGCAGGCGATGTTTCGTGAACTGCATGAAGAAGTCGGCCTGCGGCCCGACCATGTGCGCATCCTGGCGCGCACCCGCGACTGGCTGCGTTACGAGGTGCCCGACCACTTCATCCGCAAGGACGCGCGCGGCCACTACCGCGGCCAAAAGCAGATCTGGTTTCTGCTGCGCCTGGTGGGCCGCGACAGCGACCTGGACCTGCGCGCCACCGACCATCCCGAGTTCGACGCCTGGCGCTGGAACGAGTATTGGGTGCCGCTGGAGCTCGTCATCGAGTTCAAGCGTGATGTCTACCAGATGGCATTGAGCGAGCTGGCGCGCTTTCTGCCCCGGATGAACCACCACAACCGCTTCCTGCGCTCAGGCGTGCGGCTGCGCCGCAATGACGACGACCCGCAAGACGATGGCCAGGACGCCGAGCCGCCCGAATCCGCGCTGGGCGAACTGTCCCACTCGGGCGATGGAGATGGTGGCGCACTGCAACAAGCTGCACGGCAAGAGCCACCGCCCTGCGGCCATTGATCCCGCACGCGGCGGCGCTCAGGCCGCCTCGTCCATGTCACCCGAGGCCCGCACCCAGAACACGGCCCCCCGAGGGGGTCAAGAAAACTTGGGGCGGCAGGCCACAGGTGCACTGCACGGCGCTGGGTAACATCCCTCGCGCCAACACCGATTTGCACGTACGAGGAGACCGTGGATGTCCGATCTGAAAGCCCGCTTTGGGCAAGCCGTTGCCGAGAGCAAGCAGCTGCCGGAAAAGCCCGACAACATGACCCTGCTGCAGATCTATGCGCTGTACAAGCAGGCCAGCGCGGGTGATGTGGACAGCGAGCGCCCGGGCTTCACCGACATGGTGGGCCGCGCCAAGTGGGACGCCTGGAATGGCCTGAACGGCACCAGCGCCGACAGCGCGATGCAGGATTACATCGACCTGATCGCATCACTGAAGTAGGCGGCGGCCTACTTCTTCTTCGCCGCCGCCTTCCTGGCAACTGGCCCGGCGGCCTTGGCAGCATCGGCGGCGGCTGCGCCGAGCAGTTCATCCAGGTTCTTCTGGATCTCGCCTTCGATGGTCTTGGCGAAGGCGCCAAGCAAAAAGCCAAGCTTGGCATTCAGGTCGAAGTGGTCGGCCGCCACCACCAGCGTGCCGCTGACACCGCTGCGGGTGAATTCCAGCATGTCGCTGGTCTCGCCTTCCACCACGGTGCATGCCATGTCGAACTTGGATTCGGCCTGCTCGGCCCAGTCCCAGGCCACCTTGCGGGCCTGGGCCAAACCCAGGCTGTGGTCGCGGTGGATGTGGATGTCGGCCATCTTGTGGGTCTCCCTCAGGGTTGGATGTCGTCCAGCGCGGCACGGCGCTGGTTGGCCGGCAGCGCGGCCAGGCGCTGCACGGCGGCATGGAAGCGGGCGAAGTCACTGCCTTGCTGGCGGAACAAGGCTTCGAACTGCGGCACCAGGCCATCGTAGGCGGCTTGCAAGGCCAGGCTGGCATTGTTGGCGCGGGCAAACCAGCCGTCGTAGCCGTTGAAGCCGGCCCAGAGGCTGTCGGACCGGGCCTTCAGCGCCGCATGCTCGGCCCGCATGGCGGCCATCAGCGCGGCCTTGCGCGCCAGCTTGCTGGCATCGTCCAGCGGGCTGGCATACAGCGCGGCCAGCGCGGCGCGGGTGCGCAGAGTGATGGCGCGGAAGTCGGCCGTGCGCTGCGCCACGGCCGGGTCGTCGGCACTGCGGCCGGTGGCCGTTTGCCAGCGCGCCAGGCCCAGGCGTTCCACCGCCGTGGCATAACTCTCATTGAACATGGTGTCGCCGGCCACGTACAGCAGCTGGTGTGCCAGCTCATGGAAGATCAGCCGCACGGTGAAGGCCTCGCTGCCGCCCACCAGGGTGTTGAGCAGCGGGTCGCCGCCCAGCCAGTTGGTCCAGCCCAGGGTGCTGTAGGCCGGCACGCCGTAGACGCTGACCTCCAGCCCCTGGGCCCGCAGGGCCGCGCCTTCGGCCTCGGCGGCGGCCTGGTCGAAGTAGCCACGGTAGCCCACGCAGCCCATCACCGGGTAGCACCAGGTCTTGAGCGTCAGCGACAGCGGCGGCGCAGCCACCACGTTCCACACCACGGCGCTGCGGCCCAGGTCGGCATGGCGGGTGTAGCTGGCGTTGTCGGGCAGGGCCAGGTCTGTCACGGCGAAGCGGCGCGCCTGCCGGGCCACCTGCAGCCGGGCCTTCAGCGCGGCGGGCGTGGCGGGGTCGGCCAGCCAGTCATCGATGGGCCGGGTGCGCTTGAGCAGGTCGATGTGCCCGCCGACCGATTGCGCGTAATAGCCCACCGTGCTGCAGCCGCTGCCCAGGCAGACGGCAGCCAGCGCCGCCGCCACCGTGGCCAGGCTGCCCAGGGCCGCCCACCTCATGGCCGCGCCGATGCCCACGGTTGCCGACCAACCGGGCAGGTCAAGCCGGCGCCACCTCGACCAGGCAGTCGTAGAAGGTGGGCGCGCGGCCGATGTCGGTCAGGCGCTGGCTGGTCACTTCATTGACATTGGTGCCGTCGGGCCCCAGCTTGCGCCACCACACGCCCAGGCCGTTGACCACGCCGGGCCGCGCACGGTCGCCCACTGCTGCCTTGCAGCGGTAGCTGCCCCGGTCGTTGAACACCCGCACCAGCTGGCCGTCGGCGATGCCGCGGGCGGCGGCGTCGTCGGGGTGCATCTCCACCAGCGGCTCGCCCTCGATGCTGCGCAGGCTGGTGACGTTGACGAAGCTGCTGTTGAGGAAATGCCGCGCCGGCGGCGAGATCATCGCCAGCGGAAAGCGCCGCGCCAGCTCGGGCGACGAATCACGGCTTTCATACGGCGGCAGGTAGTCGGGCACGCCCAGGCCGGGCGCATCGACGATGGCCTTGCCGTGTGGCGTGTGGAAGCCACCGTCGGCAAACGGAACCTCGGGCAGTGGCAGCTTGACCCAGCCGCGGCTGCTGAGCAGGTCGAAGTCGAGCGACGGCACGGCCTGGCGGGCCAGCGTGGCGTCGCTGTCTTGCAGGCAGGGGTCGGCCAGGCCCATCTTCGCGGCCAGGCGGCGGAAGATCTCGGTGTTGGGCAGGGCCTGGCCCAGCGGCGGCACCGCCGGGTGGTTGATCAGCACATAGGTGTGGCCGTAGCTGGTGTGCACGTCCAGGTGCTCCAGCTGGGTGGTGGCGGGTAGCACGTAGTCGGCACAGTCGGCGGTGTCGGTGAGGAAGTGCTCGAGCACCACGGTGAACAGATCGTCGCGCTGGAAACCGGCCACCACCTTGGATGAATCAGGTGCCACCGCCACCGGATTGCTGTTGTAGACCACCACCGCTTCGATCTTCGGGCCGAAGGCGGGCGAGGCACCGCGCAGCAGGTCGTCGCCGATGGTGGTCATGTTGATGGTGCGCGGGCGCTTGCCGGCCAGCAGGTCGGGCCGCTGCAGCGTGGCTGCATCCACCGTGCCGCGGAACCAGTGCGACGCCGACAGCAGCAGGCCGCCACCGCGCTGGCGCCAGGCGCCGGTCAGGCAGGGCAGCAGCGCGATCAGCCGGGTGGCATTGCCGCCGCCCCGGCAGCGCTGCATGCCGTAGTTCAGGCGGATGGCGGCCGGGCGGGTGCTGGCGTAGGCGCGCGCCAGGTCGCGCACCTCGTCAGCGCTGATGCCGCACACCTGGGCCACGCGCTCGGGCGGCCATTCCAGCGCCCGGGGGCGCAGTTTGTCGAAGCCGTCGACATGGCGGGCGATGTAGTCGTCATCGAGCCAGCCGTGGGTGATCAGCTCATGCATCAGCCCAAGTGCCAGCGCGCCATCGGTGCCGGGCTGGATGGCCAGGTGCTGGTGGCACTTCTCGGCCGTTTCGGTGCGGCGCGGGTCGATGCAGATCAGCCGGGCGCCGTTGCGCTTGGCCTGCTGGGCGAAGGTCCAGAAGTGCAGGTTGCTGGCGATCGAGTTGCTGCCCCAGATGATGATCAGCTGCGCCTGGGCGTAGTCCTCGATGTGCATGCCGATCTTGCCGCCGTAAGTGGCGGCAATGGCCTCGCCGCCGGCGGTGCTGCAGATGGTGCGATCAAGCAGGCTGGCACCCAGCGTGTGGAAGAAGCGCGCGGCGATGCTCTCGCCTTGCAGCAGGCCCATGGTGCCGGCATAGCTGTAGGGCAGGATGGCCTGCGCTGCTTCCGGCCCACGCGCCGCGATGGCGCCCAGCCGTGCGGCGATGTCGGTCAGCGCGTCGTCCCAGCTGACCGGCGTGAACTGACCGCTGCCCTTGGGGCCGCTGCGCTTCAACGGCGTCAGCACCCGGTCGGGGTGGTAGGTGCGTTCGGGGTAGCGCGAGACCTTGGTGCACAGCGCGCCGTGGGTGGGCGGGTGGTCCGGGTCGCCTGCCACCTTGATCACCCGGCCGGCCTGCACGCTGATCTTCATCGCGCAGGTGTCGGGGCAGTCATGCGGGCAGGCGCCCTGCACGGTGGTGATGGGCGCGTCGGTGGTGGTGTCGGTGGTGCTCATCCATCCACTATTGCACAAGGCGCCAGCGCTGGCGCAGCCCGGCCAGGCCGGCTGCTGCGGGTTTGCCCCAGGCCATGCCCTGCGGGCTGCGCACGGCCTGGCACGGCCACTAAACTGGCCTGCATCCCCCACCACCACAGCAGGATCCCGCCATGCGCCTGATCGAATCCATCCTGGCCGACGCGGCCGCCATCACCACGTTGCGCCGCGACATCCACGCCCATCCGGAGCTGTGCTTCCAGGAGCAGCGCACGTCAGACGTGATCGCCAAGGCGCTGACCGACTGGGGCATCCCGGTGCACCGCGGCTTGGGGCAAACCGGCGTGGTGGGCATCATCAAGAACGGCACATCCAGCCGTGCCGTGGGCCTGCGCGCCGACATCGACGCGCTGCCGATGCAGGAGGGCAACACCTTCGCCCATGCCAGCAGGCATGCCGGCAAGATGCACGCCTGCGGCCATGACGGCCACACCGCCATGCTGCTGGCGGCGGCCAAGCACCTGTCACGCCACCGCCAATTCGACGGCACGGTGTACCTGGTGTTCCAGCCGGCTGAAGAAGGCGGCGGCGGCGCGCGCGAGATGATCAAGGACGGGCTGTTCACCCTGTTCCCGATGGAGGCGATGTTCGGCGCGCACAACTGGCCGGGCATGGCGGTGGGCCAGTTCGCGCTCAAAAGCGGGCCCTGCTATGCCAGCAGCAACGAGTTCAAGATCACCATCAAGGGCAAGGGCGCGCACGGCGCCATGCCGCACCTGGGCGTGGACCCGGTGCCGGCGGCGGCGGCCATGGTGCAGGGCTTCCAGACCATCATCTCGCGCAACATGAAGCCGATCGAGACCGGCGTGATCTCGGTGACGATGATCCACACCGGCGAGGCCACCAACGTGATCCCCGAGACCTGCGAGATGCAGGGCACGGTGCGCACCTTCACCACCGAGCTGCTCGACATGATCGAGACCCGCATGCAGGCCATGGCCGAGTCCACGGCGGCGGCCTACGACTGCAGCTGCAACTTCGAGTTCAAGCGCAACTACCCGCCCACCATCAACCACGAGGCCGAAACGGCATTCGCCCAGAAGGTGCTGGGCGAGGTGGTGGGCCCCGAGAACGTGCTGCCCTTCGAGCCCACCATGGGCGCCGAGGACTTCAGCTACTACCTGCTGGAAAAGCCCGGCTGCTACTTCATGATCGGCAACGGCGACGGCGCCCACCGCGAAGGCGGCCACGGCCTGGGGCCCTGCATGCTGCACAACCCGGCCTATGACTTCAACGACGACCTGGTTCCGCTGGGTGCCACCGCATGGGTTCGCATCGCCGAGCAGTGGCTGGCCACGCCGCGCTGATGGCTGCGGCATTCTTTTCGCAGACCTACGCGGAGGCACGCGGCAAGTTCCTGGCGGCCGCCGCTGCCGCCGGGCTGGCTGCCCAGCCGCACATCCACCCGCTGACGGGCCGCGATGGCGAAGCCCTGGCGCTGGACGTGGTGCGCGACGGCCCGGCCGACGCCCGGGCCGTGCTGCTGGTCAGCTCGGCCTGCCATGGGGTGGAGGGCTACTGCGGCTCGGGCATCCAGACCGCGCTGCTGGGCGATGCGGACCTGCGGCGCCAGGCGCATGCAGCCGGCATGGCCCTGCTCTACCTGCACGGGCTGAACCCCTACGGCTTCTCATGGTGGCGGCGCACCACCCACGAGAACGTCGACCTGAACCGCAACTTCCAGGACTTCAGCCAACCGCTGCCGCGCAACACTGCCTACGACAGCATTGCCCACCTGCTGGTGCCCGCCGACTGGCCGCCCACGCCGGCGGTGCAGCAGGCCACGCAAGCCTGGATCACCACCCACGGCCTGCCGGCCTGGCAGGCGGCGGTATCGGCCGGCCAGTACCACCACCCCGACGGCCTGTTCTACGGCGGCCAGCACCCCACCTGGAGCCACCAGGCCGTGCGACAAGTGCTGCGCGACCATGGACAGCGCTGTGCCCGCCTGGCCTGGATCGACCTGCACACCGGCCTGGGGCCCAGCGGCGTGGGCGAGCGCATTTACGCCGGCCGCGACGAACCCACCGCGATCGCCCGCGCCCGCGCCTGGTGGGGCGGGCCCGACGGCCGCGCCATCACCTCCATCTACGACGGCAGTTCCACATCGGCCCTGCTGACCGGCCTGATGTGGGAAGCCGGCCCGCAGGAATGCCCGCAGGCCGAGCACACCGGCATGGCGCTGGAGTACGGCACAGAGCCGATCACCACCGTGCTGGATGCGCTGCGCGCCGACCAATGGGCAGAGAACCACCCCGAACTGCCGGCCGACCAGCGCGCAGGCATCAAGCGCCAGCTGCGCGACGCCTTCTACACCGACACCGATGCCTGGAAGCAGCAGGTGCTGGTGCAGGGGATCGAGGCTGCGCACCAGGCGGTGGCAGGGCTGGCGGGCTGAACTGCCAGGATGCAGCGCGCAGAGCAGCGGCCTCTCCGTCGCGCTGCATGCGGGTTGGGCTGTTGGACAGCTTCGGGCTCGTTGCTGCCGGTTGTGTTTGCTCTTGAAAGCCTGCGTTCGCAGGTTTGAGCGATCGCGCCGGCTCGGGTGGGCCTGTTTTGCTACGTGTCCCCCGCCAAGCGTAGGCCCGAAGTGCCAACACTTGGC
>JARXAJ010000018.1 GCA_029865965.1 Aquabacterium sp.
GGCTTCAGCACCTCGGTGTCGGCCACCGGCGCAGGCGCATCGGGCTCGGCCACGGCAGCCGTGCTGTCGGGCAGGTCAGCCTCGGCCGCCTTGCGGCGGGTGCGCTTGGGCTTGGCAGGCACGTCAGCCACGGCATCGGCCGGGGCCTCCATGGCCACCGGAGCCTCCATGGCCACCACGGCGGCCGGTGCCTCATCGGCCGGCTTGGCGACACGCTTGCGGCGTGGCTTGGGGCCGGCTTGGGCATCGGCGGGCGCAGCGCCCGGCAGGTCAGACAGGGGCGAATCGGAATCGGGCATGGTCATGCTGGTGCTGCGGGGGAGGAACCATCGGCCTGGGGCGTGTGGGCCGCAGGGGAAACAACAAGGTGCGGGTCGTCCGCGACGACATCGGAGGCGGGGGGCAGATCGAGCGGCAGGGGCGCCTGCTGCGTGCCGTCGTCCAGCAGCGACGGCTGGCCGGCCGAGCCGGGATCGAACACCGCAGCAGTGGGCGGGCCGTCGAGCACCGGCAATTGGTCCAGGCTGCGCAGGCCCAGGTCATCGAGAAACTGGCGCGTGGTGGCATACAGCGCCGGGCGGCCAGGTGCTTCGCGGTAGCCGATGGCGTCGATCCAGCCACGCTCTTCGAGCTGCTTGACGATCTGGCTGCTGACAGTGACACCGCGGATGTCCTCGATGTCGCCGCGTGTCACCGGTTGGCGGTAGGCAATGATGGCCAGGGTCTCCATGGCCGCACGGGAATAGCGCGGCGGTTTTTCGGGGTGCAGCCGGTCGAGGTACTCGCGCATCTCGGGCCGGCTTTGGAAGCGCCAGCCTGAGGCCAGCGCCACCAGTTCGACGCCGCGGCCGTGCCAGTCGCGCACCAGCTCGTCGAGCAGGGTGCGCAGGGTGTCGGCGCCCACCTGGTCGTCGAACAGGCTGCGCATGTCACGCAGCGGCAGGGGCTGTTGGGCACAGATCAGCGCGGTCTCGAGGACACGCTTGGCCTCGTGGGTGTTCATGAACCTCTGTTCATCGCAGGCCGTTGTTGCCAACGGCGGGGGGACAACGGGTCGGTCTTCATCGCCCAGGTGATGCGCCATTCGGGCGCCGGTCAGGCGCTCATTCGAATGACCGCCATCTTGGGCAATGTCTGGTGAAACATCGATCAACGGGCCAAGCCCGGCGTGGGGCGATTGCGCCCCGGGCAACGGCGGCAGTTTCTGCACACCTGGGTCGGCCGGCAGGACGGGCCGGATGGCGGCCCCGCCTGCATTTTTGGTACAGGTGCCGGCGCAGTGTGTGAATCTCGCTGCCGATCACCTTCAACTCATCAACCAGATTGTAGCCCGGGAACGCCAAGGCACCCGTCAGCCCGGCAACACCGTGGCCCAGGCCTGGGCCAGGTCAGCGGGCAAAGGAGCCGAAAACGCCATCGGCCGACCGTCGGCCGGATGGGCAAACGCCAGTTCGGCCGCATGCAAGGCCTGGCGGTCCAGCCCCAGCAGCGGGCGCCCGCCATACAGCGCATCGGCCACCAGCGGATGCCCGCGCGAGGCCAGGTGCACCCGGATCTGATGGGTGCGGCCGGTGTGCAGGCGGCAGCGCAGCGCCGACACGCTGTTGCGCCCATCGCCGGCGGCGCCTTCCCACCAGGCCAGGCGCTCGACATCGGTGCGCGCCGGCTTGCCGGTGGCCACCACCGCCATGCGCAGGCGGGCGGCGGGGTCGCGGCCAATGGGCGCATCGATGCTGTCGGCATCCCAGCGGATGTGGCCATGCGCCAGCGCCAGATAAATCCGCTTGACCTCGCGGGCGGCGATCAGCCGCACCAGGCTGGTCATCGCCGGCAGCGTCTTGGCCACGACCATCAGGCCGCTGGTGTCCTTGTCGATGCGGTGCACGATGCCCGCGCGCGGCAGCGCAGCTGCCCCGGCATGGTGGGCCAGCAGGCCATTGAGCAGGGTGCCGGTCCAGTGGCCCGGCGCCGGGTGCACCACCAGGCCCACCGGCTTGTCGACCACCAGCAGGTGGGCGTCTTCATGGACGATGGACAGCACCATCGGCTCGGGCCGGAAGGCCAGGCTTTCGGCGGTGGGCACCAGGGCCACCTGCAGCTGCTGGCCAGCGCGCACCTTGCGGGCGGCGCTGGTCTGCACCTGGCCGTCGACCTGCACATGGCCGCGGTCGATGAGCTGCTGCAGCCAGCTGCGCGAGAACTCGGGCGCCAGCGCCACCAGGGCCTTGTCCAGCCGCTGGCCATGCTGGGGCGGCGTGATGCCGGCCCGGCGCACCTCGGCATCTGCCACCGGATCGTCGCCGGGCTGCTCGTCGGCCAGCGCATCGGCCATGCCGCCGGCATCGGACAAGGGTGTCGGGGGCCCACTGGGGGGGGCCATTAGAATCGAACGCTTTGCATATCCGCCCTGGAAGGACGCCGGCCGCAATGCGGCTGCCGACACCGATGAACGTGTTCAAGTTGATGAAACCGCCGGCCGATGGGCGCTGGCGGGGAACGGGCTGGGCTGCCACGCTGCTGGCGTTGGCGGTGCTGGGCGGTTGCAGCAGCACCCCGAAGGACGACGACCGCAGCAGCGTCGAGAAATTGTATGCAGACGCCAAGGAGGATCTGTCGTCTGGCAGCTACGACCTGGCGGCCAAGCAACTGGAACGTGTGGAAGGCCGCGCCGCCGGCACCCTGCTGGCCCAGCAGGCGATGCTCGACAGGGCCTATGCCAAATGGCGCCTGAATGAACGGGTGGAGGCCACCGCCATACTCGACCGCTTCATCAAGCTGCACCCGTCCAGCCCGGCGCTGGACTATGCGCTGTACCTGCGCGGCGTGGTCAACTTCAACGAGTCCATGGGCTTCCTCAGCGGCATTTCGCGCCAGGACCTGTCTGAGCGGGACCAGCAGGCGTCGCGGGATTCCTACCAGGCCTTCGAGCAACTGGTGCAGGCGTTCCCCGATTCGAAGTACAGCGACGATGCCCGCGCCCGCATGGGCTACATCGTCAACGCCCTGGCTGACTATGAGCTGCATGTGGCGCGCTACTACTACCAGCGCCAGGCCTATGTGGCGGCCGCCAACCGGGCGCAACTGGCGGTGCGCGAGTACCCGCAGACGCCATCGGTGGAAGAGGCGCTCTACATCATGGCCGCCAGTTATGACAAGCTGGGCCTGGAACAGCTGCGCACCGACGCCGAACGGGTGCTGACCAAGAACTTCCCCAACACCCGCTACATCAAGAACGGCGTGCGCGTGCCAGAGCGCGCATGGTGGCAGTTCTGGTGACAAGGCACGCCTGAAGTCGCATCTCAGCCATTGGCGTTGACGGCGGCGATCTGGTCGAGCCAGGCCATGGCATCGGCCTCGGTGTCGAGCGTGCCCATGGGCGGCAAGGCGGCCCGCAGCTTGCGGCCGTAGGGCATCTGGCGCAGGCGGGGGTCGGTGATGACCAGCAGGCCCAGGTCGGTCTCGCTGCGGATCAGCCGGCCGGCGCCCTGCTTCAGCGCGATGGCGGCCTCGGACAGGAAGTAGTCGTTGAACGGGTCGCGGCCGCGTGACTCCAGTTCCTTGCTGCGGGCCTGCACCAGCGGGTCGTGCGGCGGCGGGAACGGCAGCTTGTCGATCACCACGCATTGCAGTGCAGCGCCCGGCACGTCGATGCCCTCCCAGAAGCTGGCCGAGCCGACCAGCACGCTGTTGGGCGTGTCGAGAAACCGCTGCAGCAGGCTGCGCTTGGGGTGCGTGCCCTGCACCAGCACCACCAGTGGCGTGCCAGCGGCATGGACCGCGTCGGTCAGCGCCTCGGCGATCAGCGGCAGCACCCGCAGCGTGGTGGTCAGCACGAAGGTGCGCCCACCCAGCCGGCCGGCCAGCCGCGCCGCCAGGGCGCCCACCGCCGCCGGGTGGCCGGCCTCGTTGGGCTTGGGGAACCGCGGCGGCACCCAGGTGCGGGCATGGGCCGGGTAGTCGAACGGGCTGCCCACCCGCAGCTTGCGGGCGTCTTCCAAGGCGGCC
Organism: Aquabacterium sp.; assembly: GCA_029865965.1. Classification (GTDB taxonomy): domain Bacteria; phylum Pseudomonadota; class Gammaproteobacteria; order Burkholderiales; family Burkholderiaceae_C; genus Pseudaquabacterium. The sequence continues at coordinate 4,006 of JARXAJ010000018.1, forward strand.
GATTCGGTGAACCAGGTCAGGTCGTCGTCGCTGCCCAGGGTGGCCGAGGTGAAGATCCAGGCCCGCGGTGCCAGGGCGCGCTGCTCGGTGAACAGGTCGCGGATGTGCAGCGGGCTTTCCACCAGGCGCGCATCGCGCGGGCCCAGGTCGATCCAGCGCACCCGGTCGGTGGCCGCAGGCAGGGCAAAGGCATGGGCCAGGCGGGCGATCTGCTCGCCACGCTCGACCAGGCGGGTGAAGTCGGGCGCAGTGGCTTCGACCAGGCGGGCGGCGTCGCGTGCGGCATCGGCAGCGGTGGCCAGGCCGTCGAGCGCGTCAGTGAAGGCGGCGTCACGGCAACGCTCATCCCAGCGCAGCTTCAGGATGCCCTTGACGTCGCGCAACGGGCCGGCGCAGGCCAGGCGCAGTTCACGTGCGGCCTTGTCGAGGCCGCCGGCCACCTGTTGCCAATCGACCAGGCCGCGTGCATGGGTCAGGCCGGCGGCCAGCAGGTCGCGGCCGAAGTCGATCATCTGGTTGGACGACACGAAGGTGCCCAGGAACTGCAGGCCGGTCTCCACCAGCTGGTGTGCCTCGTCGAACACCGCTGCCTCCACCGTGGGCAGCAGTTCGGCCACGCCGCTGTCGCGCAAGGACAGGTCGGCAAAGAACAGGTGGTGGTTGACCACCACCAGGTCGGCGGCCATGGCTTCGCGCCGGGCCTTGACGACATGGCAGTTGGCGAACTGCGGGCAGTCCTGCCCCAGGCAGTTGTCGCGGGTGGAGCTGACCAGCGGAATCACCGGGCTGCGCTCGTCCAGGCCGTCGATCTCGGCCAGGTCGCCGGTGCGGGTGGACGGCGCCCAGGTCTCGATGCGGGCCAGGGCGCGCACGGCAAACCGGTCGGGCAGCGTGCCGGTCTCGCGCGCCTGCTGCAGGCGGTGCAGGCACAGGTAACTGCCGCGGCCCTTGAGCAGCGCAATGCGCACCGGCACCCGCAGCGCATCGCGCAGGCGCGGCAGGTCGCGCAGGAACAGCTGGTCCTGCAGGCTCTTGGTGGCGGTCGACACCAGGGCGCGCTTGCCCGACAGCAGCAGCGGCACCAGGTAGGCAAAGGTCTTGCCCACGCCGGTGCCGGCCTCGGCCACCAGGGTGGCGTGTGTGTCGACGGCATCGGCAACGGCGGCGGCCAACTGCTGCTGCACGTCACGTTCGACAAAGCCCGGGTCGGCCTGGGACAGCGCACCCTGCGGGCCCAATGCATCGCGGGTGGCGCGGGCCAGGTCGCCGGGCACCATCATGCCGGTTCCGGTGGGTCGAGTTCCACCTGCAGTTGGGCGATCTGGTCGCGCAGCAGCAGGCGGCGCTTCTTCAGCCGCCGCAGGGCCAGGTCATCGGCGGGCGCCAGTTCGACAGCGCGGTCGATCAGGCTGTCGAGATCGGCATGGGCCATCCGCAACTCGATGAGCGCACGCTGGGGCGAGCGCAGGTTGGTGTCGGCAGGGGGCTCCAGATCCATGAATCCATGCAGTTTATAGTGCCTCGCATGAGCGTCGTACAGCCACAGCCCCCCCTGGCCTACCGTTTGTTGGCTGCCACCGCCCTGCACAAGGGTGACCGCCCCTACCAGCAGGACCAGGTGCAGATCCTGCGCCATGCCCGCGCCAAGGACTGCCTGCTGGCGGTGCTGGCTGACGGCATGGGTGGCAAGAGCGGTGGCCGCAAGGCCGCCGACCAGGTGGTGATGACGGCGCGCCAGCTGTTCGACCGCCATGTGCCGGCCAAGGACCTGGCCGACGACCTGCTGCGCCAGCTGGTGACGGAAGCCCACCTGATGATCAAGCTGACCGCCATCACCGCCGAAGAAGAACCCCACAGCACGCTGGCCGCCTTCCTGCTGGGCCCGGGGCTGGGCTGCGTGGTGGTGCATGCGGGTGATTCGCGCGTCTACCACTTCCGGGGCGCCGATCTGGTGAGCCGCACGATGGATGACTCATACGTGCAACGGCTGATCGACGAAGGCAAGCTCACCGAGGACGGCGCCAACACCCACCCGCAGGGCAACCTGCTGACCGGCTGCCTGGGCACGGCGGCCGAGCCACCGGTGACGCTGCACCACATCGACGCACTGCTGCCCGGCGACACATTGATGTGTTGCAGCGACGGCCTGTGGCACTACTTCACCCCGCGTGAGCTGGGCATGTATGTCAACAGCTTCGCCCCGCGCGACGCCACCGACATGATGGTGACCCGCGCCCGCCAGCGCGCCAATGGCCACGGCGACAACCTGTCGCTGGCGATGGTCAAGGTCGAGCTGATCGCCTGACTCAGGGCCCCGGCGCTCCGGGCGGCGGGACGGGCAGGCTGGCGGCGGGTGCGCGCTGGGCGTCACGGCGTGCATTGCGGGCCTGCACCGCGTCCTCATGCGCCTGTGCGTCTTTCAGGCGTTGCTGCTGGTCGGCCTGGCGCTGCTGGGCGACCCCTGCTGCGGCCGATGCCGATGGTGGGGGCCGCACGGCACGCCGCATTGGCGGCGGTGGCGCGGCAGCCGATGCCGCGCTGGCTGCTGCGTCAGGCCCGGGCAGCGCGGGCCGCTCAGCGGCAGCAGCCTGGCGCTCCTGGATCAGCCGCAGCCGATCCACCGCCCGCTCGCGCCTGCGGGCGTCGTCCAGCAGGTGGATCTGGCGGTGCAGCGGCTGCAGCGCCACCCGGCGGTCCTGCTTCGCCTGGTCCAGGCAGGCGCTGTCGGCGAAGCGGAACTCACAGTCCCGACGGGCGGCCTCGTAACGGGCCTCCACCGCATGGCGGTCGACCGCGATGCGGGCGCGCTCGGCCTTGTCATCGTCAGGCGCGGCAACCGCGGCAACCGCCAGCAGCAGCCAGGCCCAGGCCCAGGCGCATGCGGCAGCGCGGCGGCGGCTCATGTGATGCGGGTGTCGACCTCGCGCCGCTCCAGCGCCAGGTAGTCGGTCGACTGCATCTCCTGCAGACGCGACACGGTGCGCGGAAACTCATGCGCCAGCGGCCCTTCGGTGTAGAGCTGCTCTGCCGGCACGGCCGCCGAGATCACCAGCTTGACGCGCCGGTCGTACAGCACGTCGACCAGCAAGGTGAAGCGCCGCGCCTCGCTGGCGAACTTGGGCGGCATCTGCGGCACGTTGCTGAGGATGACGGTGTGGAACTGCTGCGCCAGCTCCAGGTAGTCGTTCTGCGAACGCGGGCCGCCGCACAGGGTGCGGAAATCGAACCACACCACGCCGCCGGCGCGCCGCACGGCCTTGATCTCGCGGTGCTCGATGTGCAGCAGCGGGCTTTCATCCCGCGACTCGGCCAGCTGACTGAAGGTGGCCTCCAGCGCGGCATCGGCCGCCGGACCCAGGGGCATGTGGTAGAGCTGTGCCTGCTCCAGCGTGCGACGGCGGTAGTCGGTGCCGTTGTCGACGTTGATGACCTCCAGCTGGCGCTTCAACAGGTCGATCGCCGGCAGGATGCGATCGCGGTGCAGGCCGTTGGGGTAAAGCGCGTCGGGCGCGAAGTTGCTGGTGGTGACGATGGACACCCGGTTGGCGAACAGCGCGTCCAGCAGCCGGTGCAGGATCATCGCGTCGGTGACGTCGGCCACGTGGAACTCGTCGAAGCAGATCAACCGGAACTTGCGCGCGATGCGCTTGCCCAATTCGTCGAGCGGGTTGACCGTGCCCTTGAGCTCCTGCAGCTCGCGGTGCACTTCGCGCATGAACTCATGGAAGTGCAACCGGGTCTTGCGCTGCAACGGCACGGCCTGGAAGAAGCAGTCCATCAGGAAGCTCTTGCCCCGGCCCACGCCGCCGTGCATGTACACGCCGCGCGGGATCGGCGGCTTCACCAGCATCTTGGTGATGGCATTGCCGCGGCGCGCCTTGTAGGCCGCCCATTCGTCCTGGCAGCGCTGCAGCGAGGCCACGGCCCGCAGCTGCGCCGGGTCGGCGGTGTAGCCGCGTTCACGCAGGGTCTGCTGGTACAGGTCGGTGACAGAAGTCATGCGGGGTGCCGGAATGCAGAACGGGCCAGTATCACTGGCCCGCCGGTCGGGTGCCGTCGCTGGTGCGACGAGGCATCAGAAGTTGAGGGTGCGCTTGTCCACGGCCAGCGCGGCTTCCTTGGTCGCTTCGCTCAGGCTGGGGTGGGCATGGCAGATGCGCGCAATGTCCTCGGCGCTGGCCTTGAACTCCATCGCCACCACGGCTTCGGCGATCAGCTCGCTGGCCTGCGGCCCGACGATGTGCACGCCCAGGATCTCGTCGGTCGTGGCATCAGCCAACAACTTGACGAAGCCGGTGGTGTCGCCCAGCGCCCGCGCCCGGCCGTTGGCCAGGAACGGGAACTGGCCCGCCTTGTAGGCCACGCCATCGGCCTTCAGCTCCTGCTCGGTGCGGCCCACCCAGGCGATCTCGGGCGATGTGTAGATCACCCAGGGGATGGTGTTGAAGTTGACATGGCCGTGCTGGCCGGCAATGCGCTCGGCCACCGCCACGCCTTCTTCCTCGGCCTTGTGCGCCAGCATGGGGCCGCGCACCACATCGCCCACCGCCCACACGTTGCGCAGGTTGGTCCTGCAGTCGGCATCGACCACGATGGCACCGCGCTCATCGAGCTGCAGGCCCACCGCCTCGACATGCAAGCCCACGGTGTTGGGCACACGGCCGATGGAGACGATCAGCCGCTCCACGTCCAGCTTGACGGCTTCTCCCTTGGCATTGGCATAGCTGACCGCCACGCCCTTCTTGCCCACCTTGACGTCACTGATCTTGACGCCGAACTCGAACTTCAGGCCCTGCCTGGTGAAGGCCTTCAGCGCCTCTTTTGCCACGCCCTGGTCGACCGCTGCCAGGAAGCCGGGCATGGCCTCCAGCACGGTGACCTCGGCACCCAGCCGGCGCCAGACCGAGCCCATCTCCAGGCCGATCACGCCCGAACCGATCACGCCCAGGGTCTTGGGCACGGCACCGATGCGCAGGGCGCCGTCGTTCGACAGCACCCGGTCCTCGTCGAAGGCCGCGCCAGGCAGCGCACGCGCGCTGGACCCTGTGGCCACGATCACATGCTTGCCCACCAGGGTGTCGGTCGTGGTGCCGCTCACTGCGATTTCATAGCCGCCATCTACCGCCTTCACGAAGGCGCCACGGCCATGGAAAAAGCTGACCTTGTTCTTCTTGAACAGGTAGAGGATGCCGTCATTGTTCTGTTTGACCACGGTGTCCTTGCGGCCCAGCATCTTGGCGACATCGATGCTGAGGTTGGCGAGGCCGATGCCGTGGTCTGCGAAATGGTGGCCAGCCTGCTCGAAGTGCTCGCTGCTCTGCAGCAGGGCCTTGCTGGGAATGCAGCCCACGTTGGTGCAGGTGCCGCCGGGGGCGGGGCCGCCTTTGGCGTTCTGCCACTCGTCGATGCAGGCGACCTTGAAGCCGAGCTGGGCCGCGCGGATGGCGCCGATGTAGCCGCCGGGACCACCGCCGATGACGATGACGTCGAAAGTTTGGGACATGGTGCAACCAGGTTGTTGGTGTGTGCAGTGGACGCTGACGTTGCGCGCTAATCCAGCGGCACAAAGATCCACAGCAGGATGTAGAGCAGGCCGCCGAACCCGCCGAACAGGAACAGCAGCGTCAGGATCAGGCGCCAGGCCCAGGCTTCGACGCCGGTGATGACCGCCAGGCCGCCACAGACACCGCCGATCCACTTGTCGGTGCGTGATCGGCGAAAGCGGTTGACCATCGCCGCCGCATCGCCCTGCTGCGCCTGGGTGGCCGTGCCGTCGAGCAACCGCCGCTTGGCCTGGTCGAACTCGGCCTGCGTCAGCACCCCGCGCTCGCGCAGGGATTCCAGCTTGCCCAGCTCGTCAGCCAGCGACATGGCGGCCCTTCAGGTGGCGATCAATTGTCGAAGATCAGATGTCGAACAGCAGGCGCGCCGGGTCTTCCAGCATGTCCTTCATCGTCACCAGGCCCAGCACCGCCTCGCGGCCGTCGATGATGCGGTGGTCGTAGCTCATCGCCAGGTAGTTGATGGGGCGCACCACCACCTGGCCGTTCTCCACCACCGCACGGTCCTTGGTGGCATGCACCCCCAGGATGGCCGACTGCGGCGGGTTGATGATCGGCGTGGACAGCATCGAGCCGAAGGTGCCGCCGTTGGAAATCGAGAACGTGCCACCGGTCAGCTCGTCAATGCCCAGCTTGCCGTCGGCCGCCTTCTTGCCGAACTCGGCAATCTTCTTCTCGATGTCGGCAAAGCTCATCTGGTCGGCATTGCGGATCACCGGCACCACCAGGCCGCGCGGGCTGCCCACGGCAATGCCGATGTCGAAATAGCCGTGGTAGACGATGTCGTTGCCGTCGACGCTGGCATTGAGTACCGGGTACTTCTTGAGTGCGGCCACCGCAGCCTTGACGAAGAAGCTCATGAAGCCGAGCTTGACGCCGTGTTCCTTCTCGAACTTCTCCTGGAACTTCTTGCGCATGTCCATCAGCGGCGCCATGTTCACCTCGTTGAAGGTGGTCAGGATGGCGTTGGTGGACTGGCTCTGCACCAGGCGCTCGGCGATGCGGGCGCGCAGGCGGCTCATCGGCACGCGCTGCTCGGGGCGCTCACCCAGGT
>JARXAJ010000036.1 GCA_029865965.1 Aquabacterium sp.
CACCGCCCAGCAGCTTCGTCGAGCCACAGGGCCCGATCGAGCAGCGCCTGGCAACGCTGTGGCAGCAGACCCTCGGCGTCACCCGCGTCGGCCGCCACGATTCCTTCTTCGACCTCGGCGGGCACTCGCTGCTGGCCATTCGCCTGGTACAGGCCTGTGTCCGTGCGGCGCGCGAGGAACTGGGCTTCGCCGATGCCGAGGACATTTTGCCGCTGGCCCATCTGCTGGCCACGCCCACGCTTGCGGCGATGGCGCAGCGCCTGCAGAGCGATGCGCTGCAGGCTGCCGCGGCCGCGCCGCACGCCCGGCTGCTGGTGCCGCTGCGCGCTGGCGGGAGCCGGCCGCCGCTGTTCTGTGTGCATCCGCAGTCGGGCTGGGCCTTGTGCTTCTCCGCGCTGACGCAGGCCCTTCCGACCGACCAGCCGGTGTGGGCGCTGCAGGCCCGCGGCCTGATGCCCGGCGAGGCGCCGCACGACAGCATGGCGTCGATGGTGGCCGACTACCTGCAGGCGGTGCGCAGCGTGCAGCCGACGGGTCCCTACCACCTGCTGGGCTATTCGTCTGGCGGCATCGCCGCCCAGGCGATGGCCAGCGCGCTGGCCGAGGCCGGCGAGCAGGTGGCGCTGCTCGCGCTGCTGGACAGCCCGCTGCCTGCATCGATCGACGCGCAGTCGGTCGACGAGAAGACGCTTCTGCAGGCTGCCGCTGCCCACTTTGGCCTGTCTGCAGCGGGGGCCAAGGGCACGCCGGCGCCGCCCCCCACGCCGGCCGAGCTGGCCAGCGACCTGCAGCATGGTGCCCTGGCTGGACAGCCGTTCACCGAAGCCGACGGCATGCGCCTGATCCGCACAGCGCGCGCCATCGGCCTGCTTAGCCGCAACCACCAGCCGCGGCTCTGCGCGGCACCACTGTTGCAGCTGCGCGCGCTGCGCCGCACCTCGGTGCTGGACGATTGGTCCGCGCTGACGATGCCCGGCCGCACGACCACCCACGACCTGGACGTGGACCACGACGGCCTGATCTCGACGACGCTGGCACCGGCGCTGGCCAGCCTGCTGCTGCATCACCTTGGCACCAGCGAATCCCCCCTGCAACCCTGAAGGAAGACCCATGACCGCATCGACCCTTGACGACAGCGAGCTGACCTGCATCGTGCTCGTCAATGCCAATGGCGAGTACAGCCTTTGGCCAGCCTGTTCGTCGGTGCCGGCGGGCTGGCGCGAAGTCGGCCCCGAAGGCACGGCCGACGCCTGTGCAGCCTGGGTGGACCGACAGTGCTTGCCTGCTGCAGTGGCGTAGGTGCACCTGCACGCGAACGCGCTCTCGTGACGGCGGCGGCGCCTTTGGGCGCCGCCATGCATCGTTCTCCCCCGGGGTGACCGATCCCGAACTTGATCGAGGCACGGCCGCGGTCGGGGCCGCGCCCTTTCTGTACAACTCCATCGCCAGCCGCTCCACCATGCGCTCCTGCACCACCGCCCCGACCCGCTACGGTCTGTCCTGTGCTCCGGCTGCAGCGGCCCGCTACCCGTGGCTGCCTGCCGCTGCCGCTGCAGTGGCGCTGCTTGCCGGCCTGACGGCGCAGGCCGCCGGCAACGAGGCCCCAGGGCTTAAGCAGGTGGCCACATCGGCATCCCTTGCTGCGACGCCTGCAGCCATCAACCGCAGCGTGCTGGCGGTGGAGACGGTGCGGCTGCGCCAGATGAAGGTCGATCGCAACCTCGGCGCCTCCGGCAACGTGGCAGCCTCGCAGGAGGCCAGCGTCAGTCCGAAGACCGGCGGCCTGCGGGTGGCGCGCATTCACGCCCAGGTGGGCAGCCGCGTGAAGCGGGGAGAGCTGATGCTGGAGTTCGACGACGACACGCTGCGTGCCGAGCTGGCCCAGCTGGAAGCCAACGTGGCCGAGGCCGAGGCGGCCGCCGCCGATGCCCAGCGCAGCGCCGACCGGGCGCGCCGGGTGGGCGAGTCGGGTGCGCTGTCGGCGCAGCAGGTCGAGCAGCTGGTGACGGCCGAGGCCACGTCGCGGGCCAGGGTGCGGGCGCTGAAGGAGTCGGTCAACCTGCAGCAGCTGCGCCTGCAGCAGGCCCGGCTGGTGGCACCGGACGAGGGCATCGTGTCGCAACGGGCGGCCACGCTGGGCGCGGTGGTGCCTGCGGGCATCGAGCTGTTCCGCATCATCCGCGGCGGGCGGCTTGAGTGGCGCGCCGAGGTGCCGGCCTCCGAGCTGGTGCGGCTTGCCCCGGGAACCGCCGCGCGTATCGTGCTGGAAGACGGCACCGCGCTGGAGGGCCGGGTGCGCCTGGTGGCGCCCACGGTTGACCCAGTGACCCGGCAGGGCATCGCCTATGTCGACCTGCCGGTGGCCGGCGCGTTGCGCCCGGGCATGTTCGTGCGCGGCGAACTGCTGCTGGGCGGCGGGCAGTCCTGGGTGCTGCCGCAGTCGGCCGTGATGCTGCGCGACGGCTTCCATGTCGTGGCCACGGTGGGCGCCGACCAGCGTGTGCGTTTCGCCAAGGTGGGGGTGGGCCGACGCCAGGGCGCGCTGATCGAGATCAGCCAGGGCCTGGCGCCCGAGGCCCCAGTGGTGGCCAAGGGCGCGGCGCTGCTGGGCGAGGGTGATCTGGTGCGGGTGGTGGGCGCCGTGCCATGAACTTTTCGGCCTGGTCCATTCGGCAACCAGTGCCGGCGGTCATGCTCTTCGTGCTGCTGACGCTGGCAGGTCTGCTGGCCTTCCGCGCGATGAAGGTGCAGAACATGCCCGACGTCGACCTGCCGGTGGTCAGCATCGGCCTGGCTATGCCAGGCGCTACGCCGGCGCAGCTGGAGACCGAGGTTGTGCGCAAGGTGGAGGCGGCGGTGGCCGTCATCCCCGGTCTAAAGAACACCACTGCGACGATCGTCGAGGGCGCGGCGGTGGTGACGGGCGAGTTCCGCCTGGAAAAGGGCATCCAGGAGGCGATGGCCGATGTCCGCGACGTGCTGTCGCGGGTGCGTGGCGACCTGCCCGCGGACATGCGCGAGCCGGTGGTGACGCGGCTGGAACTGGCGGCCATGCCGGTGCTGACCTACACCGCCACCTCGGCCACGATGGACGACGAGTCGCTCTCGTGGTTCATCGACCAGGTGCTGTCGCGAGCGCTGCGAGAGGTGCCAGGCGTGGGCGCCGTCACGCGCGTGGGCGGCGTTCAACGTGAGGTGCGGGTGGAGCTGGACCCGCAGCGGCTGATGGCCCTGGGCGTGTCCGCTGCGCAGGTTTCGCGCCAGCTGCGCATGGTCCAGCAGGACGCGGCGGCCGGCCGCTCGCAGGTGGGCAACAGTGAGCAAACGTTGCGCGTGACAGGTTCGGTGTCGTCGGCATCGGATCTGGTCAAGCTCGACATCGCCCTGCAGGACGGGCGGCGCATCCGCCTGGGCGATCTGGCCCAGGTGTTCGACACCGTGGCCGAACAGCGCTCGGCTGCGCTGCTCAACGGCCAGCCCGCGGTGGCCTTCGAGATCAGCCGCACCCGGGGCGCCAGCCAGATCGAAGTGGCCACCGGCGTGCGCCGCGTGCTCGACCGGGTGCGCGCGCTCCACCCGGGCGTCGAATTCACCCAGGCGTTCGACTTTGTCAAGCCGGTGCAGCAGAACTTCGAGGCCTCGATGCAGCTGCTGGTCGAGGGTGCCCTGCTGGCGGTGGTGGTGGTGTGGATCTTCCTGCGCGACTGGCGCGCCACCTGGATCGCGGCGGTGGCGCTGCCGCTGTCGGTCATCCCCACCTTCGCGGCCGTGCACCTGCTCGGCTTTACGCTCAATGCGCTGACGCTGCTGGCGCTGACGCTGGTGGTGGGCATCCTGGTCGATGATGCGATCGTCGAGATCGAGAACATCATGCGCCACCTGCGCATGGGCAAGTCGCCGCGGCGCGCGGCGATGGAGGCTGCCGACGAGATCGGACTGGCGGTGATCGCCACCACCTTCACGCTGGTGGCCGTGTTCCTGCCGACGGCCTTCATGAGCGGGGTGATCGGCCGCTACTTCGAGCAGTTCGGCTGGACGGCGGCCATCGCCGTGCTGTTCTCGCTGCTGGTGGCGCGGCTGCTGACGCCGATGATGTGCGCCTACCTGCTGCGGCCGCTGCCGGCGGCGGCCCACAAGGAAGCGCCGCAGTCGCGCTGGATGGGGCTGTACCTGACCGCAGTCCATTGGTGCCTGAACCACCGGGCGCTGACCGCGTATGCGGCCTTCGCGACCATTGTCATCACGCTGGTGCTGGTGCCACTGCTGCCGCAGGGCTTCTTGCCGCCCGACGACCTGCCGCAGACGCAGGTGACCCTGAGCCTGCCGCCCGGCACCACGCTGGACCAGACTGCGGCGATGGCCGAGCGCGCTCGCCTGCTGCTGGCGCGCCAGCCCGAGGTGCTGCAGGTCTACACCGCGATCGGCGGCGGCGCAGCAGGTACCGACGCGTATGCACCGCAAGGCCTGTCCGACGTTCGCCGGGCGGTGCTGACAGTGACCCTGAAGCCGCGCGACGAACGCGCCGGCGTGACACGCCGCCAGGTCGAAGCCACCGCGCGCCAGGCCCTGTCCGACCTGCCCGCCGTGCGCGTGCGGGTGGGCATGGGCGCCAGCGCCGACCGCTACCAGTTGGTGCTGACCGGCGCCGACGCCCCTGTGCTGCGCGACCATGCCCGGCTGGTGGAGCAGCAGATGCGCGACCTGCCTGGCCTGGGCGCCGTCTCATCCAGCGCCAGCATCCTACGCAGCGAGGTGGTTGTGCGGATGGACCCGATGCGCGCGGCCGACCTGGGCGTCACCACCCAGGCCCTGGCCGACACGCTGCGCGTGGCCACGGCCGGTGACCACGACCCGGCGCTGCCCAAGCTCAACCTGAGCGAGCGCCAGGTGCCGGTGGTGGTGCGCCTGCCGGCTGAGGCGCGCGAGGACCTGGGGCTTCTGCAGCGCCTGCCGGTGCCCGGCGCGCGCGGGCCGGTGCCGATCCAGCAGGTGGCCACGCTGTCGCTGGAATCCGCCCCGACCCAGATCGACCGGCGCAACCGCCAGCGCCAGGTGACGATCGAGGTCGGACTTGACGGCCAGTCGCTGGGCGACGTGGAGCGGCAGGTGATGATGCTGCCGGCGGTGCGCAACATGCCCGCCGGCATCAGCCGCGCGCCGATCGGGGATGCAGAAGTGATGTCCGACCTGTTCGCCGCCTTCGCGGTGGCCATGACCTCCGGCGTGCTGTGCATCTACGGCGTGCTGGTGCTGCTGTTCCGCAGCTTCGTGCAGCCGGCCACCATCTTGGTGGCCCTGGTGCTGGCCGTGCCCGGAGCCTTCGCGCCGCTGCTGCTGACCGGCGGCGATATATCGATGCCGGTGCTCATTGGGCTGATCATGCTGATGGGCATCGCGGCCAAGAACTCGATCCTGCTGGTCGACTTCGCGATCATGGCGCGCCGGGAGCAGGCGCTGACGCACCGGCTGGCGATCATGGACGCTTGCCGCAAGCGGGCACGGCCCGTGATCATGACCACGCTGGCCATGGGCGCGGGCATGCTGCCCGTGGCACTGGGCCTGGGCGCGTCGGACCCCGCGTTCCGCATGCCGATGGCCATCGTCGTCATCGGTGGCCTGGTCACCTCCACCATCATGAGCCTGCTGGTGGTGCCTGCTGTCTACCTGCTGGTGGCCGACGTTCGGCGCGCATGGCTGCGCCGGCGCCGGCAGCGCGCCGTCGCGCGCCAGGGCGACTTCGCCGCCACCGTGCAACTGTCCCGCCATCACCGCCGATGAACATGACACCGACACCCCCAGGCCGGCCCCGCCGCGCCGGCACCGTGATGGCCCTGCTCGCTGCCAGCGCCCTGGTGGCGGCCACCGCAGTGGCCCAGGAGGCTGGCGTGCCAGCGCAGCCCGCCGCCGCGCCGACGGCGACTCAGCCCGCGTCCGCACCAGCCGCCGCGCCGGCCGCCGACGACACCATCGGCGTCGAATGGGGGGCCATGCTCGGCGATCCAGCGCTGCCGATGCTGGTGCAGGCCGCGCTGCGGGCCAGCCCCAGCATGGCAGCCGCACGCGGCCGCATCGAACGATCCCGCACCGAGCGTGTGGCGGCCGACGCGGCCTGGATGCCGCTGGTGACCGGCAGCGGCAGCGCCAGCCGAGGCAAGACCGAGCCGCAGTTGCCGATCACCACCAGCAGCAGCGCAGGCATCCAGGCGAGCTGGGAGCTCGACCTCTTCGGCGCCGGGCGCGCCGGCAGCGCTGCCGAGGCGGCCCGCCTGGGCAGTGCCGAACAGGCCCTGGCCGGCATGCGGCTGAGCGTGGCTGCGGAGACCGGGCAGAGCTACGTGGCGCTGCGCGCGTGCGAGGCCCAGCGCGCCCTGGCCGAGCAAGAGGTCGCCTCGCATTCACTCACGGAGCGGATCAACGAGAACGCCACCGAGGCCGGCTTCTTCTCATCGGATCAGGCAGCGATGGCGCGCGCCGCTGCGGCCCAGGCGCGGGCCGTGCTCGGCTCACGCGAGGACCAGTGCGCGCGCCTGCTGCGCAGCATCGCCACGCTGGCCGCGCTGGACGAGGCCGACCTGCGCCAGCAGCTGGCCCCGCGCACCGGCGTGCTGCCGATGCCGATGGCCGCCGTGCCCGATGAACTGCCAGCCGACCTGTTGATGCGCCGCCCCGACTTGCAGGAGGCCGCGCTGGCAGTGACGGCGGCAGGGTTCGACGGCAAGGCGATGCGCGCCCAGCAATGGCCGACGATCAGCCTGCAGGGCGCCATCGGTCGCGGCCGGCTGGGCACCCCGCAGGCGAGCTTCAGCGGCCAGGTCTGGTCGTTCGGGCCGCTGCAGATCACGATGCCGATCTTCGATTCGGGCGTGCGCAAGGCACGCGTGAAGGCCGCCGACGCTAGCCTGGACGAGGCCCGGGCGGTTTATCTGGCCCGGGTGCGTCTTGCGGCCGAGGAGATCGACACCACGCTGAGCACCTTGCGCGGCATCTCGGTGCGCGAACAGAACGCCCGCCAGGCGGCACTGGGCTTCGGTGTCGCGTTGTCATCGGCCGAACTGCGCCTGCAAGGCGGCATGGGCTCAGTGCTGGAGCTGGAGCATGTCCGCCGCATCGCGGCCCAGGCGCGCTCGTCGGTGGTCGACCTGCAGCAGGCACGCGCCAGCGCCTGGATCACGCTGTACCGGGTGATGGGCGGGCGCTGGTGAAACCGACCGGTGGCGCAGCAGGCACCGCCAGCAGCGCCACCACACGCCCGTCGGCGACCGCCACGGCGCCGTCGAACTGCTGACCCGCCGCAAACGGTCCGGCCGCCCGCAGTAGCCGCAGCGTACAGCTACCAGCATCACCAGCGGGCAGCCGCAGCAGCTCGGCCTCGTCGAAGCCGATCCACTGCCGCACCGAAGGCGAGAGCGCTTTGAACGCCGCCTCCTTGATGCTGAAGATGCGGGCCAGCACCGCCGCCGCGCCGTCCGCACCGGACGCCGCCAGGTACTGCCGCCGCTCGAAGGGCGTGCAGATCGTCGGTGCGAGATCGGGCTGGAAGCGGTCGACCCGATCGACGTCGATGCCCAACCCGCGCCAGTCTGCCAAGCGGCCCACCAGCGAGACGCTCCAGGCGTCGTCGTGGCTGATCGCACCCACGACGCCAGCTGGCCACTGCGGCGCCCGATCCGCACCAGCAGGGACCGCGGCAGCCGGCAATCCAAGGGCCTGCAGGCCTTGCCGTGCACACCAGCGGCCGGCGGTGAACTCGATCCGGCGGCGGGCCACGGCGCGGGCGACTGCGACCGCTTCAGCAGGCGGCAAATCCGCAGGCAAGATGGCGCTGTCTGCCAGCGAGCGCCAGCTGCAGTGCGACGCAGTTGGCCACCAAGGGCGCAGCAACGACCAGCAAGCCGGCGGTGCGAAGAGGTCCATAGCGGCATTTTGGCGCCCTGACAGGCTCCGAGCCCGTGATGCGCCAGGTGGACCGTGCGATCGACGCGTCCAGCAGGATGTTCATGGCCAGGCTGGAACTGCCCAACCCCGGGCATCTTCTGCCGGTGGGTACGCGTTGCCAAGCCGATCTGGTGCGAGCCACAGCCGGGCTGGATCGCACAGCGCAGTGATGGTGCGCCGGATCTTGTCATGCCGCCCCGGTTGCTCAGTTTTCGGTCGGTGCCAACTGCCACCCGCCTTCACGACTTGGTAGCCCTGGAGTCGAAAGCCCTCGCCTACCAGCATCTCGAACTGGCGCCAGCCGATGCCATCAAGAGCGTCGCTCGCCTGACTCTGGGCGACGTCGGTGACGAGACTGTCACGCACCCTGCGCCGCCATGCCGACATGCCGGCTACAGCCAGGCAGATCCTCGGCAGGACTGGACTTCTTGCGTCTTGCCATTGCGGCGTCACTGCCTCGGGTCGATCTCTTGCCAGACTGTTTGGCAGCCAATTGCTGGTGGCCAGCCTATCCTGCAATCATCCAAGACTCATCCATGCAGTCAGGCACGTCATGCGCCATGGCTGCTTGGCGCCTGCTTTCGATGCCGTGGTTACGGACCTTCAAGCGGTCGGCGACGATCATCCAATGCTGAGGCGGTCCAAAGACGAACCGTATCCGCACCTCATGTGGACCATGTCCGACCCGATGGTGGCGCGTTCGGGCGAGGGTCGGACAGTCCGACCTGGGTGAGGTCACGCTGAGCTGCTCGCCTTCCCGGCGCAGCATTCCCACTTGCCTCGCTGGCCAGGCCCGGTCAAGGGCGGGCATCGACCGGCGCAGCAAACCCTTGACGGGGCATGGCCAGCCCACACGCTGACTGGGGGGCTGGCATCACCCGGTGAGGCCAGCCCCCCGAGCCCGTCCGGCGGCACGGACTGCCCCGCCCCTCGGGGGCGGGGTGAGGGGTGGGGTCAACGCTCGAGCTCTGGGCCCGGTCGGTCTATCGCCTTGCGCGACGGTGGTTGCGGACCAAGCTGCTGCCGGGGCGCCACCGCAGCCTCCCTCTGCCGCTGACGCACTGTCTCCTGAAAGAAGGGCGCAGCCTTCACGAAACGGGCGACGTGCTCGGCAAGCTCGCGATCCTCGGGGCTGTCGGAGGCCACAAGCGCCTTGATGATGTAAGCCCATCCCTTCATGGCTTCGGCCCGGCTGTCCCAGTGGCGCTGCCAGGTCTTCGCCGCGGAGCCGGTCTGGTGCAGGCGCCCCTCTTGCTTGGCCTTCACGCGCCACAGCGGATCGAAGTTGCGGCTTTCTCCGCGTGTGGCCTGGCGCGTCGCCTCGGCCTCGACACCCCAGCCTCGCAGCTTCTCGGCGAACGTCTCGCGCCAACGGTGAAGATCGGTCTTGCGCGGGTTCAGGCGTTTGCCCGTCGTCGACTCCGCCCGAACGCTCAGGTGCACATGTGGGTTGGCCTGGTGCTCGTGCAGGACCATCACATAGCGATGCCCCTGCAACTCGGCCTGCGCGAACTCGCGCGCCGCCTTCTGCACCATCCGCGCATCGGTGCCGTGCGGCATCGACAGCATGATGTTGAAGGCCTCGCGCCGATGGCCGACTTCGTCGATGAGGGATCCGCCGTAGCGCCACTGCTCGGCCAGATCGTGCAGCACATCCTTGCCTTCGCGCACCACGCCCCGGTCGTCTTCGATCTCCAGTCGGCCGTTCTTGCTGATGTAGCGGAAGTGCGCCGCGATGGCCGCCATGCCCCGCCCGCCACCCGTGACCTTGACCATCACCTGGGGCGCGTGCGCCATGACCGTGGCCTCGATGCGTCGGCGAATCACAGCAGCCTTGCGCCGGGTCATCGTGTCCAGGCGCGGCGTTGGCGCGGACTTGACAGTCCGGTTGGAGGGGTAAAAGAGCCGCTCGCCCCATTGCACGAGCACACCGTCGACAGTCGCACCCGAGCTCATCGCTGTCCTCGTGTTGCCCGGAGCGCAGCCACCAGCGCCGCGGCGGATGCGAGGTGCACACGAACATCGTTGGCCAGCGACCGGATGCTGGCGCGGTAGGGCTCCAGTTCGCTCCTGGGCGCGCGGCCCAACAAGCGCATGAAGGCATTGAGGTCGGCACTGAGGGCGGCGAGTCGGTCCGTCGACGCCATCAGCGCAGCAACGGCTTGTGTGTGGTCCGGCGCCAGGGGCTGGGCCGGAGTGCCGTCGATGAGTCGGGCGACATACGACCCCTGTGAGACGTCGGCCCTGCGGGCACGGCTGGCGAGCAAGACCGCATGGGCGACGGGCAGGCGCAAGGTGACCTTGACGACCGGGTTGCCGCTCGCGCTGTCGATGGGCCCGCTGTTGCCTGCATCACTCGGTGTGTCGTCGAGCATCGCCGTCACTGCACGTCGGACCAACGCAGCCGCGGTCATCTGGTGCATTGCGGCCTGCGCCTGCACCTGCGGCCGCAGGCCACGCAGATCGACAGTGATTCGGTCGCGCAGGGCAGCCGCGGTGCACGCTGCATCAATAGGATTCGCCGCGCGCATTCGCTGCCCCCGTTCTCACGCGTCGATGCGACGGGACAGCTGCGCGACGCGCTGGCGCAGAGACGCCACGTCATCGGCAGGCAACGCGCCAAGGTCGGCCCGCCCCAGTCGCGCCAGAGCGGCATCCAACTTCTCGCAGAGCCCGGTTGCGCGACACAGCAGCTGGGCTGATCGACCCGGCTGCGCCATCCGCTGCTTGGCCGCGTAAGCGGGCGCTTGCGCGGCGGTGTCGCGGATCTTGGCCACCGCGTCGCGGGTGATCGGCGCGGTGCCGGCAAGTAGATCGGCGACGCGCTCCGGCTGCTCCGCATGGAGCTTGCCCAGTTCGTAGAGCATGCGCGGTGAGGAACAACGGCCGGCCTTCATCGCCGCTTCGACCACTGGCGGCAGGTCCAGCAGCGCCAGGTGGTGGGCCACGGTCGTCAGGTCCAGGCCCAGAGTCCTGGCCACCGTCGTGTTCGAGTCACCGGCGTCGATGCGGCTGCGAACGAAACGCGCTAGATCGAGCGGCGTCAGGCCGTGGCGCTTCTGGTTCTCTGCGACTTGCGCGTAGGGGTTCGCAGGGCCATCGCGGACCACGACCGGAACATCAAGCAAGCCAATGCGCTGCGCGGCCCGCCACCGCTTGGCGCCGAAGTGAATCTGGTGTCGACCTTCGCGATCAGCCCGATGAACGACGATGGGCTGCAGGATGCCGTGCTGGCGGATGTCGTCAGCGAGCTCGTCGAGCTCGGCATCGGGGATTTCGGTGCGCGGGTTGTTGGCGTCCTCGTAGAGGTTGACTGTCGGCACCATCGATGCCGATCTTGCAGCGGCGCCTGGCACAACCGGCGGCGCTGTTGCCGCTTCAGACGCGGCGGGGGCATCCAGCAGATCCAACTGTAGGTTGCCCGACTTGCTCCATGGCATGCGCATGATCGGCATCGTGCCGATGCCGTTGGAAGAACGGTAGTCCCTGCGCTGAAGGAACCAGCATGTCCCGCGCAATCTCCGGGCGTCCCGCATTGCCCGGCCAAGTCCCAGGAGCAACGGGCAGGTTAACCGTTGGTTTCAACTTCGTGCCTCGACTAGCATTGGTCTGGAGCGGTGTGTGACCGCTCGGTGAAGGCGCGCCTACGCCCTACGGGATCAAGTTGCTCTGACCGTCCGACCCCGGTGCCTGCACAGATCAAGTCCTTGGCGGTTGCTTGGATCTCGGGATCTCGGCCGGAAGCAGATTCCGGTTGGATGTTTTTTGGTGGATAGAAACGAGACACGGGCCAAAAAGGCCCGTGTTTGCTTGCATATTGGCGGAGTGGACGGGACTCGAACCCGCGACCCCCGGCGTGACAGGCCGGTATTCTAACCAACTGAACTACCACTCCCTGGTAGTGAAGCTAGCAGTTTAGCACATGATTTTTGGGCTCCGCAACGCTCCTGCAAAAGACTGCGCACGTAGGGCTCGCCCTCCCACCATCTGCGTGGCCAGCAGGCCATCGCCGGCCGGCTTGATGCGCGGCAAGAAGAACGTCGCAACTTGGCGCACACTGACCGCAGCACCAGCCGTGGCGGCTGGACGCCCACCACTTGGAGCTCAGCATGTACAAGCGCATCCTTGTTCCCACCGACGGCTCGGACATCACGGCCCATGCAGTCGATACGGCCGTCGCCCTGGCCAAGTTGTCGGGCGCCGTGCTGACCACGTTGTGCGTGAAGGAGCCCTTCCCCTACAGCGCCATCTCCGAAATGCAGCCCGTCCCGCCCCAAGAGTTCTACGACGCGCAGGAGCGCATCGCGGTCGAGCGGGTGAAGGCCGTGATGGCTGCGGCAGAAGCCGCTGGCGTGGCCTGCAGCGGCTCGACCGTGGAGGCCCTGCACCCCTGGGAGGCCATCCTCGACATGGCAAAGCAGCAGGCATGCGACCTGATCGTGATGGCATCGCACGGCCGCCGCGGCATGGCTGCGCTGCTGATCGGCAGCGAGACCAGCCGGGTGTTGACCCACAGCCCGCTGCCGGTGCTGGTGGTCAAGTGACGCAGGCGCAAGGGTGGGTCAGACGCCCTGGGCCTTGAACCACGCCAGGCAGCGTTTCCAGCCGTCTTCGGCCGCGTCCTTGCGGTAGCTGGGCCGGTAGTCGGCATGGAAGGCATGCGGCGCGTCGGGGTACACCACAAACTCCGACTTCTTCGCCGCTACCGAGCCAATGGCCAGGGCGGCCTTCATCTTGTCGACCGTGTCGAGCGGGATGCCGGTGTCCTGGCCGCCGTAGAGGCCCAGCACCGGAGCGTTGAGCTTGCCTGCCAGGTCGACCGGGTGCGCCGGGGTCAACGTCGACGCGGCCCCACCAGGCGGCCATACCAGGCCACGCCGGCCTTCACCCCCGGGTTGTGGGCGCTGTACAGCCAGGTGATGCGCCCACCCCAGCAGAAACCGGTCACTGCAGTGCGACCGGTGTCTGCGCCCTGCCCCTTGGCCCAGGCCAGGCAGGCATCCAGGTCGGCCATCACCTGGGCATCTGGCACCTTGCTGATGACCTCGGCGACCAGCTTGGCAATCTCGCCATAGCTGCCGGCATCGCCCTGGCGCACGAACATCTCCGGCGCGATGGCGAAGTAGCCGGCCTTGGCAAACCGACGGGCCACATCGGCAATGTGCTGATGCACGCCGAAGATCTCGCTGACCACCAGCACCACCGGGGCATTGGCCACCCCTGCCGGCGCAGCGCGGTAGGCGGGCAGCTTGAAGTCGCCCACCGGGATGGAGACTTCGCCGGCCACCAGGCCCGCCGTGTCGGTCTGGATCACCGTCTGTGCGGTGACCGGCAGCACGGCTGCGGCGAAGCCCGTGCCCACTGAGGCACGCACGAAATCACGCCGGCTGTAGTCGCGGCTGGGGGTGAGGCTGTCGAGTTCCTGCTGCAACATGGGTCTGGTCTCCGTGGATTGGGGCGCCACCATCGGCCCGCCGATTCTGGCGCCTGCACGCTGGCGCACAGAGGCATGCGGGCAAACCCCGGTAGCATCCCGGCCATCATGCCCCAGCGCCTTCCCAGCGGCACCCCCAGCGCCGCCGCCCCCTTGGCGGCCATCGACATCGGCTCCAACAGCTTCCGGCTAGAACTGGCCCACTTGCAGCAAGGGCGGTACCGCCGCATCGCTTACCTGAAGGAAACAGTGCGCCTGGGCGGCGGCCTCGACGCCAACGGCTACCTGACCGAAGCCGCTGCCCAGCGCGGGCTGGATTGCCTGCGCCAGTTCGCCACACGGCTGCAGGGTTACGAGCCGTCGCAGGTGCGGGCCGTGGCCACCCAAACCCTGCGCGAGGCACGCAACCGCGACGCCTTCCTGGTGCGCGCCGAGGCAGCCCTGGGCCACCCGGTGGAGGTGATCTCGGGGCGCGAGGAGGCGCGCCTGATCTATGCCGGCGTCTCCTTCCTGCAACCGGGCCAGTCCGAGCGGCTGGTGGTCGACATCGGCGGGCGCAGCACCGAGATGATCCTGGGCCGGGGCCGTGTCGCCCGGGTGGTCGAATCCTTCAAGGTCGGCAGCGTCAGCCTGTCGATGCGCTGGTTTCCCGATGGCGTGTTCAATGAACAGAGCTTCCGCGATGCGCAAGTGGCCGCTGGCGCCGAGCTGGAAGAAGCGCTGACGCTGTTCGCCCCGCACCTGTGGCAAGAGGCGCTGGGCTCGTCGGGCACGGCCGGCGCGGTGTCGCAAATCCTGCAGGCCGCCGGCCTGAGCGACGGCACCATCACGCCCGACGGCCTGCGCTGGTGCATCGGCCAGTGCCTGGCTGCCGGCAGCATCGACAAGCTCAGCATGCCGACCTTGCGGGACGACCGCAAGGCCATCATCGGCGGCGGCCTGGCGCTGTTGTACACCCTGGCCACGCACTTCGGCATCACCGCACTGAAGCCGGCCAAGGGTGCGCTGCGCCAGGGCGTCGTGATCGACCTGCATGAGCGCCACGCCGCACGCCGCCAGGCCCACGGTGGCGATGTGCGCGACCAGTCGGTGGCGGCGCTGCAGGCCCGCTTCAGTGTCGACACCGGGCAGGCCGCCCGGGTGCGCAGCGTGGCCATGGCGCTGCTGCGCGGTGCCTTGCCCACGCTGGGCGACGCCGATGACGGCGAATCCCTGCGCGAACTGGGCTGGGCCTGCGACCTGCATGAGATCGGGCTGATGGTCTCGCACCACGACCACCACCGCCACAGTGCCTACCTGCTGGGCAATGTGGATGCGCCCGGCTTTTCGCAAAGCCAGCAGCGGCGCATGGCCGACCTGGTGCTGAGCCAGCGTGGCGGCCTGCGCAAGATCGAGGCGCAACTGTGCAGCGAACGCTTTGCCTGGCAGGTGCTGGCGTTGCGGCTGGCGGTCATCAAGTGCCATGCCCGCGGCCAGGTCGACACCAAGGCATTGCGGCTGCGGCGTGATGGCAAGCTGGCCCGGCTGGGGTTCAGCCAGATCTGGGCTGACCGCTTCCCACGCACCCTGCACCTGCTGCGTGAAGAGGCCGAGGCCTGGGGCCGGCAGGAACAACCGCGCCTGGTGCTGGAAGCGGGCTGAGCCGCGCAGCGCGCGGTCTACAGCTTCTCGGGCGTGCGCACCGACACCAGCACCACTTCTTCCACGCCTTCTCGCAGGCGGTGGCGCAGCCACCAGACCGCGCCCTTGCGCACCGCCCAGGCCGGGCCGTCCAGCGTGGCCGCGCCGCCCATCAGGTAGGCGGCCAGCTGGCCCAGCATGGGCTGGTGGCCGACCAGCAACACCGGCTCGCGGCTGTCGGGCCAGCGTGCAGCTGCCAGGGCCTGGGTGTGGGTGGCCCCCGGCGCCAGTGAATCCACCGTGCGCATCTTGCGGCCCAGGGCCTCGGCCGTCTGCCGGGTGCGCAGGGCCGGGCTGACCAGCACCCGCGTGGTTTCCGGCAGAAAGCGGTTCAGCCATTCGGCCATGCGCTGGGCCTGCTTGTCGCCGCGGGGCGTCAGCGGTCTGGCCAGGTCGGCCGCGGCGTCGAACGGCATGTCCTGCGGCAGCTCACGTGCCTCGGCATGGCGCCACAGGATGAGGTCCATCACCGGCGCCTTGGCGGTCGGCTTCAAGAGACCGGCGCCATGTAGCGGGCCGCCAGGGCGCCCTGGGCGCTGGGGCCGTCGACGGCGATGCGGGTGTAAGTGCCGTCGCTGGCCTGCACCCAGGCGTCGCAGCGGTCATGCAGATAGGGCACCAGGCATTCGTCGATCAGCCGCTGGCGCAAGGCGGCATCACGCACCGGCCAGGCCACCTCGATGCGGCGGAACATGTTGCGGCCCATCCAGTCGGCCGATGACAGATACAGAACCTCGTCCTCGGCGCCAGGGCCCCAGCAGAAATACAGCACCCGGGTGTGCTCCAGGAAGCGGCCCACCACCGACCGCACGCGGATGCGGTCGGTCACGCCCGGGATGCCTGGCGGCAGCATGCAGGCACCGCGGATCACCAGGTCGATCTCGGCGCCGGCCTGGCCCGCGCGCACCAGCGCCTCGATCATCGACGGCTCGGTCAGTGAATTGAACTTGGCGACGATGCGTGCCGGCTGCCCGGCGCGCGCCGCGTCGGCCACCTGGTCGATGTGGGCCACCAGACGGCGGTGCAACGCAAATGGCGCAGTCAGCAGGTGGCGCGGGTTGCGCACCTTGGTCAGGCTGGCCAGTTGGTGGAACACCGCATCGGCGTCGGCGGTGAGGTAGGCGTCGGCTGTGAGCATGCCGACATCGGTGTAGAGCCGGGCGGTGTTGGGGTTGTAGTTGCCGGTGGACAGGTGGGCATAGCGGACCAGCGTGGCCTGGCCGCGGGCCCCCGGCTCGCGCCGTGTCACCAGCAGCAGCTTGGCATGGGTCTTGAAGCCGACGATGCCGTAGACCACCTGCGCGCCCACCGCCTCCAGCCGCTCGGCCCAGTTGATGTTGGCCTCTTCATCGAAGCGGGCCTTCAGCTCGACCACCACGCACACGTCCTTGCCGCGGCGGGCCGCCTCGATCAGCAGCTCCATCAGCACCGACTGGCTGCCGGTGCGGTAGATGGTCTGCTTGATCGCCAGCACCGCCGGGTCATGCACCGCCTGGCGCAGGAATTCCACCACCACCTCGAAGCTCTGAAACGGGTGGTGCAGCAGCATGTCGCCCTGCTGCAGGCGGACGAAGACATTGCCGCCGCGCGGCAGGTCGGCCTCGGGCCAGCTGGGCGCCAGCGGCACGAAGCGCAACGCCGGCGCATCGGTCTGGTCGATCAGCTGGTTCAGCCGCACCAAATTCACCGGGCCGTTGACCAGGTACAGCGCGGCCTCTGGCAAGTCAAACTGCTGCAGCAGAAAGCGCCACAGCGGCTCGGGGCAGCTGGAGACCACCTCCAGGCGGATGGCCTCACCGAAGTGGCGGGTCGTCAGGCCGCTGCGCAGGGCCTGGCGCAGGTTGGCCGCGTCCACCTCATCGACTTCCAGGTCGGAATCACGGGTGACGCGGAACTGCGAGAAGCTTTCCACCGGCCGGCCGACGAACAGGTCTTGCAGATGCGCCCGGATCACGCTGGTCAACAGCACAAAGCCCTGGGCGCCGGGTGCGCAGACCTCGGCCGGCAGCTTGATGACGCGCGGCAGGGCGCGTGGCACCTTGACGATGGCGATCGAGTTCTCGCGCCCGAAGGCGTCCTGCCCGCCAAGCTTGACGATGAAGTTCAGGCTCTTGTTGGCCACCAGCGGGAACGGGTGGGCCGGGTCCAGCCCCACCGGCAGCAGCAGCGGCTGCACCTCGCGCTGGAAGAAGCGCGCCACCCAGGCGCGCTGGGCCGGGTTGCGCTCGGCATGGTTGAAGATGTGGATGCCATGCTGCTGCAGCGCGGGTGTCAGCTCGTCGTTGAAGACGCGGTACTTCTCGTCAATCAGCGCATGGGCCTCCTGGGCCACGGCGCGCAGGTCGTCGCGCTGCGGGTCGGCCTGTGCGCCAGGGCTTTTCAGCGCGGCGCGCAT
>JARXAJ010000031.1 GCA_029865965.1 Aquabacterium sp.
GGCACCACCGTGGCGCGCGGGTCTTTGGCCTTCGGGCGCCGCCGCTGTGTCCAGGACGAGGACGGCGGGTGACTGGCTGACGCGGGTCAAGGAGGAGCCACTGTGCGCCGGCGAAGCCGGTGTGCGGTGGCGGGGGACACGGAGTCAGCCAGTCACCCGCCGTCCTCGGTCCCGCGCCGAAGCATGAATGTCAGCTGTTCAACAGCGCAAGAGACAGCAACGAGCCCGGAACCGCCATCACCCTCGCGCCAGCACCGGCGCCAGCGCCCGGCCGGTGTGGGTGCCACGCGCCACCAATGCCTCGGGCGTGCCGGCGCACACCACCGTGCCGCCGGCCGTGCCACCCTCGGGCCCCAGGTCGATCACCCAGTCGGCCTCGGCGATCACGTCCAGGTCGTGCTCGATCACCACCACGCTGTGGCCGCCGGCCACCAGGCGGTGCAGCACCGCGATCAGCCGCTCCACATCGGCCATGTGCAGGCCCACCGTGGGTTCGTCCAGCACGTACAGCGTGTGCGGCGGCTTCTGGCCGCGTCGTGTCACGTCGTCACGCACCTTGCTCAGTTCGGTCACCAGCTTGATGCGCTGCGCCTCGCCGCCGCTCAAGGTGGGTGAAGGCTGGCCCAGCGTCAAATAACCCAGCCCCACGTCCTTCAGCAACTGCAGCGGGTAGGCGATGTTGGGCATGCTGGCAAAGAAGTCCACCGCCTCGTCCACCTCCATGCGCAACACATCGCCGATGCTCTTGCCGCGCCAGCTGACCGCCAAAGTCTCGGGGTTGAAGCGCTGGCCGTGGCACTGGTCGCAAGGCACCTTCACATCGGGCAGAAAGCTCATCTCGATGGTGCGCATGCCCTGGCCTTCACAGCCAGGGCAGCGGCCGTCGCCGGTGTTGAAGGAGAACCGCGCTGCCGCATAACCACGCGCCTTGGCCTCCAGCGTCTCGGTGAACAGCTTGCGGATGGTGTCCCAGAAGCCGATGTAGGTGGCCGGGCAGCTGCGCGGTGTCTTGCCGATCGGCGTCTGGTCGACTTCCAGCACCCGGTCGATCGGCATGAAGCCGCTGATGCCGGTGCAGCCCACCAATGGCGGCAGGATGCCGGCGGCCAGCGCATCCCGCCCGGCCCTGCTGACCTTGGTGGCGACGATGTTGTGCACATTGCTCAGCAGCACATCACGCGCCAGCGTGCTCTTGCCCGAGCCGCTGACGCCAGTGACGGCCACCAGGCGCTGCAGCGGCACCTGCACGCTGACGTTGCGCAGGTTGTGCAGGCTGGCACCGGTCAGCGCCAGGTGGTCCACCGCCCGGTTGACCTTGCGGCGCGGCTGCAGCGGGTGCTTCAGCGGGTGGGCCAGGAAGCGGCCGGTCAGCGACGCCGGGTTGCGCGCCAGATCGGCCGCCACGCCCTGGGCGATGACCGTGCCGCCGCGCTTGCCGGCGCCGGGGCCGATGTCGATGATGTGGTCGGCCCGGCGGATGGTGTCCTCGTCATGCTCCACCACCACCAGGGTGTTGCCCTGGGCGCTGAGCCGGGCCAGCGCCTGCAGCAGGATGGCGTTGTCGCGCGGGTGCAGGCCGATGGTGGGCTCGTCCAGCACGTAGCACACGCCCTGCAGGTTGCTGCCCAGTTGCGCGGCCAGGCGGATGCGCTGCGCCTCGCCGCCGCTGAGGGTGGGCGCGGCGCGGTCCAGCGTCAGGTAGCCCAGGCCCACTTCTTCCAGGAATTCAAGCCGGCTGCGGATCTCGCTTACCACGTCGCGGGCGATGGCGGCGTCGCGCCCTTCCAGCGCCAGCCCGGTGCTCCACTGGCGCGCCGCGTCCACCGCCCAACCCGCCACGGCAGTGATGGTGTGGCCGTCGAAACGGATGTTGCGCGACACGGGGTTCAGCCGCGTGCCCTGGCAATCCGGGCAGGGTGCGCCGCTCAGGCCTTCCACCTCGGGCTCGTCGGACGGAAAGCTCTGCTCGCGGCCCTTCTGGTCGTCGTCGCGCACCGAATCGTCCAGCGCCTTGCGCTGCTCACGCGTCAACGTCAGCCCGGTGCCCACGCAGCTGGTGCACCAGCCGTGCTTGCTGTTGTAGCTGAACATGCGCGGGTCCAGCTCGGGGTAGCTGGTGCCGCATTGCGGGCAGGCGCGCTTGGTGGAAAACACCTTCAGGCTGCCGATGCCCGTGGTGGGCGTGCCAGCGTCCATCGCCTCGGCCAGGCCGTTCAGCGGCGCCAGCAGGTGCAGCACGCCCTTGCCCACGTCCAGCGCCTTGGCCAGCAGTTCACGCAGCTCGGCCTCATGCGCGGGCGACACCACCAGGCTGCCCACCGGCAGCTCCAGCGTGTGTTCCTTGAACCGGTCCAGCCGCGGCCAGGGGTCGACCTTGACGAACTCGCCGTCCACCCGCAGGTGGGTGTGGCCGCGCGCCTTGGCCCACTTGGCCAGGTCGGTGTAGACGCCCTTGCGGTTGACCACCAAAGGCGCCAGCAGGCCCACATGCTGGCCCTTGTGTTCCTTCAGCAGCTGCGCGGCGATGCTTTCCACGCTTTGCGGCCGCACCTCGGCGCCGTCATGCACGCAGCGCTGGGTGCCCAGCTTCACCCACAGCAGGCGCAGGAAGTGCCACACCTCGGTGGTGGTGGCCACGGTGCTCTTGCGCCCGCCCCGGCTCAGCCGCTGCTCGATGGCCACGGTGGGCGGAATGCCGTAGACCGCATCCACCTCGGGCCGGCCGGCCGGCTGCACGATGCTGCGGGCATAGGCGTTCAGGCTTTCCAGGTAGCGGCGCTGGCCTTCGTTGAACAGGATGTCGAAGGCCAGCGTGCTTTTGCCCGAGCCCGACACGCCGGTGACCACGGTGAACTTGTCGCGCGGGATGTCGACATTCAGGCTCTTGAGGTTGTGCTCCCTGGCATTGACGATGCGGATGTCGTTGCCCGCCGCCAGCCTGGCCGCATCACGACGGGCCTTGGCCACCAGTTGCAGCGGCCGGCCCTCTTCCACCGCCAGGCTCACGCCCAGGGCCTTGTCGTAGTCGCGCAGTGCCTTGCCGGTGTGGGAGGTGGGGTGCGCCTTCACATCGTCGGGCGTGCCGGTGCACACCAGCTGGCCACCGGCATCACCGCCTTCGGGCCCCAGGTCGATGATCCAGTCGGCACTGCGGATCACATCCAGGTTGTGCTCGATGACGATCAGCGAATGCCCTGCGTCCAGCAGCTTGCGCAAGCTGCGCATCAGCTTGGCGATGTCGTCGAAATGCAGGCCGGTGGTGGGCTCGTCGAACAGGAACAGCGTGCCCCGCTTGGCCATCGGCTGGCGCGGGCCGGCGGCTGCATCAGCCAGGAAGCCCGCCAGCTTCAGGCGTTGGGCCTCACCACCGCTGAGCGTGGGCACGGGCTGGCCCAGGCGCACGTAGTCCAGCCCCACGTCGACGATGGGCTGCAGCCGGGCGGTGACGGCCGGGTCGCCGCTGAACACCACGCAGGCTTCGCTGACGGTGAGCTCCAGCACATCGGCCACGCTCAGGCTGTAAGGGCCGCGGATCAGCTTGACTTCCAGCAGTTCGGCGCGGAAGCGCTTGCCGTCGCAATCCGGGCAGCGCAGATACACGTCCGACAGGAACTGCATCTCCACATGCTCGAAGCCGCTGCCGCCGCAGGTGGGGCAGCGCCCGTCACCGGCGTTGAAGCTGAACATGCCGGCGCCGTGGTGGCGCTCCACCGCCAGCGGCGTCAGGGCAAACAGCTTGCGGATTTCATCGAAGGCGCCCACATAGCTGGCCGGGTTGCTGCGCGCCGTCTTGCCGATGGGGCTTTGGTCGACGAACACCGCGTCGGCCAGCCAGTCCATGCCCAGCAGCGCCTGGTGCGCGCCGGCGCCTTCGGTCGGCTTGCCGAAGTGGCGCAGCAGGGCCGGCACCAGCACGTCCTGCACCAGCGTGCTCTTGCCTGAGCCGCTGACACCGGTGACAACAGTGAGGCGCTGCAGCGGAAAGCTGACCTCGATGTTCTGCAGGTTGTGCTCGGTCACGCCCTGCAGGATGAGCTTGGGCGTGGCGTCGTTGACGAGGCGGCGCAGGCCGATGCCCACATGCTTGCGTGCGCCCAGGTAGGCGCCGGTCAGGGTGTCGGCATTGCGCGCCGCATCGGGCGTGCCGTCGAAGACGATCTGGCCGCCCCGCTCACCCGGGCCCGGGCCCATGTCGATCAGCCGGTCGCCGGCCAGCATCACCGCCGGGTCGTGCTCCACCACCACCAGGGTGTTGCCGGCGTCGCGCAGCCGGTGCATGGCCTCGACGATGCGGCCCATGTCACGCGGGTGCAGGCCGATGCTGGGCTCGTCCAGCACAAACAGGGTGTTGACCAGGCTGGTGCCCAGCGCCGTGGTCAGGTTGATGCGCTGCACCTCGCCGCCCGACAGGGTGCGGCTCTGGCGGTCCAGCGTCAGGTAGCCCAGGCCCACGTCGCACAGGTAGCGCAGGCGGGTGCGCATCTCGTCGAGCAGCAGCTTCAGCGCTTCGTCGAGCATGGTGCTGGGAAGCGTCAGGCCGGGCAGGGCCGCCCCAACCGCCCTGATCGCCCCCGGGAGGGCGACGCCGGAGGCGCCCTGGGGGCCAGCCTCGCCGTCGAAGAAGCGCCGCAGCCGGTCGATCGGCAACAGCATCAGGTCGTGCAGGCTCAGGCCGGGCAGGGCTTCCAGCTGCGCGCGGGTCCAGCCAACGCCCATCGGCAGCATGCGCCTGGCGGGCGCCATTGCTGCGTCGGCCGCCGCCTTGTCGCCCAGGCGCCACAGCAGGGCCTCGGTCTTGAGCCGCGCGCCGCCGCAGGTGCCGCACGGCGTGTAGCTGCGGTACTTGCTCAGGAGCACACGGATGTGCATCTTGTAGGACTTGCTCTCCAGGTAGCCGAAGAAGCGCCGCACGCCGTACCACTGCTTGTTCCAGCTGCCGGCAAAGCTGGGGTTGCCGTCGAGCACCCAGTCGCGCTGGGCCTGGCTCAACTGGCTCCAGGCGGTGTCACGCGGGATGCCGGCCTCGCCGGCGTACTTCAGCAGGTCGTCCTGGCATTCCTTCCACGCCGGGGTCTGGATCGGCTTGATCGCGCCGTTGCGCAAGGTCTTGCGGTGGTCGGGGATCACCAGGCCCATGTCGACGCCGATCACCCGGCCAAAGCCGCGGCAGGCCTCGCAGGCGCCGAAGGCCGAGTTGAAGGAAAACAGCGCCGGCTGCGGGTCGGCATAGCGCAGGTCGCTGTCAGGGCAGTGCAGGCCGGTGGAATAACGCCAGAGCGTGGCGTCCTCCTCACCCTCTTTCAGCGCATACACATTGACCCGGCCGCTGCCGCGCCGCAGGCTCAGCTCGATGGCCTCGACCACGCGGATCTTGTCGGCGCTGGCAATGCGCAGCCGGTCGGCGACGACATCGAGCACCTTGCGGTCGTTGACCGTGCGCTCGGCCTGCACCCGTGTGAAGCCGCTGGCCGACAGCCACTG
The DNA here is from genome assembly GCA_029865965.1 of Aquabacterium sp. Classification (GTDB taxonomy): domain Bacteria; phylum Pseudomonadota; class Gammaproteobacteria; order Burkholderiales; family Burkholderiaceae_C; genus Pseudaquabacterium. The sequence goes on from JARXAJ010000031.1 coordinate 5,482, forward strand.
CTCCACCTCGGCGGGCGTCACCGTGGCCGGCAATTCCACCGGGAAGGTGATCACCAGGCGGGGGTCGCCTGCCTGCGCAGCCTTGGCAAGCAGGTCGGCGTGGATGGTCTCCGGCGTGTCATGCCGCACGGCCTGGGCCGTCTGCTTGTCGAACAACTGCGCGGCGCGGGCAAACAGCAGCTTCAGGTGGTCATTCAGCTCGGTCATCGTCCCCACGGTTGACCGGGAGGTGCGCACCGGGTTGGTCTGGTCGATGGCAATCGCCGGCGGCACGCCGTCCACCCGGTCAACGGCCGGCCGGTCCATGCGGTCGAGAAACTGGCGCGCATAGGCGCTGAAGGTCTCGACATAACGCCGCTGGCCTTCGGCATACAGGGTGTCGAACACCAGGCTGCTCTTGCCCGAGCCGCTGGGCCCGGTCACCACCGTCATCTCGCCGGTGTGGATGTCCAGGTCCAGGTTCTTCAGGTTGTGCTGGCGGGCGCCGCGGATGCGGATGACGCCCGTCGTCGGCCCTGCGGTCAGGCCGGCCGGCTCATCCCCCTGGGGAGGGAGCAAGGCGCCTGCAGGTGGGTCGACGGGACGGTTCATGCAGCAGGCTCCGGGGGACAAGGCCCGGCATTTTAGGGACGGAGCCTCGGCAGATAGATCTGTGGGGACGTCCAGGCTGGAACCAAGCGACCGCCGCGAAACCGGCTTTGCCGGGCCGCCAGCCCTGGCCGGCTGGAAGGTGGACGCGCCGGGCCGGGCCGCCTTGCGGAAGCCGCGGGAGGCACCACTGCCGGCACCGTCAGCCGGCGCGGGCAGGTCGATGGCCAGGGCGTCGACCAACGCGTCATCGGTCACCTGGCTGGTCTTGGGCACCGGCACCGGTGCGGTGCTCTGGGCCCGGGCCGCAGGCAGGCCGGCACCCGTCAGCGCCAGGGCCAGCGCCAGCCGGGGCCAGAGAGACGCGGTGGCGGCGCCACAATGCCAGCCACACCTGCCCCGACCGCCGACCAACACCGCCGCCCGCCATGCTGCAGCGCCTGCCTGCCATCCCGTTTGCCACCCCGCCTGACCCCCGGCCTGCCACCCAGGGCGCCGCAGGTCTGTCGATCACGGGCGGCGGCGGCCGCTTGCGCCGGTGATCGCACCGCCGACCCCGGCCGTGCCGGCGCCAGCCCTGCAGCTGCAGGGCCTGCGCTACCGCTGGCCCGGCGCGCCGGCCGACACCATCGCCATCGACAGCCTGCAGCTGGCGCCGGGCGACAGCGTCTTCCTGCGCGGGCCCAGCGGTTGCGGCAAGAGCACGCTGCTGAGCCTGTGCGCCGGCGTGCTGCTGCCGCAGGCCGGCTCGGTGCAGCTGCTGGGCCGCGCCTGGCAGAGCCTGGGCGCCAGCGCCCGCGACCGCCACCGCGCCGACCACCTGGGCTACATCTTCCAGCAGTTCAACCTGCTGCCCTACCTCAGCGTGCTGGACAACGTGCGCCTGCCGCTGCGGTTCTCGGCCTTGCGGGCGCAGCGCGCCGGGCCGCAGGCGGCCGAGCAGCTGCTGGCGCGCACCGGGCTGCCCACCGCGCTGTGGACCCAGGCGGCCGGCTCACTGTCGGTGGGCCAGCAGCAGCGGGTGGCGGCAGCGCGGGCGCTGATCGGCGCGCCGGCGGTGGTGATCGCCGACGAGCCCACGTCGGCGCTGGACGAAACCCTGCGCGAAGCCTTCATGGCCCTGCTGCTCGATAGCTGCGCCGCCGCCGGCAGCGCTCTGTTGTTCGTCAGCCATGACGCACGGCTGACGCAGCGGTTTGCGCGGGTGGTGGATCTGCCGGCGATCAACCAGGCGGCAGTCGAAGCGGGCGGGCCGAGTGCCGGGCCGCCACCAAGCCGGCCCGCCATCCCCTCGGGGGATCGACCGCCGTACCCGGCGGGCGAGGGGCGGTGATGTTCACGCTCGCTGCGCGCAGCGCCTGGAACCGCCGCTTCGTGCTGGCGCTGGTGGTGCTGTCGATCGCGCTTTCCACCTTCCTGCTGCTGGGCATCGAGCGCCTGCGGCAGGACCTGCGGGCCAATTTCTCGCAGGCGGTGTCGGGCACCGACCTGATCGTCGGCGCCCGCACCGGGCCGGTGCAGCTGCTGCTGTATGCGGTGTTCCGCATCGGCAATGCCACCAACAACATCCGCTACACCAGCGCCGAGGCCATCGCCCAGCACCGTGGCGTGGCCTGGATGGTGCCGCTGAGCCTGGGCGACAGCCACCGCGGCTTTGCGGTGCTGGGCACCAGCGGCGCGTACTTCGAGCGCTTCCGCTATGGCCAGAAGCAGGCGCTGCAGCTGGCACAGGGCAAGCCCTTCGACGCGCTGTACGACACCGTGCTGGGCGCCGAAGTGGCGCGCCGGCTGGGCTACACGCTGGGCCAGCGGATCGTGCTCAGCCATGGCGACGGCGCGATGGCCGCCAATGACCATGCCGACAAGCCGTTCACCATCGTCGGCATCCTGGCGCCCACCGGCACGCCGGTGGACCGCACGGTGCACATCAGCCTGCAGGCCATGGAGGCCATCCACCTCGACTGGCAGGCCGGCGTGCCGCTGCCGGGGCAGGCCATCAGTGCCGACCAGGCGGCGCAGACCGACCTGACGCCGCGCAACATCACCGCCGCGCTGGTCGGCCTGAAGAGCCGGGCTGCGGTGTTCGCGGTGCAGCGCGACGTGGCCGCCTTCCGCGCCGAGCCGCTGCTGGCCATCCTGCCAGGCGTGGCGCTCGATGAGCTGTGGGACGTCGTCGGCCTGGGTGAACGCGGCCTGCAGGCGATGAGCGCCCTGGTGGCCGCCGTCAGCCTGGCCGGCCTGGTGGCGGTGATCCTGGCCGGGCTGAACGAGCGCCGGCGTGAGCTGGCCATCCTGCGCGCAGTGGGCGCCGGTCCGCGCCAGATGCTGGGCCTGCTGGCGGCCGAGGGCCTGCTCGTCACTGCCAGCGGCGTGGTGCTGGGCGCGCTGGCCTGCTGGGGCGCGGTGGCGCTGCTGGGCGGCTGGGTGCAGTCACACTTCGGCATCACACTGCAACTGTTGCCACCCGGGCCTGCAGAATGGCAGCTGATGGCCGCCGTGCTGGCGGGCGGCCTGCTGGCCAGCCTGGTGCCGGGCTGGCGCGCCTACCGCCTGTCGCTGGCCGATGGCCTGTCACCCAGGATCTGAACCGATGCCCACACCTCGCCTTGACCGCCGCCACTGGCTGCAAACCGCCGCCGGCCTGCTGGCCGCCTGCAGCCTGCCGCTGGCCGCGCAGCCCAAACCCACGGCCAACAGCGCCGGCTACACCGAGATCCGCTGGGACGACCTGGTGCCCAAGGGCTGGGACCCGACCAAGGCCTTCAAGGACCAGGGCATGACCAACCTGGCTGCGCTGAACGACGGCGACCCCAAGGCCGCCGCGCTGATGGCCCAGCTGCGGGAGGCCTGGGACAACGCACCGACCGAGCCGCAGCTCAACGGCACCCGCGTCAAGCTGCCCGGCTACCTGGTGCCGCTGGAAGAAGTGGCCGCCGGCCACACCGAGTTCTTGCTGGTGCCCTACTTCGGCGCCTGCATTCACACCCCGCCGCCACCGGCCAACCAGATCGTGCTGGTGGTACCGGCCAAGCCGGCCGGGGGCTTTCGCAGCATGGACACGGTCTGGGTCAGCGGCATCCTGAAAACCACCCGCAACAACTCCCCGATGGGCACCAGCGGCTACCGGCTGGAAACCGCGCTGGTCGAGCGCTACAAGGCCCCGGCCCGGTGACCCAGGCGGGGCTGCTGGGCGGCGCGGCCTGGTGGTGGGCCCAGATCACCCGCCTGGGCGAGGCCGAGATCCTGCTGCCGGCCATGGCGCTGGCGCTGCTGTGGCTGGTGCGCCAGCCGGGTGGGCGGCCACTGGCGGGGGCGTGGCTGCTGGCCACCAGCGTGGCGGTGGGCATCACCACCGCCAGCAAGGTGGCATTTCTCGGCTACGGCATCGGCTGGGCGCCGCTCGACTTCACCGGTTTCTCCGGCCATGCGATGTTCGCGGCTGCGGTCATGCCGCTGCTGCTGCGCCTGGCTGCCGGCCCCCGCAGCGCCAGCGGCCGGGCCCGGGTGCTGCTGCTGGGCTACCTGCTGGCGCTGGCGGTGGCGGTGTCGCGGGTGAAGGTGGGCGTGCATTCGGTCAGCGAGGTGGTGGCCGGCTTCGGCCTGGGCGCGGCCGCCAGCGCCATCGCCTTGCGCGCCGGGCGCTGGCCCGCGCTGCAACTGGCGCGCTGGATGCCGTTGGCCCTGCTGGCCTGGGCGGTGGTGGCGGTGGTGGGGGCACCGGCGTCGCGCACGCATGACGCGGTCATCCGGCTGTCGCTGGCGCTGTCGGGCCAGCCCACGGCCTACCAGCGCTGGCAGATGCACCGCGACCACCAGCAGCGGCTGCCGCCGCCAGCGGTGTCACTGCCACCGCGCTGACGCTGCTGCGGGCGGTGCGGCCAGCGCGGCGAACCACAGCGCGGCCAGTGTGCCGTCGGCATCGGGCAGCTCGCTGGCGCCCAGCTCTTGCACCGCCAGGCCCTGGCGCAGTTCCCAGCTCGACTCGAACCAGCCGCAGGCCGGGCTGGCATCGTCGGCCGGCGCGGTCTCAAGCGGCGGCACCGTGGGGATGCTGACAAGCACGGTGCGGCGGGGGCGGTCGCTGGGGGTCATCGGTGGCTCCTGGCTGGCTGGTGTTTCAGGGTGCAGTGATGGTCGCGGCACCGGGAGCCGGCCACCATCACCCGGCAGGAGGGACCGAAGGGGGATGCATCGGGGGTGGTGGCTGGGTGCCCTCCGACGGGGGACATGTGCACAAGTCACAACGCCACACGCTGGCGCTATGCTCGGTGCGCCCATGCGCCACTGCATCCTGTCCCTGTCACTGGCCCTGCTGCTGCTGATCACGCAGCAGCTGGGTGCGGCGCATCTGCTGTCGCA
>JARXAJ010000039.1 GCA_029865965.1 Aquabacterium sp.
CCCTGACGCCGGGCAGGCGTGCGGGCCTGGCCGCGGCTCAAGTTCCGCGCGCTGTGGCCGATGTTCTGTTGGATCCGGGGATTTCCGGGTCGGCACGGCGCGGTCGGCACCCATCGGTTATGCTGCGCCGCAGCAAATCCGGGCGACCGCCTGGTCTGCGTCTCAACCCTGAACCTTCCTGAACATGATCACTGTGATGCTTGCTCTCGTGCCGCTGCTGTTTGCAGCCGGCTCCCTGGTGTGGCTGATGACCAGCGGCGCCGAAGCCCAGGCCCGGTCAGACGCCTTTGCCGAAAAGTGGATGCGCGACAACCCGTGATGCACCCTGACGGCTGACAAGCCGTTCGCTGCCAGCCCGCCACCGTGCGGGCTTTTTTGCGCCCGGCTGCGCCACAATCTGCCGGCTGCGCTGCTGCACTGCAAAAACCGCTTGGCAAGTCTTATATAAGACATAAAATATCGGGCTAACCCGTAGGCCGCTTGCGCCACCAGTGGCGGCAGTGCCCGACCCGCCGGCACAGCGCCACGCCAGACCTGTTTCTCCACCGCCCCACAGGAGCCCCCGACATGCTGCAAGCCTATCGCCAACGCTCGGCCGAACGCGCCGCCCTCGGCATCCCACCGCTGCCGCTGTCCGCCCAGCAGACGGCCGAGCTGATCGAGCTGATCAAGGCGCCGCCGGCCGGTGAAGACGCGGTCCTGCTCGACCTGCTGACCCACCGCGTGCCCCCGGGCGTGGACGACGCCGCCAAGGTCAAGGCCAGCTTCCTGGCTGCCGTGGCGCATGGCGACCTGGCCGTGGGCCTGGTCTCCAAGGCCAAGGCCACCGAATTGCTGGGCACCATGGTGGGCGGCTACAACGTGCACCCGCTGATCGAGCTGCTCGACGACGCCGAGGTGGCCGATGTGGCAGCGGCAGCGCTGAAGAAGACGCTGCTGATGTTCGACTTCTTCAACGACGTGGCCGAGAAGGCCCGCGCCGGCAATGCCAAAGCCAAGGACGTGATGCAGAGCTGGGCCGACGCCGAGTGGTTCACCAGCCGGCCCGAGGTGCCCAAGACCATCACCGTCACCGTGTTCAAGGTGCCCGGCGAGACCAACACCGACGACCTGAGCCCCGCACCCGACGCCTGGAGCCGCCCCGACATTCCGCTGCACTACCTGGCGATGCTGAAGAACACCCGCGACGGCGCGGCCTTCCAGCCCGAGGAAGACGGCAAGCGCGGCCCGATGCAGTTCATCGACGACCTGAAGAAGAAGGGCCACCTGGTGGCCTATGTGGGCGACGTGGTCGGCACCGGCAGCAGCCGCAAGAGCGCCACCAACAGCGTGATCTGGGCCACCGGGCAGGACATCCCTTTTGTGCCCAACAAAAGGTTTGGTGGCGTCACCCTGGGGGGCAAGATCGCGCCGATCTTCTTCAACACGCAGGAAGACTCGGGCGCGCTGCCGATCGAGGTCGATGTCAGCGGCCTGGAGATGGGCGATGTCATCGACATCCACCCCTATGACGGCAAGATCACCAAAAATGGCGCCGACGGCCCACAACTCGTCACCAGCTTCCGGCTGCGCAGCGACGTGCTGTTTGACGAAGTGCGTGCCGGCGGGCGCATCAACCTGATCATCGGCCGCAGCCTCACCGCCAAGGCGCGTGATTTCCTCGGCCTGCCCGCTTCCACCAGCTTCCGCCTGCCGCAGCCGCCGGCCGCCACCCAGGCCGGCTTCACCCTGGCGCAGAAGATGGTGGGCCGCGCCGTCGGTCTGCCCGAGGGCCGGGGCGTGCGCCCGGGCACCTACTGCGAGCCGCGCATGACCACCGTGGGCAGCCAGGACACCACCGGCCCCATGACCCGCGACGAGCTGAAGGACCTGGCCTGCCTGGGCTTTTCTGCCGACCTGGTGATGCAGAGCTTCTGCCACACCGCCGCCTATCCCAAGCCGGTGGACGTGAAGACCCACCGCGAGCTGCCCAGCTTCATCAGCAACCGCGGCGGCATCAGCCTGCGCCCGGGCGACGGCGTCATCCACAGCTGGCTGAACCGCCTGCTGCTGCCCGACACCGTGGGCACCGGCGGCGACAGCCACACCCGCTTCCCGATCGGCATCAGCTTCCCCGCAGGCTCGGGCCTGGTGGCCTTCGGCGCGGCCACCGGCGTGATGCCGCTGGATATGCCCGAGAGCGTGCTGGTGCGCTTCAAGGGCCAGATGCAGCCCGGCATCACGCTGCGTGACCTGGTGCACGCCATCCCCTACTACGCCATCCAGGCCGGGCTGCTGACGGTGGCCAAGTCGGGCAAGGTCAATGTGTTCTCGGGCCGCATCCTGGAGATCGAAGGCCTGCCCGACCTGAAGGTGGAACAGGCCTTCGAGCTGAGCGACGCCAGCGCCGAGCGCAGCGCCGCCGGCTGCACCGTCAAGCTGAACCCCGCGCCGATCAAGGAATACCTCACCAGCAATGTGGTGCTGATGAAGAACATGATCGCCGACGGCTACCAGGACAAGCGCACGCTGGAGCGCCGCATCCAGAAGGTGCAAGAGTGGCTGGCCAACCCCAGCCTGCTGGAAGCCGACAAGGACGCCGAGTACGCCGCCGTCATCGAGATCGACCTGGCCGACCTGAAAGAGCCGGTGCTGTGCTGCCCGAACGACCCCGACGACGCCAAGCTGCTCAGCCAGGTGGCCGGCGCCAAGATCGACGAGGTGTTCATCGGCAGCTGCATGACCAACATCGGCCACTTCCGCGCCGCCAGCAAGCTGCTGGAGGGCCGGCGTGACATCCCTGTCAAGTTGTGGATTGCCCCGCCCACCAAGATGGACGCGGCCGAGCTGACCAAGGAAGGCCACTACGGCGTGTTCGGCACCGCCGGCGCGCGCACCGAGATGCCCGGCTGCAGCCTGTGCATGGGCAACCAGGCCCAGGTGCGCGAAGGCGCCACCGTGGTCAGCACCAGCACCCGCAACTTCCCCAACCGGCTGGGCAAGAACACCTTCGTTTACCTGGCCTCGGCCGAGTTGGCGGCGATCGCCAGCAAGCTGGGCCGCATCCCCACGCTGGCCGAGTACCAGGCCGACATGGGCGTGATCAACAAGGACGGCAGCCAGATCTACAAGTACATGAACTTCGACCAGATCAGCGAGTACGCCGAGACGGCCAAGGGCGTGACGGTGTGACAGTGCAGCGCCCGGGTGGTACCGGGCGTGCGGCAAGAAAAAAGCCCGGCAGTGCCGGGATTTTGTTTGTGTCAGGCAGCTCGCTGCGCTGATCAGGCCTTGCGGCGGCGGGCGGTGAAGCCCAGGCCAGCCAGGGCGATGCCGACCAGGGCCAGCGCGTTTGGCTCGGGCACTTGGACAACGGGTACGTCGAAGCTGAAGCCAAACGAGTCCAAGGTCAGGTCCCAGCCGACAGCGCCATTGATCACCAACGACAGCTCGCCGCCGGTCGACAGAGCTGCCAGTTGTGGGTCGCTCAGACCAAACGACACGCCCTGGTTGACCGTGTTGGGCGCAATCGCGAAGCTAGCCAATGCGCCGCCATTCAACAGAAAGTCTAGCGACGTAGTATTGCCGTCGGACTGAATGATCTCCAGGAAGAAACCGATGTTGCTAGCGTTGCCAGGCAGCACACCGGCAGCCAAGGCCCAGGTGACGGTGGCTTGCGAATCACGGCCACTGGCGTTAGCCACTTCCAGCAGACCGACCGGGAAGGTGGCTGAACCGATCTTCAGGTCGGAACCGTTTCCATTGGCGGGGCCTGCCAGCACCTCATACTTGACCGTGCGAACTGCGTCAGACACGGTGGTAGAACCGTTCAGGTCCGAGGTAATCGGCCCGACATCCGGCGCATTGAAAGTGTCAATGGTGATGGTGGCAGCTTGCGCGCCCACCGCAGCAAATGCAGCCGCAACGGCCAGCAGGGTTTTCTTCATTGATAACTCCTATGAGGTTTTGGATTGATCATGACATCAGAAGTGACGTCCACGATCACAAAGCAGAAACCGGGCCACCGGTCCTGATCTCCGCTAACCTATTGATTTTTCATCCGTTTTTGTCCACCCAAAGATGGACTCCCCACCCCATGTAAAGGGGTCCGACAAGCGGTTGTGACCCATTTGACGGGTTCGATCAGTGTTGGAGAGGCAGGCGCAGGGCCTGTAGCACGCTGCGTCAGGCACCAATCAGACCAAAAACTTTGATCATTTACATCACTTCTGGCTCTTTTGAACCTGCTCAGCCCGCGCCACGCGCGGCCCGGCCGGCATTCCGCCCTGGCCAGCCCGCAGGCAGCCGGCCCGGTAACGCCGTGGCTTGCCGGTCACCAGGCAATTGACGTGGCCACCTGAACCACCCCATCGAAGCCCAAGGTGGTGATTGCAACGCCGCCCGTCCGGCGTGCGCAATGCGCGCCCGGCGGCTGCGCTGCTGCTGATGGCGGTGCCGCAGCTTGCACCGGCCGACATAATGGATTTTGGCGCACCAAGCACCTATGCCGCCCATGCCGCCCTTGCCAACCATGGTGGCGCGCACCCCGGGCGCGGGCGCCCACCACGCCGCCACCACGCAAGAACCCACCGTGCCACCCCGCCCCCTGCTGCTTGCCACCGCCGCACTGCTGACCGCTCTTGCCTTGTCGGGCTGCGGCAAGCCCGAGGCGCAGGCCATTGCCAAGGTGCGGGACCGGGCGGCGTCGGTCGATCCTGCAACGGCCCGCAAGGACCTGCGCAACCTGGTGCAGGCCCATCCCAAGTCGGGTGAAGCCCGGCTGCTGCTGGGCCAGCGCATGCTCGACGATGGCGACGGCGCGGCAGCCGCTATCGAACTGCAGCGCGCCCTGGAGTACGGCGCCGCAGAACACCAGGCCTTGCCGGTGCTGGTGGAAGCGCTGCTGCAAAGCGGCCAGTACGGCCGCGCCACCCAGGGCTACAACCAGGCCAACCTGGCCCCCACCGACGCCAACGCCCATGCAAGGCTGATGGCCGCCGTGGCCGGCGCCGAAATGGCGCTGGGCAATGGCAGCGGCGCCCGCACCGCCGTCGACAGCGCCCTGCAGGCAGCACCCCAGGCACCCCAGGCCCTGCTGGCGAAGGCCCGCCTGGCCGCAATCGACGGCGACCTGCCCGGCGCCCTGGCCGTGGTCGACGCCGTGGTGGCCAGCCACCCCACGCTGGTCGACGCCTGGGTGCTCAAGGGCGACCTGCACCTGCGCCAGGACGACAACCGCGCCAACGCCCAAGGGGCCTTCGACCGCGCGGTCGCATTGCGCGCCACCCTGGTGGCGCCGCGCATGGCCTTGATGTCGCTGCATGTGGCCCAGGGCGATTTGCCAGCCGCCCAGGCCCAACTGGCCGCACTGAAGCAGCTGGCGCCGAAGAACATCAACACCACCATGGCCGAAGGCCAGCTGGCCTTCGTGGCGGGCGAGCACGCCCGCGCACGCGACATCTTCCAGGGCCTGCTGCGGGTGCTGCCTGACAACGCCACCCTGCTGCTGACAGCCGGCGAGAACGAGCTGGTGCTGGGCTCGGCCCAGCAGGCCGAGGCGCACTTTGCCAAGGTGGTGGCGCTGGCGCCCGGCAATGCGGTGGCGCGGCGCCAGCTGGCCCGGGCGCAGGTGCAGTTGGGCCAGTTGCCCAAGGCCCTGGCCACGCTGGCGCCGCTGGTCGACCGGGCCGACGCCCCGGCCGATGTGCTGGCCATGGCGGCCGGGGCCCGCATGCTCAACAACGAGCCGCGCGCCGCCCAGGCCCTGTACGACCGCCTGGCCCGGCTGAAGCCCAC
>JARXAJ010000076.1 GCA_029865965.1 Aquabacterium sp.
GCGCGATGCCGCGTGCCCGCACCTGGGCCAGGCTCAGGGCGAACAGGTCGTCGTCCACCGCAGCGGGCAGGTCCAGCTGGCGGTCGATGCCGTCCAGGCCGGCGGCGATCAGCGCGGCGGTGGCCAGGTAGGGGTTGGCGCTGGCGTCGGGCAGGCGCCATTCGAAGCGGCCGTGCAACGTGCGCAGCAGGGCCGTGCGGTTGTTCGGCCCCTGGGCGATGTAGGCCGGCGCCCAGGTGGTGCCCGACAAGGATTCACCCACGGTCAACCGCTTGTAGCTGTTGACCGTGGGCGCCGCCAGCGCACACAAGCCGGCCGAATGCGCCAGCACGCCGGCCGCAAACTGCCGGCCCAACGGCGACAGCAGGCCGGCGGCATCGACCGCGCCGTCAGCCCGGTGTGGCACGCACAGATTGCGTGCATTGCCGTGGCGGTCATGCACCGGACCTGACCACAGTGACACATGGAAGTGCATGCCACTGCCGGGCTGGTTGGCGAACGGCTTGGGCATCATCGAGAACACCATGCCGTCACGCTCGGCCAATGCATGGGCGGCCATCTTGAACAGCATCAGGTGGTCGGCGCTGGCCAGCGCTTCGTCATGGCCGAAGTTCACCTCGTACTGGCCATGGGCGTCTTCATGGTCGATCTGCAGCACGTCCAGGCCGCAGCCTTCCAGCGCCTGCTGCAGGCCCTGCAGAAAACTGCGCTGGCGCGGTAGGCTTTTCAGGTCGTAGCTGGGCTTGTCGAGCCGGTCGGCGGTGTCGGCCGGCTGCCAGCGGCCGTCGGTCTGGCGCAGCAGAAAGAATTCAGGCTCGATGCCGGTGCGCAGATGCCAGCCCTTGGCGGCCAGGCGCGCCACCTGGCGGCGCAGCACCTGGCGCGGGCAGGCATCAAAGGGCTCGCCGGCGACGAAGCCGTCACACGCCACCCGGGCATAACCCGGCAGCCAGGGCAGGGCGGTGGCGGTGCTGGCGGCGCCGCGGCCCCAGTACTCGCTGCGTGGCCCGCAGCGTGGCAAGCCGGTGCCGGCGATCGACGGGCCCGAGAAGCCGACGCCATCGGTCAGCAGGTCATCCAGATGGGCCAGCGGCACGAACTTGCCGCGTGCCACGCCGTGCAGATCGGTGAACTGCGCAATCAGCGTGTGCACGCCCTGGGTGGCCAGGCGTTCTCGCAGGTCTTTCATGGGGCGCTCCAGTGCAGGTCGGGGCGGCGTTGCCGCACCCGGCACTGTACCGGGCGCAGATGTTCAGAACTCGATGACGACCGAGGTGCCGAAGACGGCATTGGTCTTGCGGTAGCCGCCGGTCTTGACGTCCAGGAACACCGGCAGGTCGGCGCGGTCGAGGCGCGCCTCGGTCTTGAAGGTGGTGTTCAGGTTGTAGCGGTAGTTGGCGCCCAGTGACAGCGCCATGCGGTTGGCGCCGCGGCTGCAGCCATCGGGGTTGGCAATCAAGGAGGGGTCGCAACCCAGGTTTGCATCAGGGCCAATGCCGTTGCGGTCGTCGGCCGCGGTGTAACCGAGCAGGCCGCCGCCGTTCTTGCGATTGTTCAGGTAATCCAGCCGCACGATGCCTTCCAGGCGCGGCTCGAACTTGTAGGCCACCAGGCCCGACGCACCCCACCAACGGGCGTCGCGCAGGTCGCCATTCGGGTCGGCAGTGATGGCCGCACGCTTTTGCTGGCCATAGCTCAGTTGGCCTTGCACCGTCCAGTCGCCACGGATGAAGTAGCCATCGACCTCGAACAGGTCGACCCTCGTGTCCGGCGTGGTGTCGGTCAAGGGATTTGGATTTTCATCGCGCAAGTTCGCACCCTTGCCATGCAGCCCGGCAAAACCGAAGCCCTGGAACTCGCCGCGCGAGTAGTCGACCCGGTAGACGAAGGCCGGCGCACGTTCGCCGGGGTTGCGGGCGCTGGTGTTGACGTTGGCCAGCATCCAGCGGCCCCACCACTTGCCACGCACGTAGTCCATGCCCACCCCGGTGTACAGCGTGGGCAGGGTGAAGTCATAGAGCAGGTTGTGGGTGATCAGTTTGTTCAGCGTGCTCTGCTGGTATTCATAGCCCGACCAGTCGGGGATCTGGCCAGCAATGATGCGGGTCTGCAGGCTGCCCAGCGGCACCGACACCGAGGCCTCCTGCACGATGGACGCGTCGCCGATCACGCTGCCCGTGCCGCGGTTGGGCACCAGGGTCAGGCGCCACTTGGTGCCGCCTTCCATCTCCTTGCGGAAGTCGATGGTGACGCCACCGAAGTAGCTGCTGTCGTAGTTGTAGCCACCCACCGACACCGGGTTCAGGAACTGGAAGCCGGCGCGGTTCTGGCGCTGGTTGTACAGCCACACCGGGTCCATGAAGCCGTTGATCGACAACTGCTTCAGGCCCTGGGCTTCGAGGGCGTCCTCGGTGGCCTCGGCCTTCAGCGTGGCGCGGTTGAGCTCGCGCGCCTGGTCGGCCGTCATGCCCCATTGGCCGGCGACCGGCGGCAGCTTGGCGTCCTGGGCCTTGAGCCTGGACTCCAGCTCGGCCACCTTGTCCTTCAAGGCCTGCAGTTCCTTCAGGATGTCGGCGTTGCTCTGGGCCTGGGCCGGAAACGCCGCGGCCAGGGCCAGGGCAAGTGCGGTTGCTGAAAACAGCTTCATCAGAGGCTCCTCTTGTGGATGTTCTTGGTTGGTGGTGTCGGACATGCTGCCAGGCAGCTCAGGCATGGCCGGCAGCGGCCTGCTCCTGGGCGCGCCGGCGTTCATTGCGGGCAATCATGTAGCTGGCCACGACCACGCCGACGGCCACCGCCAGCACGATCAGCGTGGCCACGGCATTGACGCTGGGGTTCAGCCCCAGCCTGGCGCGCGAGAAGATCACCAGCGGCATGGTGGTGGCGCCCGGCCCCGACAGGAAGGCCGACAGCACCACGTCGTCGAGCGAGATGGTGAAGGTCAGTAGCCAGGCCGATGCCAGGCTCTGGGCGATCATCGGCAGCGTGACCAGGGTGAACACCTGCCAGGGCCGGGCGCCCAGGTCCATGGCCGCCTCGGACAGCTGCGGGTTCAAGTCCTGCAGGCGCGCCTGCACCACCACCGTGGCATAGGCCATGCCCAGCAGCAGGTGGCCCAGCCAGATGGTCAGCATGCCGCGCTCGGGGAAGCCGATGGCGCGCTGGATCGACACCAGCATCAGCAGCAGCGACAGGCCCACCACCACCTCGGGCATCACCAGCGGCGCGCTGACCATGCCCGAAAAGGCGGTGCGCCCCTTGAAGCGCCGGTACTTCACCAGGGTGTAGGCCGCCAGCGTGCCCAGCACCACCGACCCGCAGGCGGTGAAGAAGGCGATGCGCAGGCTCAGCCACAGGCCGCCCAGCAATTCCCGGTCGCTCGCCAGCGCGGCATACCACTTCAACGTGAAACCGCGCCACACATTGGGCAGCGGCGAGTCATTGAACGAAAAGACGATCAGCGCCAGGATCGGCAGGTACAGGAAGGCAAAGCCCAGGCCGAGCCAACTGCGGGCGAAGAGCTTGTTCAACGCCGCCGTGTTCACCTGCCGCTCTCCTGCGCTTCAGCCTGGTACTTGTTGAACAGCGCCAGCGGCACGATGATCAGCAGCACCATCACCACCGCCACCGCACTGGCCATGGGCCAGTCGTTGTTGCTGAAGAATTCATCCCACAACACGCGGCCGATCATCAGGGTCTCGGGCCCGCCCAGCAATTCGGGGATGACGAACTCGCCGACGCAGGGGATGAACACCAGCATGCTGCCGGCGATGATGCCGGCCTTGGACATGGGCACTGTCACCTTCCAGAACGCCACCCAGGGTGTGGCGCCCAGGTCGGCTGCTGCCTCCAGCAGGCGCACGTCCAGCTTGGCCAGGTTGCCGAACAGCGGCAGGATCATGAAGGGCAGGTAGGTGTAGGTCATGCCCAGCACCAGCGAGAACGGCGTGTGCATCAGCTTGCCCGGAGCGCTGATTGCCCCGCCGGCCATCAGCACGTGGTCGAGCCCCAGGCCGACGATGGCCTCGTACACCCACCCATGCTCGCTGAGCAGGCCCTTCCAGGCATACACCCGCAGCAGGAAGCTGGTCCAGAACGGCAGCATCACCAGCAGCAGCAGCAAGACCTGGCGCTCGGGCCTGGCGCGCGCCATGAAGTAGGCGAACGGGTAGCCGATGGCCAGGCACAGCACGGTGGTGGCCGCCGCGTATTGCAGGCTGGAGATGTAGGTCTTGTAGTACAGCGCGTCTTGCGTGATGAAGACGTAGTTGCTGAGCTTGAGCTGCAGCTGCAGCAGCCCGTCCTTGTAGGTGATCAGGTCCTTGAAGACCACGTTCTCCATCTCGGAGATGCTGATCTTGGCCAGGATCAGAAAGGGCAGCAGGAAGAACAGCAGCAGCCAGCCATACGGGATGCCGATCACGGCCGACCGGCCGGTGAACAGGCCGCGGACCCAGGAGGTGGTTGCGCCGGTGCTGGCCATGGTGGCGGCTTACTGCGTCAGCACCACATGGGCCGAGCGCGACCAGTGGGCCCACACCGCATCGCCCCAAGTCAGCTCGTCGTCCTTGTGGCGGGCGGTGTTTGCCTGGCTGATCTTGAGCCGCGCGCCGCTGGCCAGCTCGACGTGGTAAACGGTGAAGCTGCCGAAGTACGACAGCTCCTTGATGGTGCCGTGGGCGGTGTTGAAGTCGTCGTCGGGCTTGTTGCGTGACACATGGATCTTCTCGGGCCGCAGTGCCACCGTCACCGGCATGCCCTGGGTGCCGGTGATGCCGTGGCCCACGTAGTGCTTGCAGTCGGCGCTGCCGATCACCACATGGTCGACCTCATCGACTTCCACCGTGCCTGGCATCAGGTTGACGTTGCCGATGAAGTCGGCCACGAACTTGGTGGCCGGGGTTTCGTAGATGTCGGCCGGCGCACCCACCTGCAGAAAGCGGCCTTCGCTCATGACGGCGATGCGGCTGGCCATGGTCATGGCTTCTTCCTGGTCATGCGTCACCATCACCACGGTGACGCCCACCTGCTCGATGATGTTGACCAGCTCGATCTGGGTTTCCTCGCGCAGTTTCTTGTCCAGCGCGCCCAGGGGTTCGTCCAGCAGCAGCATCTGCGGCTGCTTGGCCAGGCTGCGGGCCAGTGCCACCCGCTGCTGCTGGCCGCCCGACAGCTGGTGCGGCTTGCGTTGGGCAAACTTGGCCAGTTGCACCAGTTTGAGCATGGACTCCACCCGCTGGGCGACCTGGTCCTTGGGCAGGCCCTCGCGCTGCAGGCCGAAAGCAATGTTCTGCCACACCGTGAGGTGCGGAAAGAGCGCATAGCTCTGGAACATCATGTTGATCGGCCGCTCATAGGGCGGCAGGCCGGCCATGTCCTGGCCGTTGAGCACGATGCGGCCCGCGGTGGGCGTCTCGAACCCCGCCAGCATGCGCAGCAGGGTGGTCTTGCCGCAACCCGACGAGCCCAGCAGCGCGAAGATCTCGCCCTTGGCGATGTCCAGGCTGACATGGTTGACGGCCTTGTAGCCGTTGAAGTCCTTCACCACGTCCTGGATCGACAGGTAGGCGGCGTCGCCGCCCGCAGTGCTGCCGGCCATGCTGCCTACAACCCGGTCTTGAAGGCGGTGTAGGTGCGGGTCATCAGCCGGCGCAAGTCGGTGTTGAGCGCATCAGGGGCCTTCATCTTGGCCATGTTGTCGGCGCTGAGGAACACCGACGGGTTGTTGGCCACCTCGGGCTTGACGAACTTGCGCGATTCGGAGTTCGGGTTGGCATAGAACACCTTGTTCGTCAGGCTGGCGTGCACTTCGGGGCGCAGGATGTAGTTGATGAACTTGTGCGCATTGCCCGGGCGCGCGGCGTCGGCCGGGATCACCATCACGTCGAAGAACAGCAGGCCGCCGGTGCTGGGGATCAGCGCCTCGATGTTCTGGCCGGTCTTGCCCTCGATGGCGCGCTGGCGGGCGATGTTGACGTCGCCCGACCAGCCCAACGCCACGCAGATGCTGCCGTTGGCCATGTCGTTGATGTAGCCCGACGAGCTGAACAGGGTGACATGCGGCCGGATCGACTTGAGCAGCTGCGCGGCGGCAGCGTAGTCACTGGCCACCTTGCTGAACGACGGCTTGCCCAGATAGTGCAGCGCGGCCGGCACCACTTCGGACGCCGAATCCAGGAACGACACGCCGCAGCTTTTGAGCTTGCTGATGTACTCGGGTTTGAACACCAGGTCCCACACATTGGCGGGCATCGGCATGCTGCCCAGCGCGGCCTTGACCTTGTCGACATTGATGCCCACCGTGGTGTAGCCCCACAGCCAGTTCACCATGTAGTTGTTGCCCGGGTCCATGGTGGCCAGCTGGGCCTGCACCGCCGGGTCGAGGTTCTTCAGGTTGGGGATCTTGCTCTTGTCGAGCTTGGCCAGCAGGCTGCCGTCGATCTGCAGCTTGCCCCAGTTGGACGACGGCACGACGATGTCGTAGCCGCTCTTGCCTGCCACCAGCTTGGCGTGGAGGATCTCGTTGTTGTCGAAATTGTCGTACCGGACCTTGATGCCGGTTTCCTTCTCGAAGTTCCTGATCGTGTCTTCGGCGATGTAGTCGGACCAGTTGTAGATGTTGAGGACTTTCTCCTCCTCCTGGGCCTGGGCTGCGCCCAGCGGCAACAGGGCAGCCAGCGTCAGCGCGCCAAGCGTGCCCATCGACAGCCGTGACTTCCGATTCATGAAGCGATCCTCCGAGGGGATGGGTGACAGGGGTTGGGGTGAGTCTAAGCAGGCCAGGGCCTGCGGCTGATCAGGGGATGCCAGTGCATGGGGGCTGCCACCATCACATCCAGCCGTCGCGGCGGGCGTCGGCCAGGGTCAAATCAAGGCAGCGGCGGATCAGCGCCACCATCTCGTCGATCTGGCTGCGGGTGATGACCAGCGGCGGGGCGATGATCATGCGGTTGCCCACGGCGCGCATGATCAGGCCATTGGCGAAGCAGTGGCCGCGGCAGACCATGCCGATGCCCACAGCGGCATCGAACGGTGTCAGCCTGGCTTTGTCCTTGACCAGCAACAGGGCTCCCATCAGGCCGCAGGTTTCGGCGGCACCCACCAGCGGGTGCTCGGCCAGCAGCGCATAGGCTTGAGCAAGATGCGGGCCGACGGTGTCGTGCACATGCGCCACCAGGTGCTGGTCCTGGATGATCTGGATGTTGGCCAGGGCCACGGCACACGACACCGGGTGGCCCGAATAGGTGTAGCCGTGCTCGAACTCGCCCCCCTGCTCGATCAGCACCCGGGCCACCCGGTCGCCCACCATCACGCCACCCAGCGGCACGTAGCCGCTGGTCACGCCCTTGGCGAAGGTCATCAGGTCAGGCTTGAATCCCATGGTCTCGCAGCCGAACCAGTGGCCGGTGCGCCCGAAGCCGCAGATCACCTCGTCGGACACCAGCAGGATGCCGTGCTGGTCGCAGATGCGCTGGATCTCGGGCCAGTAGGTGGCCGGCGGGATGATGACGCCGCCCGCGCCCTGCACCGGCTCGCCGATGAAGGCGGCCACCCGGTCGGCGCCGATGGCCAGGATCTTGGCCTCCAGCCAGCCGGCGGCGCGCAGGCCGAAGGCATCCATGCTCTCGCCCGGCAGGCGGTGCTCCACCCAGTAGGGCTGGTCGATGTGGGTGATGTCGGGGATCGGCAGGCCGCCCTGGGCATGCATGCCCGACATGCCGCCCAGCGACGCACCCGCCATGGTGCTGCCGTGGTAGGCGTTGTGGCGGCTGATGATCACCTGCTTGCCAGGCTGGCCCAGCACGTCCCAGTAGCGCCGCACCATGCGCACCACGGTGTCGTTGCCCTCGGAGCCCGACCCCGAGAAGAACACGTGCCGGAACTGCGGCGGCGTGACCTCGGCCAGCTTCTCGGCCAGCGCAATGGCCGGCATGGTGGCCGTCTGGAAGAAGGCGTTGTAGAACGGCAGCTCCTGCATCTGCCTGGCTGCGGCGTCGACCAGGGCCTGCTGGCCATAGCCCACGTTCACGCACCACAGGCCGCTCATCGCATCCAGGATCTTGTGGCCGTCAGAGTCCCACAGGTAGATGTTGTCGGCCTTGGCGATGATGCGCGAGCCCTTCCTGGCCAGGCTCTGGAAGTCGGTGAAAGGGTGCAGGAAGTGGGCCGAGTCGGCAGCCTGCCATTCCAGGGTGGTGCGGGTCATGGTTGGTCCTTCAAACATGGAGCAGGAGGTGTTCACGCTCCCAGGGCGAGATCACTTTCATGAACTCGGCGTATTCGATTTCCTTGACCTCGCTATAGACGGTGACGAAGCTGGCGCCCAGCACATCCTGCAGGTCTTTCTCGTGGCGCAGCAGTTCCAGCGCTTCGCCCAGGCTGCGCGGCAGCTGGAAGTCGCCCAGATAGGCATCGCCCTTGCATTCGGGCGTGGGCTCGATGCGCTTTTCGATGCCGATGTAGCCGCAGGCCAGCGTGGCGGCCAGCGCCACATACGGGTTGGCGTCGGCGCCGATCACCCGGTTCTCGACCCGCCGCGCCTGCGGGCCGGCCAGCGGGCTGCGGATGCCCACGGTGCGGTTGTCGGTGCCCCACTGGATATTGATCGGCGCGGCATTGCTGCGCACCAGGCGGCGGTAGCTGTTGACATACGGTGCGAACAGCGCCATCGCCGCCGGGATGTAGCGCTGCAGCCCGCCGATGAACCAGAAGAATTCCTGGCTGGGCGTGCCGTCGGGGTTGCTGAAGATGTTGTGGCCGTCCTTGTCGACCACGCTCTGATGGATGTGCATGGCGCTGCCGGGCTCGCCGGCGATCGGCTTGGCCATGAAGGTGGCGTACATGTCGTGGCGCAGCGCCGCCTCGCGCACGGTGCGCTTGAACAAGAACACCTCGTCGGCCAGGCCCAGCGGGTGGGCATGGAAGAAGTTGATCTCCATCTGCCCGGCGCCCACCTCGTGGATCAGCGTGTCGACGTTCAGGCCCATGGTCTCGCAGTAGGCATAGACGTCCTCGAACAGCGGGTCGAACTCATTGACCGCGTCGATGCTGTAGGCCTGGCGGCTGGTCTCGGCCCGGCCGCTGCGGCCGATGGGCGGCTTGAGCGGCATGTCGGGGTCGGTGTTGCGGGCGACCAGGTAGAACTCGAGCTCGGGCGCCACCACCGGGTTCCAGCCCTTGGCGGCATACAGGTCGCACACCCGGCGCAGCACGCTGCGCGGGGCAAACGGCACCAGCTGGCCGTCCTTGTCGTAGCAATCATGGATGACCTGGGCGGTGGGGTCGATCGCCCAGGGCACGATGCGCGCCGTGGTCGGGTCGGGCCGCAGGTGCATGTCCATGTCGGTGGGGCTGATGACGTCGTAGTACGGCCCCTCTTCGGGGAATTCACCGGTCACGCCCATGGCCACCACCGCCTCCGGCAGGCGCATGCCACGGTCCTCGGTGAATTTCAACCGGGGCAGGATCTTGCCGCGGGCCACGCCGGTCAGGTCGGGCACCAGACATTCGATCTCGGTCACACGCTGCTCGTTGAGCCAGTTTTCGAGGTCGCTGAAGCTGAAGTTTTCTCTGTTCACCATGGCACACCTTGGGTTTGGTTTCGGAAGTCGGAGTGCGGCGCTTGTGGCGCTGCACCAAGGTTGGCGCGGGTTTGCGCCATGCCTTCTGGGCACTAAGGAATCGGGTCGCGGTGCGGGCTGTGGTGCTGCTGGTGGGTTTGTTCGTGCCAGGCCCGTGCCGCGTCGCCAAAGGCGGTGAGCAATTGCATCGACACCGGGTTGCTGGCCGCCAGCCATTCGGGGTGCCACTGCAGGCACAGGTTGAAGCCGGTCGCCGCGTCGACCGAAAACGCCTCGACGATGCCGTCTGGCGCCACGGCCTCGACACGCAGGCCCGGCGCCAATCGGTTGACCGCCTGGCCGTGCAGAGAGTTCACCTGGAAGCTGCTGCGGCCGACGATCTGCGCCAGCCGGCCGCCGGGCAGCACCTGCACCGGGTGCACGTCGGCGTACTGCACATCAGCCGGCTGGCCGCTGACCGATCGGTGGTCGGCAAACGGCCCCACGTCCTGCACGGCCTGGTGCAATGAGCCGCCCAGCGCCACATTGGTCTCCTGCGTGCCGCGGCAGATGGCCAGCAACGGCAGGCCCATGGCCAGCGCCTGGCGGATCAACGGCAGGGTCCAGGCGTCGCGCGCCGTATCCAGCGGCAGGCTGGGGTCGTACACGTCTTCGCCGAAGTGGCTGGGATGCACGTTCGACGGCGACCCGGTCAGCAGCACACCGTCGGCCAGGGCCAGCAGCACCGGGATCTCGTCCAATTCGGCCGTGGGCACGATCAATGGCGTGCAGCCGGCCAGGCGCACCGCATTCACATACTTTTGGCCGGCGATGTGGAACGGGTGGTCGCCCAGCTGGCGGTTGCAGGCGGGCACCAGGACCAAGGGCTTGCGGTTCGGCTTCATGTTCAGGGATCGATGCGTTCAGCCAGGAAGCCCCTGCAGTCGCAACCACAGGCAAGCGGCCGCCGCCGAACCGGCTTTGCCGGGCCGCTGGCAGCGCCCTCTTGAGAGGAAGCGCCGCAGGCGCTACGGGAGCGGGAGATCATGCGAGAGCGTCTTTCAGGCGGTACCAGGCCATGCCCAGCACCAGGGCGGGCATGCGCAGCAAGCGGCCGCCGGGGAAGGGCCGGTGGCGGATGCGGCTGAAGGTGTCGAATCGGCCGGCGTCGCCGGCCATGGCCTCGGCCACCACCCGGCCGGCCAGGCCGGTCAGCGCCAGGCCGTGGCCGGAAAAGCCTTGCAAGTAGTACACCTGCGGACAGCCGGGCAGGCGGCCGAAGTCGGGCGCACGGTTCATCGAGATGTCGACAAAACCGCCCCAGGCATGGAGGACCGGCGTGCCGGCCAGTTGGGGGAAGGTGCCGACCATGCGCTGGCGCATGCTATCGGCCAGGTTCATTGGCGTGGCCGTGCTGTAGCTGACACGCCCGCCATAGACCATGCGGTGGCTGGCGTGGGCTGACCGGCCCCCATCCGCCTGCGGCGGTTGCCCCCCGAGGTCGCTCGCGTCAGCTTGGGGTGGCTCGGCGCTGGCGCTGAAGCGGAAGTAGTCGAGCACGACATTGTTGTCGCACACCGCCGCGCCGCTGGGGATCAATCGGCGCGCCAGGGCTTCATCCACCGGCGCGCTGGCCACGATGTAGGTGCCCACCGGCATGATGCGCGATTCCAGCGCCGGCGCAATGCCTTGCAGGTACACGTTGCCAGCCAGCAGCACCTGGCTGGCGGTGATGCGGCCGGTGGCGGTATGCAGCACCGGCCGCGCGCCCGGCGTCAGGCCGGTGACTGCCGTGCCCTCGTGGATCACCACCCCCAGGCCGGCGGCGGCACCGGCCAGCCCCAGCGTGTACTTCAGCGGGTGCAGGTGGCCCGAGCGCGGATCGTGCACAGCCGTCCGATAGCGCGGGCTGTCGATCCACCGGGGCAGGTCGGCCTGCGTGATGCGCTGCATCGGGTAGCCGTAGGCGTGCTCCAGGTGGTCGGCGCCAGCCAGCAGATCGCGGGCCTTGCCGGCGCTGGTGGCCACGCCCAGGTAGCCGTCGCGCCAGTCGCAATCGATGCCGAAGCGGTTGCAGCGCTGGCGGATCAGGTCCAGCGCCTCGATCGACATGCCGAAGACCCGCCGGGCCTCGTCCAGCCCCAGCTGGTCTTCGATCTCGGCCTGGTCGCAGGCCAGGCCGTGGATGGCCTGGCCGCCGTTGCGCCCGCTGGCGCCGAAACCGACTTCCCGCGCTTCCAGCAGCCGCACCGAAAAGCCGCGGTCGGCCAGTTCGATGGCAGCGGACAAACCCGCCAGCCCGCCGCCCACGATGGCCACATCGCAGTCTGCATCGCCCTGCAGCGCCGGATACCGCACCGCCCGCACCGCTGTATCAGCGTAGTACGAGTGGCGCGTGAGTTCACGATCGACGCTGAGGAAATGCATAGGGTGCGCGCTAGGCAGTGTCCTTGTGATGGGTGGTGGACGCGTGAAGGAACGGAAGGTTCAGCCGGCGTTGCGGCGGATGGCACCGCGCACCATGTCGATGATCTGGTCAATGTGGCTGCGCTCGATGATCAGCGGCGGGCTCAGCGCCAGGGTGTCGCCGGTGGTGCGGATCAGCAGGCCGCGCTCGTAACAATCCAGGAAGATGTCGAAGGCGCGCTTGGCCGGGCTGCCGGCGATCGGCGCCAGCTCGATGCCTGCCACCAGGCCGATGTTGCGGATGTCGATGACATTGGGCTCGCCGCGCAGGCCATGCACTGCCTGGGCGAAGTAGGCCGACAGTTCGGCAGCGCGGGTCAGCAGGCCCTCGTCGGCGTAGGTTTCCAGCGTGCCCAGCGCGGCCGCGCAGGCCAGCGGGTGGCTTGAGTAGGTGTAGCCGTGGAAGAACTCGATCAGGTGCTCGGGCCCGTTCATGAAGGCATCATGGATTTGCTGCTTGACGGCCACCGCGCCCATCGGCACCGCGCCGTTGCTCAGGCCCTTGGCCATGATGATCATGTCGGGCGTGACGCCGAAGGTCTGTGACGCGAACGGGTTGCCGGTGCGGCCCCAGCCGGTGATCACTTCGTCAAAAATCAGCAGGATGCCGTGCTTGTCGCAGATCTCGCGCAGGCGGTTCAGGTAGCCCTTGGGCGGCACCAGCACGCCGGTGGAGCCGGCCACTGGCTCGACGATGACGGCAGCAATGGTGCTGGCGTCATGCAGCTGCACCAGGCGTTCCAGGTCGTCGGCCAACTCGGCGCCATGTTCGGGCTGGCCGACGCTAAAGGCATTGCGCTTGGGGTCATGGGTGTGGCCGAGGTGGTCGACGCCATGCACCATGGCACCGAACTGCTTGCGGTTGCCGACCATGCCGCCGACCGAAATGCCGCCGAAGTTGACGCCGTGGTAGCCGCGCTCGCGGCCGATCAGCCGGGTGCGGGTGCCTTCACCACGCACCTTGTGGTAGGCCAGCGCCATCTTCAGTGCGGTGTCCACCGACTCGGAGCCCGAGTTGGTGAAGAACACCTTGTTCAGCCCGGCCGGCGTGAGCTGGGCCACCTTGTGGGCCAGCTCGAAGGCCTTGGGGTGCGCCATCTGGAACGGCGGCGCGAAGTCCATTTCGGCAGCCTGGTCCTGGATCGCCTTGACGATCTTGGGCCGGTTATGGCCGGCGTTCACGCACCACAGGCCGGCCACGCCGTCGAGCACCTGGCGGCCTTCATCGGTCCAGTAGTGCATGCCCTGGGCCTTGACGAACAGCCGCGGGTTCTTCTTGAACTGGCGGTTGGCGGTGAAGGGCATCCAGTAGGCGTCGAGCGCGGCACCACGCGGGCCTTGAACGAATTGCGCCAGCGGGTTGGCGGCAGCGTTGGCAACCGTGCTGGTGTCGTCGGGTGCTTCGAGGTTGGTGGTGCTCATCGTCGGGCTCCTTGAGGGTGGAGAAGGCGTGTTGGTTGGCGGCGCGGTGCGCGGGTCTGCGCAACATCTTGCAGTCTAGACAGCCTGTTGCGCAATGTGCTTGCGCAATTTGGCATCGCCGATTGGTTTGACGGCATATGATTGCGACAAACATACCTTCAGCCGCACAAAATGCGAACCGAAACCAGCAAGCCGCAACTCGATGCCATCGACCGCCAGATTCTGGCCGAGTTGCAACAGGACGGCCGACTGTCGAATGTGCAGCTCGCCGAGCGGGTGCATCTGTCGCCGTCGGCCTGCCTGCGGCGGGTCAAGCAGCTGGAGGAAGCCGGCGTGATCGGCCAGTATGTGGCCCTGCTCAACCCCAAGGCACTGGGCCAGCACGGCACCTGCTTTTCGATCATCAACCTGCAGACCATGAGCGAGGGCGTGCTCAAGGGCTTCGAGCAGGCGGTGCGCGACGAGCCGGAGATCCTGGATTGCTTCTACGTGGCGGGCAGCAATGACTACCTGATCCGGTTCAGCTACCGGGACGCGGAAGACCTGGAGCGTTTCCACACGCAGGTGCTGATGCGCCTGCCTGGTGTGGAGCGCAGCAATTCCATGCTGGTGCTGCGCACGGTGAAGAAGACCACGGCGCTGCCGGTCTGAAATGTCAACCAGCTGCCGGCAGCTGACCACGGCGCCGGCTCAAGCCTGCGCAGTGTGCAGGGCGCGTTGGCCGCACAGGTAGGTCCAGACGAAGTGCGCGGCTGCATTGCTGGTGAGCTCGGCATGGTCGAAGGGCGGCGCCACCTCCACGCAGTCCATGCCCACGCAGGGCAGGGCGGCCAGTGATTCCAGCAGGCTCAGCACCTGGTTGCTGCTCATGCCACCGGGCTCGGGCGTGCCGGTGCCGGGTGCAAAGGCCGGGTCGAGGCAGTCGATGTCCAGGCTGATGTACAGCGGTGGCTGGCCATGGGCTGCCAGCCGGCTGGTGATGGCCTGCAACACGGGCGCCAGCTGATCGGGCGATTCCAGCCCGCGCAGCTGGCGGGCGGTGAAGATCTGGCCACCCTGGTCGCGCACGTACTCACGCGCTGCCCGTTCAGCCGCCGATCGGATGCCCAGCTGGGTGAAGCAGCCGGGCAGCACCAGGCCTTCGCTGATGGCCTCGTGCACCCAGGTGCCGTGTCCGCTGGGCTCGCCGAAGTGGTCGCCCCAGGTGTCGCAATGGGCGTCGAAATGCACCACCGCCAGCGGCTGGCCCAGGTGCTGGCGGTAGGCGCGCAGCAGGCTCAGGGTGATGGAATGGTCACCTCCCAGCCAGGCCATGTGGTGGCGGGCGATCAGCGCCGGCGCCTGCGCCTCCAGCGCCGTGCGCATGGCCGGCAGGCTGGTGTTGGGCAGCAACAGGTCGCCGGCGTCGCCCAGCTCGCCGTCAAGCACCACGTCGAAGTGCGGGTGCGTGCCGTCGCACAGCATGTGGCTGGCCGCGCGGATGGCGCGTGGCCCGAAGCGGGCGCCGGGCCGGTTGGTGACGGCGCCGTCCCAGGCGACACCGGCGATGCCGAAGCGGTGGCCGGCATCCAGGGCTGGGCAGCGCAGGAAAGTGGATTGGGACAGGTAGGCGAAGTGCGGCATCGAGCAGGGTGCGGTTGAAGATGGGCTGGATGCAAGCATGCATCACATCGGCCACCCGCTTTCACATGGGGCAAACCCGATTCCACAATGCGGAAGATGGCGATGCTGCGGCGCAGCACATCTTTCCGCCATCGAGAATCGAGTTCCGCATCATGGAATTCAGGCTGCAAGCTGTTGATTTCATTGAGACAAGTTTTTAGTCTTCTATAAGACATAAGTCTTCACAAGAGCCTGTACCGCCGGTAGGCTAGAGCCATCGGTTCAGCCGGTCCCTCTGTTTCCACCGTGTCACCTCCAGGAGCTTCCATGACCTCACTCACCCGCGAACAACAAGTTGCCGCCCTTGAAAAAGACTGGGCCGAGAACCCCCGCTGGAAGGGCATCAAGCGCGGCTACAGCGCCGCCGACGTGGTGCGCCTGCGTGGCAGCCTGCAGGTTGACCACACCCTGGCCAAGCGCGGCGCCAACAAGCTGTGGAACCTGATCAACACCGAGCCCTTCGTCAACAGCCTCGGCGCACTGACCGGCAACCAGGCCATGCAGCAGGTCAAGGCCGGCCTGAAGGCCATCTACCTGAGCGGCTGGCAGGTGGCCGGCGACGCCAACAGCAATGGCGAGATGTACCCCGACCAGTCGCTGTACTCGGTGGACTCGGTGCCCAAGGTCGTCAAGAAGATCAACGCCACCTTCGCCCGTGCCGACCAGATCCAATGGTCCGAAGGCAAGAACGACATCGACTACTTTGCCCCGATCGTGGCCGATGCCGAAGCCGGCTTCGGCGGCGTGCTCAACGCCTTTGAGCTGATGAAGGCCATGATCGAAGCGGGCGCCGCCGGCGTGCACTTCGAAGACCAGCTGGCCGCCGCCAAGAAGTGCGGCCACATGGGCGGCAAGGTGCTGGTGCCCACCCGCGAGGCCTGCAGCAAGCTGATTGCCGCCCGCCTGGCCGCCGACGTGATGGGCGTGCCCACCATCCTGCTGGCCCGCACCGACGCCGAAGCCGCCGACCTGGTCACCAGCGATGTCGACCCGATCGACAAGCCCTTCCTGACTGGTGAGCGCACCGTCGAAGGCTTCTACCGCACCAACAACGGCATCGAGCAGGCCATCAGCCGCGGCCTGGCCTATGCCGAGTACGCCGACCTGATCTGGTGCGAGACCGGCACGCCCGACCTGGCCTTCGCCAAGAAGTTTGCCGACGCCATCCACGACAAGTTCCCGGGTAAGCTGCTGTCTTACAACTGCAGCCCCAGCTTCAACTGGAAGAAGAACCTGGACGACGCCACCATCGCCAAGTTCCAGCGCGAGCTGGGCGCGATGGGCTACAAGTTCCAGTTCATCACGCTGGCGGGCTTCCATGCGCTGAACTACGGCATGTTCGACCTGGCCTACGGCTATGCCCGCAACAACATGACGGCCTTCGTCGAGCTGCAGCAGAAGGAATTTGCTGCCGCCGACCGGGGCTTCACCGCCGTCAAGCACCAGCGTGAGGTGGGCACTGGCTACTTCGATGCAGTGACCACCACAATCGAAGCCAATGCTTCCACGGCCGCGCTGAAGGGCTCGACCGAGGACGAGCAGTTCTTCGACCAGAAGCACGGCTGATCGACAAGACTGACAAGGCGCCGAAGCTGCTGACCGGGGCCCGCCCCGGCAGGCGGTAAGACGTCAAGTACAGCGGCGTTGCCCCACAAGGGCGGCGCCGCTCTGTCTTTAGGTCGGCGCCCACGGTATCAGTCAGCCCGGCGGCGGCGCAGCACCAGCAGCGCAAAACCCAGCGCGCCGCCGGCCAGCGCGGCCACGAAGGCCGGTGATGCGGCGCTGCCCAGCACCCGCAGGATGTCGTGCCACAGGGCGGCGGGCAGGTGGTCTACAGCCTGCAGCAGATCGCCCTGGGCCACCCGCTGCGGGCCGTCGAACACACCCGGCGCCAGCAGCGCATAGGCGGCCTCGGTGCCCATGCGGCTGAAGGCCGGGCCCACCAGCGGCTGGGGCAGGCGGGCATCGAGCCAATAAGTGCCCAGCAGGCTGGTGGCCACCACCACCGGCACGGCCCAGCGCTGCAACCAGGCCGATGCCGCCATGGTCAGCAACAGCACCGGCGCCAGCCACAGCATGGCCAGCAGCAAGCCCAGCCACAGGCGGGCCGCGCCCAGCAGCAGGCTGGGCAGCAGCTGGCCCCAGGGCATCTGCAGCCAGGCCAGCGGCCCTTGCTGCAGCATGATCGACAGCCCCGCCGCCAACTGCCCGCCCAGCAGCCCGGCCGTGAGGGCTGCCAGTGGAAGCAGCAGCAGGTGCATCAGCAGCATGGCGCCGATGCCGGCCGCATCGCTGGTGGGCAGCGAGCGCCAGAACTCGACCGACCGGTCTTGCTGGTCGCGCCGGGCCAGGCCGGGCAGCTGCGCCAGCACCGTCAGGCCGACCAGCAGCAGGGCCACGGCCACCGTGCCCAAGGTCCAGCCCAGGGCCAGCACAACGGTGGGCAGGCGCGACAAGGCAACCACCTCGATCTTGTCATCGCCCACCTGCACGTCGATGCCGCGGCCGTCGAACAGGCTGAGCGCCAGCGCCAGCAGCGTGGGCAGCGCCATCAGCACCAGCCAGCCGGTGCGGTGCTGCATCCATTCACGCAGCAGCAGGGTGCGAAAGCGGGTGAACCGGTCCATGGTGGTGTGCCTCACAGGCCTTGCGTGCGGTTGATCTCGGGGCGGCGGGTCAGCGCCACGAACAAATCGACCAGGCTGGGCCGCAGCCGCTGGCCCAGCACTGCCACCTCGGGCGGCGGCGCGCCGTCGAACAGCGCGGCGCTGCCGCCCTGCACCCGGTAGCGCAGCAGGGGGTGGGCAGCCGCCATCGCGTCAGCCGCCGCCGGGTCATGGCCCAGGGCGATGAAGCGCTTGTCGATGTCTTCCAGGCTGAGCGACAGCACCAGCCGGCCCTCGTTGAGCATCAACACATCCGACAGCAGGTTCTCGATCTCTTCGACCTGGTGGGTGGAGATCACCACGCTGCGCGCGCCGTCGCACCATTCGTCGATCAGCATGTCGTAGAACGCCTTGCGCGAGAGCACGTCCAGCCCCAGCGTGGGTTCGTCCAGGATCATCAGCCGCGCGTCGATGGCTGCCACCAGCGCCAGGTGCACCTGCACCACCATGCCCTTGCTGAGGTTCTTCACCGTGTCGTCCAGGCCCACGCTGGTGCGGCGGATCAGTGTGCGTGCCCGCTCGGCCGAGAACTTCGGATGCAGCCCGCTCATCAGCGTGACCAGCTGCGACACCCGGGCCCAGCGCGGCAGGATGGCGACGTCGGGGATGTAGGCCAGCTCTTCGAGCAGCGCCACGCGGTCGCTGAACGGGTGGCGGCCCAGCACGCTGAGCTGGCCATGCGCAGCATGCAGGCCCACCAGGGCCTTCATCAGCGTGGTCTTGCCCGCGCCGTTGTGGCCCAGCAGGCCCACCACCCGGCCGGGTTGCACCGCAAAGGCCAGGTCGTCCAGGGCGCGCTTTCGGCCATAGTGCAGGTTCAGGCCGCTGGCCTCGATCAGGGCGGTCATGTCTTCCAGTCCAGGTCGTCGGGGGTGATGCCCAGGCGTTGCAGCCGGGTGCGCAGCGTGGGCCATTCGTTGTTGAGAAAGCGCGCACGCGCAGCCTGGCGCAGGCGCTCACGCGCGCCGGGGCGCACAAACAGACCCAGGCCGCGGCGGTTTTCCAGCAGGCCGTCCTCGTCCAGCGCCTGCAAGGCACGGCTGACGGTCAGCGGGTTCAGCAAGTAGCTGCTGGCCAGCGCGCGCACCGATGGCATCGGCATGCCTTCGCTCAGCTCACCGTCCAACAAGCGCGCGGCCAGCTGGTCGGCCAGTTGCTGGTAAATGGGCAGGTGCTGGTGCCAGACTTGCATGCAGGCATCCGGTGTGTTGCTGATGTGGCACACCATAGCGCGTGTCCCGGCAAGGCCCCAAGCAGTCTGCGACCAACTGCAGCCCGGGCCGACAGGCCGCAGCCGTTCGTATGATCTAGGGATGACGCTTTCCTGCCCAACTTGCGCGCTGCCGCCCGAGTCGTTGATCTCAGCCCTGCTGGAAGTCGGGCAGGCTTGACATGAACATCATCATCCTGGGCGCCGGCCGGGTGGGCGAGAGCGTGGCCGAAAGCCTGGTCAGCGAGAACAACGACATCACGGTGATCGACACCAGCCCCGAGCGCCTGCGCGTGCTGCAGGAGCGGCTGGACCTGCGCGGCGTGGCCGGCAACGGCATCCAGCCGTCGGTGCTGGAAGCCGCCGGCGCCCGCGACGCCGACATGCTGATCGCCTGCGCGTCGGCCGATGAAACCAACCTGGTGGCCTGCAAGGTGGCGCACAGCCAGTTCGGCATCCCCACCCGCATCGCCCGGCTGCGCTCGTCCGAGTTCCAGCAGGGCAGCGCCCTGACCGGTGTGGACGGCTTTGCGGTGGATGCAGTGCTGTGCCCGGAAGAATCGGTCACCGCCACCATCCGCCAGCTGATCGACTACCCCGAGGCGCTGCAGGTGCTGGAATTCGCCGGCGGCGCGGCCAGCCTGGTGGCGGTGCGGGCCGTGGGCGGCGGGCCGATGGTGCAGCATGTGATCTCCGAGCTGCCGCAGCTGGTGCCCGACGTGGAGATGCGCTTCGTCGCCATCTACCGGCGCGACGAGCATGGCAACGACCGGCAGGTGGTGTGCAACGGCTCCACCCGGATCGAGCCCGGTGATGAGGTTTTCGTGCTGGCCGCCACCACCGACATCCGCCGCGTGCTGGACGCCCTGCGTCAACGCGACGCGCCGGTGCGGCGCGTGTTGATCGCCGGCGGCGGCCGGGTGGGGCTGCGGCTGGCGCGGCACATCCGCGGCGCCTACCGGCTGAAGGTGATCGAGCCCCAGCTGGAGCGCTGCGAATACCTCAGCAGCGAACTGGGCAGCGACGTGCTGGTGCTGCAGGGCGACGCCACCGACGAAGACCTGCTGGAGCAGGAGCAGGTGCACGAGACCGACCTGTTCATCGCCCTGACCAACGACGACGAGAACAACATCATGTCCTGCCTGCTGGCCAAGCGCATGGGTGCGCGGCGGGTACTGGCGCTGATCAACCGCCGCGCCTACGCCGAGCTGGTACAGGGCTCGCAGATCGACATCGCCCTGAGCCCGGCGCAGACCGTCATCGGCGAGCTGCTGGCCCATGTGCGGCGTGGCGACGTGGCGGCCGTCTACAGCCTGCGCCGTGGCGCGGCCGAGGCACTGGAGGCGGTGGCTCGCGGCGACCGCAAGACCAGCAAGGTGGTGGGCCGGCGCATCGACCAGATCAAGCTGCCGGAGGGGGCGCAGATCGGCGCCATCGTGCGTGGTGCCGAGCCTGCCTTGCCGGGTGCCTCCCCGCCCGACAAGCGGGTGATCATTCCGCACCACGACACGGTGATCGAGCGCGACGACCATGTCATCGTCTTCGTGCCACGCAAGCGCCAGGTGCGTGACGTGGAGAAGCTGTTCCAGGTCGGCGCCACCTTCCTGTTTTAGGCAGCCTCATGCAGTCTCCGCTTGCAGTCATTGCCCTGGTGGGGCGCATGGTGGTGCTGTTTGGCCTGCTGATGGCCGTGCCGCTGGTGTTTGCGCTGGTGCAGCGCGACAGCGCCGTGCCGGCCTTCGTCAGTGCCATCCTCGTCACGCTGGCCGCCGGGCTGGGGCTCAGCCTGGCCACGCGGCGCTTCCGCCGAGAGCTGCAACCGCGTGACGGCTTCATCCTGGTCGGGCTGACCTGGACCATGCTGCCGGCATTTGCCGCACTGCCGCTGTGGCTGGCCATCCCCGGTCTGAGCCTGACGGACGCCTACTTCGAGGCGATGTCGGGCCTGACGGCCACCGGCGCCACAGTGATCACCGGGCTCGACGACCTGCCGATGAGCGTGAATGTGTGGCGCTGCTTCATGATGCTGGTGGGCGGCCTGGGCATCGTGGTGCTGGCGGTGGCAGTGCTGCCGCTGCTGGGCGTGGGTGGCTCGCAGCTGTTCAAGGCCGAGATGGCCGGTCCGCTGAAGGACCAGAAGCTCACCCCGCGCATGGCCGAGACGGCACGCGGGCTGTGGATCGTGTACTTCCTGTTCTCGGTGGCCTGCTTCTTGGCCTACCGCTGGGCCGGCATGGGCTGGGCCGACGCCTTCATGCACATGTGCACCACCATGGGCCTGGGCGGCTTTTCATCGCACGACGCCAGCTTCGGCCATTGGAATTCACCGCTGATCGAGGCGGTGGCGGTGGTCTTCATGATGCTGGCCGGCGTGAGCTTTGCGCTGTACTTCGCCGCCTGGCGGCAACGCTCGCTGCGGGTGCTGTGGGCCAATGTGGAGGTGCGGGCCTTCGTGGGCGTGGTGGTGGCCACCGTGGCGCTGATCTCGCTGTACCTCACCGCCAACGACGTGTTCCCCACGTTTGCCGAGTCATTGCGGCACACGGTGTTCCATGTGGTGTCGCTGGCCACCACCACCGGCTATGCCGCGCATGATTACGCCCAGTGGCCAGTCTTCGCGCCAGTGCTGATGATCCTGTTGGGCTGCTTCGCCACCTGTGCCGGGTCAACCGGTGGCGGTATCAAGATGGTGCGCCTGCTGCTGCTGCTGAAACAGAGCCACCGTGAACTGGTGCGCATCGTGCACCCCAACGTCGTCAACCCGGTGGTGCTGGGCGGCCAGGTGGTGTCGCCCAAGGTGATGCAGACGGTGATCGCCTTCATGATGATCTATGGCGCCACCCTGGTGAGCTTGACGATGGTGCTGCTGTTCTCGGGCCTGGACGTGGTGACCTCTTTCACCGCCGTGATCGCCATGGTCAACAACATCGGCCCCGGCCTGGGCGATGTGGGCCCGGCGGTCAACTTCGGCGGGCTGACCGACTTCCAGACCTGGGTGTGCACCTTCGGCATGCTGCTGGGCCGGCTGGAGTTGCTGACCCTGCTGGTGCTGCTGACCCCGCAGTTCTGGAAGGACTGATCACATCGACGTGGCCAGCATCATCCTGTAGTCGTCGCGCGTGGCGATGCGCGGGTTGGTCTTGTGGCAATGGTCGGCCATGGCGCCGTCGATCACCCGTTCAAACAGATCCTCGGTCACGCCCATGGCGCGCAGGCCGCTGGGCAGGCCCAGGCGGGCATTCAGCGCCCGGATGGCCTCGGCCAGCTCGCTGCCGCGGCTGTCGCAACTGCCGATGCCGATGGCCTGGGCCATGCGCTGCAGGCGCTGCTCTTTCTGGATCGACTCGGCCGGTGCGTTGAACAGCACCACCGCCGGCAGGAACATCGCGTTCAGCGTGCCGTGGTGCAGCCTGGGGTCCACGCCGCCCAGGCTGTGGCTCAGGCTGTGCACGCAGCCCAGGCCCTTCTGGAAGGCCATGGCGCCCTGCATGCTGGCGCTCATCATGGCCCAGCGGGCATCGCGGTCGCCGCCGTTGGTGGTGGCGCGCTCGATGTGGGCCCAGCCGCGCGCCAGGCCATCCAGCGCAATGCCGTCGGCCGGCGGATTGACAGCCGGCGCCATGAAGGTCTCCAGGCAGTGGGCGATGGCGTCCATGCCGGTCGCGGCGGTCAACCCCGCCGGCAGGCCCAGGGTCAGCTCGGGGTCGAGGATGGCGGCCTTGGGCATCAAATGCCAGCTGTGGAAGCCCAGCTTGCGGCCGTCATCGACGATGACGATGGCGCCGCGCGCGACCTCGCTGCCGGTGCCAGCGGTGGTGGGCACGGCAATCAGCGGCGGCACGGCGTCGGTGATCTTCGGGCTGCCGCCTTCGATGGTGGCGTAGGTCTTCAAGGCGCCGGGGTGGGCTGCCAGGATCGCCAGGCCCTTGGCCAGGTCGATGCTGGAGCCACCACCCACGGCGATGAGGCCGTCGCAGCCGTGGGCCTGGTAGACCGCCAGCGCGGCGCGCACGCCGGCTTCGGTCGGGTTGCTGGGGGTCTGGTCGAAGACTGCATGCGGCAGCGCACCCAGCGCGGCCAGGGCCATGTCGAGCACGCCGGCGGCGCGCACGCCGGGGTCGCTGACGACCAGCGGCTTCGTCATGCCCACGCGCTGGCATTCCTCGGGCAGGCAGCGCACCGCGCCGTGGTCGATCTCGATCTGGGTCAGGTACAGGATGCGGGCCATGCGGGGCGTCTCCGGCAGTGTCTTCAAGGCCTGCAAGTATGCTTGCGCGCCCCGACCAACCCTGTACCTCTGGTGACCTGCCGGTGACTGCCACCACCCTGCTGACCCCGGCCATGACCGGCCTGCTCGACCGCATCCGCCGTGCCCAGCGCGTGCCCTTCCATGCGATGACGCCCGCCGTAGCCCGCGCCACCTATGCCAAGGCCGCCGAGGTGCTGGAGCCGCCCCGCGCGCTGCTGGCCCGCGTGCAGGACCTGGCCGTGCCCGCCGCCGACGGCACGCTGCTGCCCGCCCGCCTGTATGCGCCCAGCCATGCCCGGCTGCCGGTGCTGCTGTACCTGCATGGCGGCGGCTTCGTCATCGGCGGGCTGGAGACGCACGACAGCCTGTGCCGCCAGCTGGCGCAGCTCTCGGGTGGCGCGGTGCTGGCGCTGGACTACCGGCTGGCGCCCGAGCACCGCTTTCCCACTGCGGTGGACGACACCTGGGCCGCACTGCACTGGCTGGCCGGGCCAGGCGCAGCAGCCCTGGGCCTGGACGGCAGCCGGCTGGCGGTGGGCGGCGACAGCGCCGGTGGCACGCTGGCGGCGGTGGCCGCCATCCATGCGCGCGATGTCGGCCTGCACCTGGCGCTGCAACTGCTGATCACCCCCGGCACCACTGCGCACCAGGACACGCCGTCGCACACGCTGTTCGCCAATGGCTTCCTACTGGACACAGCCAACGTCAGCTGGTTCTTCAACCACTACATCGACTTCCACCACCGGCGTGACTGGCGCTTTGCCCCGCTGCTGGCCGACGACCTGGACGGCGTGGCGCCGGCCTGCCTGGTGCTGGCCGAATGCGACCCGCTGGTCGACGAAGGCATCGCCTATGCCGACCGCCTGCGCCTGGCCGGCGTGCCGGTGGCGCTGGAGCTGGCGCACGGCCTGACGCATGACTTCATCAAGATGGGCCGGGCGCTGAAGGAAGCCGGTCAAGCCCAGCAGGCCGCCGCCGACGCACTGCGCGAAGCCTGGAGAATGCACGCATGACCACCCGTTCCACCTTCCGCCACTTCGAGCGCCTGCGCGTGCGCTGGGCCGAGATCGATCTGCAGCAGATCGTTTTCAACGGCCACTACCTGATGTATGTCGACACCGCCATCAGCGGCTGGTGGCGGGCGATGGCGCTGCCCTATGCACCGACGATGGCGGCGCTGGCCGGCGACTTCTTCGTCAAGAAGTCGAGCCTGGAGTACCACGCCTCGGCCCGGCTGGATGACCTGATCGACGTGGGCGTGCGGCTGGCGCGCTTCGGCAATTCATCGATGCTGCTGGAGTGCGCGGTGTTCCGGGGCGATGCGCTGCTGGTCAGCGGTGAACTGGTCTATGTGTTCGCCAACCCGGCCAATTCAAGCACCCCGACCAGCCAGCCGATCCCGCCCGCCTTCCGTGACGTGGTGGGCGCCTTCGAGGCGGGCGAGCCGATGGTGGCGGTGCAGGTGGCCGACTGGGCCACGCTGGGCGCCGAGGCCGGCGCCATCCGCAAGACAGTGTTCGTCGACGAGCAGGGCATTCCGGCCGACCTGGAATGGGACGCCGCCGACGCCACCGCCGTGCATGCGCTGGCGCGCAACCGCCTGGGCCTGGCGCTGGCCACCGGCCGGCTGCTGCCGTACCAGCCCGGCGTGGCCAAGATCGGCCGCATGGCGGTGCTGGCCAGCCAGCGCGGCAGCCGCATTGGCCGCCAGGTGCTGGACGCGCTGATGCAGGCCGCCCGGGCGCGGGGCGATACCAGCGTGCTGCTGCATGCCCAGGCCTCGGCCGCACCGTTCTACCTGCGCGCAGGCTACAGCGTGGAGGGCGATCCGTTCGAGGAAGCCGGCATCCCGCACCTGGCGATGCGGCGGACGCTGTAGGCCGTCAGCGTGGCCGTCAGCGGATCTGCTTGCCCTCGGCCAGCCAGGCCTGCGTGGCCGGCAGGTCGCGCAGCTGGCGGCCCCAGCGGGCCAGCACCTTCTCGATGCGTGGCGCCGCCACACCCAGCTGGGCCATGGCCACGCCGCCGTTGACCGACTCTCGGTAGTCGGCGATCAGGCCGTCGCGCAGTTCGAAGCGGCTCATGCCGTCGATGACGACGAAGCGGCCAGCGAACTCGGGCACCTGCGAGGTGAAGCTCGACAGCGACCAGGCATAGCCCAGCGCGCCATTGCACACCGGGTCGAACATCTGCCAGCGGTAGTCGGGCCCGGCGTCGCGGCGGAACAGGTCGGTCAGCATGTGGGCGATGCTGTCGCGGCCGGTGTGGTCACCATAGATGTAGTCGTGGTAGGTGCCGTCGGGCGTGAAGCAGGCGGCAAAGGCGGTGCCGTCACCGGCCTCGGCTGCGGCGCAGAAGCGTTGCAGCAGGGCCTGGAATTCATCGGGGGACATGGGGGACTCCAGCGAGGTCAGTCAAGAACGTCGAACTGCTCACTGTGGCGCGGCTGGGGCAGGGCGCTTGTCGCCTGGGTGATCGCCGCTTCCACCATCGGGGTCAGCAGGCCGGCATAGGTTTCCATCAAAGTGACATCGCCGTCACGCAGTTCGGGCCGGCGCAGCAGTTCCGCATGCAGGCCCGGGTGGGCCGCGACCAAGCCAGTTTGCACGTGACGCACCGCCTCTACGGTGGCTGGCAGTTGGGCCTCGGCCACCCGGTAATAGACGTACAGCCGGCGCGCCATTCAGCCCTGGTCGGCCGGGATGGCGTAGGGCAGGGCGCCGCGCTGCAGCAGCGGGCCGTCGGCGGCGCCGGCATGCAGGCTGCCGGCCTCCAGCGCCGCGAGCTTGATCTCCACCAGTGCGCTGCTGCCGCCACCCGGGGCCGGCGCGGCCAGGGCCACCAGGCCGGCGGGTTGGCCGGCGTCACTGCTGTGGAACACCTCCTGGCCCACGGACAGCGGCGCTGCGCTGTCGAACACCAGGCTGCGGCGCTTGAGCGTGCCGCGGTACTGGCTGCGCGCCACGATCTCTTGGCCCGGGTAACAGCCCTTCTGGAAGTTGACGCCGCCCACCAGTTCCAGGTTCACCATCTGCGGCACGAACTGCTCCACCGTGGCCGCGCTGATGCGCACCACGCCGCTGTGCACTTCCAGCCAGGCCCAGGCCTCGGGCGCCAGGGCGGGCAGGGCGGGTGCGGCCGCATCAGCCGGCTGGGCCAGCAGCCAGCGGGGCGTGCCCTGCACATCCGGCAGACGCACCACCTGGCCGGCGCCCAGGGCGGTGCTGGCCCAGGCTGTGGCCGGCGCTGCGTCGCCCAGCCAGGCCGCCGCATCAGCTCCGGCCATGCCGTACAGCGGCAGGTCCGCCGAGGCGTCGGTCAGCTTGCATTTGGCGCGCAGCACGAACATCGACAGCCGCTTCAGCGTGGGCGCCAAGAGGTCGGCGCTGCAGGCCAGATACAGCGTGTCTGCATCGGCCCTCCAGACGATGAAGCTGGCCAGCAGCCGGCCCTTGGGCGAGCAGTAGCCGGCCAGCCTGGCGGTGCCTTCGCGCAGGCTGTTGGTGTCCTGCGTCAACTGGCCGTGCAGGAAGCTGGCAGCCTCGGGCCCCTGGGCGCGGATCAGGCCCCAGTCGGACAGGCGCAGCGCGCCAGTGGATGCGGTGTGGGCAGTCATGCGCGCCATTATCATCACTCCCCCTCCATCCCGCTGGCGCCGCGTCCACCCGCCGCGCATGGCATGAAACCCTGGCGCCTCTTCTTCTGGTTCATGCTGGCCCTGTTGCTTGCTGCCCTGGCAGCGGCCGGCGCTGTGCGCTGGTGGCTGGACCGCCCGCTGCCCCTGGCCGCAGCGGCGGTGGAGTTGTCCATCGAGCCCGGCACCTCGCCGCGCGAGATTGCTGCCGCCTGGGTGCGCGCCGGCGTGCTGACCGACCCGGACTGGCTGTTCGCCTGGTTCCGCTTCAGCGGCGACGCCCGCCGCATCCGCGCCGGCAGCTATGAGATTGAAGCCGGCGCCACGCCGCGCAGCCTGCTGGCGCGCATGGTGCAGGGCGACGAAGCCTTCGAGCGGGTGCGCCTGATCGAAGGCTGGACCTTCCGGCAGTTCCGCGCTGCTCTGGCGGCCGCGCCGAACCTGAAGCAGCAGGGCGCGGCACTGTCCGAGCCCGCGCTGATGGCCGCCATCGGCCTGCCCGGCGTGCCGGCCGAAGGGCGCTTCTTCCCCGACACCTACCTGTACAGCCGCGGCGTCAGCGACTTGACCCTGCTCAAACGCGCCGCCGCCATGCAGAGCAAGCGCCTGGCCGAGGTGTGGGCCGAGCGGGCCCCCAACCTGCCGCTGCAGACGCCCGAGCAGGCCCTGGTGCTGGCGTCCATTGTCGAGAAGGAGACCGGCCGCCCGTCTGACCGCGGCCTGGTGGCCGGCGTGTTCGTCAACCGGCTGCGCATCAACATGCCCCTGCAGACCGACCCGACGGTGATCTACGGCCTGGGTGAGGCCTTCGACGGCAACCTGCGCAAGCGCGACCTGCTCGCCGACACGCCCTTCAACACCTACACCCGGCGCGGCCTGCCGCCCACGCCGATTGCCATGCCGGGCCTGGCGTCGCTGCGCGCGACGGTGCAGCCTGCGGCCACCGATGCGCTGTATTTCGTGGCGCGTGGCGACGGCAGCAGCGTCTTCAGCGCCGACCTGGCAGCGCACAATCGTGCGGTGAACCAGTACCAGCGCGGCGGCAAGCCGCCGTCCGCCATGACATCGGCCACACCGTCCGCAACAACGGCAGCCACGCCATGACCCGCGGCCGCTTCATCAGCTTCGAAGGCATCGACGGTGCCGGCAAGTCGTCGCACATCGACGCCCTGGCTGCTGCGCTGCAGGCGCAGGGCAGCCGCGTGCTGCGCACACGCGAGCCTGGCGGCACCGCACTGGCCGAGCAACTGCGCAGCCTGTTCCTGCAACAGCCAATGGACGCGCTGACCGAAGCCCTGCTGGTGTTCGCCGGCCGGCGCGACCACCTCTGCACCGCCATCCTGCCTGCGCTGGCAGCCGGCACCACCGTGCTGTGCGACCGCTTCACCGACGCCACCTTTGCCTACCAGGGCGGTGGCCGCAGCTTCGACACCACCGTGCTGGCCCGGCTGGAAGCCTGGGTGCAGACCGACGCTGCCACCGGCGACCTGGTGCAGCCCGACCTGACGCTGTGGTTCGACCTGCCGCCGGCGGTGGCCGCCCAGCGCCGCGCGGCCGCCCGCACCGCAGACCGGCTGGAGCGCGAAGACCTGGCCTTTTTCGAACGGGTGCGTGCTGGCTACGCCCAACGTGCCGCTGCTGAGCCGCAGCGCTTCGTGCCCATCGACGCCGACCAGCCGCGTGATGCCGTGTGGGCCGCCGTGCACCAGGCCGTGTTCGGCACGGTTGCCAACGCAGTGCAGGGCGGCTGATGGCCAAGGCCGATGTCCCCCAGCGCGATGGCCCGGCAGCACCGCTGGGCGTGCAGCCCGACGGCCGACTGCCGCTGCCCTGGCTGGCCGATGGGCTGGCGGCCGCGCGCCGGTTGTCGGGCGCCCATGCGTTGCTGATCCACGGCCCCGCCGGTGCCGGTCACTTCGACATGGCGGTGCTGCTGGCGCAGAGCCTGTTGTGTGAAGCCGCGCCCACCGGCGCGCAGGCCACCGCCTGCGGCCGCTGCGCCAGCTGCCACCTGGTGGCCACCCGCGCCCATCCCGACCTGCGCCTGGTGCTGCCGGCGGCCCTGCGGGTGCAGCGCGGCTGGACCGACGAAGACGATTACATCGCCCCGAAAGGCGAAGCCAAGCCCAGCCGCGAACTGCGCATCGACCAGGTGCGCGCCGCCATCGACTGGTCCCAGCAGACCAGCGGCCGTGGCCGTGGCAAGGTGCTGCTGCTGCATCCGGCCGATGCGCTGAACATCTCGGCCGCCAATGCGCTGCTGAAGACGCTGGAAGAACCCCCCGGCCAGATGCGCCTGTTGCTGACCAGTGCCGACCCCGAGCACCTGCTGCCCACGGTGCGCAGCCGCTGCCAGCGCCTGGCGCTGACGCTGCCACCGGCCGCACAGGCCCGCGCCTGGCTGCAGGCACAAGGGCTGGACACACCCGATGCGCTGCTGGCCCTGGCCGGCGGCAGCCCGCTGGAGGCCCTGGCCTGGGCGCAGGACGGCCTGAACCCGGCCCTGCTGGCAAGCTTGCCGCGCCGGGTGGCGGCCGGTGATGGCAGCGTGCTGGCTGGCCGGCCGATCCCCCGGGTGGTGGAACTGTTGTTGAAGCTGTCGCACGATGCCCAGGTGCAGGCAGCCGGCGGTGTGCCGCGTTTCTTTGCCGCTGCCAGCCTGCCTGCCGGCGCCGACCCGACAGCGCTGCGCATCTGGCAGCAGGCCCTGCAGCGGGTGGCCCGGCATGACGAACACCCCTGGAGCGCGGCGTTGCTGATCGAGTCGCTGGTGTCGCAGGCCGGTGCAGTGTGGCCCGCACAGGGCGGTGGTGCTTCGCTACACTCATTGCCATGAGTGACACCAGTCCCTTCACTGCCAGCGGCAGCATGTCGCTGACCACCCCCGGCGGCCTGGCTTCCAATGCCAACAGCGCTGCAGCAGCCGGTACCCGCCCGAGCGTGATCCAGCTGGTGTTCCGCGAGAAGGGCGCGTTGTACGCCGCCTACATCCCGCTGCTGAACGACGGCGGCCTGTTCGTGCCGACGCAGAGGCCTTACCGGCTGGGCGAAGACATCTACCTGCTGCTGTCGCTGCCCGATGACCCGCAGCGCTACCCGGTGGCCGGCAGGGTGGCCTGGATCACGCCTGCCAATGCCTCCGGCGGGCGCACCCAAGGCGTGGGCGTGCGCTTCCCGGCCGACGATAAGACCCGCTTGCTGAAGCTCAAGATCGAGGAGATCCTGGGCACGCAGATCTCATCCTCCCGGCCGACGCAGACTGTCTGAGCCCTGCGGCTGCATGCCGCTGCGACCCCCTTCTCCATGTTCGTCGACTCCCACTGCCATCTCAGTTTTCCCGAGTTGCTCGGCCGCATCGACACGGTGCGCGCCGACATGGCGGCCGCCCGGGTCAGCCGCGCGCTGGTCATCTGCACCACACTGGAAGAATTCAGCACCGTGCATGCGCTGGCCCAGGCGCACGACAATTTCTGGTGCACCGCTGGTGTGCATCCTGACAACGAAGGCGTGGCCGAGCCCGATGTGCCCGGACTGCAGGCACTGGCCCTGCTGCCGCGCGTGGTGGGCGTGGGCG
Source organism: Aquabacterium sp. (assembly GCA_029865965.1). Taxonomy (GTDB): domain Bacteria; phylum Pseudomonadota; class Gammaproteobacteria; order Burkholderiales; family Burkholderiaceae_C; genus Pseudaquabacterium. The sequence goes on from JARXAJ010000076.1 coordinate 30,444, forward strand.
AGACCGGGTTGGACTACTACCGCCTGAACGGCCGCAGCGTGGCCGACATGGCCTGGCAGCGTGATCGCTTTGCGGTGCACATTGCGGTGGCGCAGGCAGTGGCCAAGCCGCTGGTGATCCACACCCGCAGCGCATCCGACGACACCGTGGCCATGCTGCGCAGCGCCCAGGTGGCCGCCGGCGGGGCAATCACCGGTGTGTTCCATTGCTTCACTGAGACAGCCGAGGTCGCCCGCGCTGCGCTGGACCTTGGGTTCATGATCTCGTTCTCGTGCATCCTGACCTTCAAGACCGCCCAGGCG
>JARXAJ010000159.1 GCA_029865965.1 Aquabacterium sp.
CGCCGAAGTGGGCGAAAGCGCTGTCGGCCACCAGCGCGTCGATCACGCTGTCGTCGGCGGCCGCCAGCAACGCCGAGGCAGCACCCATCGATGCACCGAGGACGCCGACGCGGCGGTGGCCCTGCTCGCGCAGCCAATCCACGGCGCCCAGCACGTCGAGCTTTTCCTCTGCGCCGTAGGTCATGCGCGCCCGCGTGCTGGCGCCGTGGCCGCGCAGGTCGATCATCAGCACCGACATCCCGGCGGCGACGTGCGCGCGCGCCAGCTCGAAAGTCGGCGCCCGCAGTTCGCTGCCGCGGCAGGCGTCCTTGCCGTGCACGAAGACCACCGCGGCGCCGCCAGGCGCGGCTGGCAGGTACCAGCCGTGCAGGGTGACCTGCCGGCCACGCGAGGCCAGCGTCACTGCCGTCGACGGCGTCGCAGCATCGGCGCCGTCGATCGGCACGACCCGCCGCGCTGTGGTGAAGCGGTGCGCCACGAAGGCGCAGATGGCGGCATACAGGGCCAAGGCAGCGGCCAGGCCGACGGCAACCAGAAGCAGGGCAAGGATCATGGGGTTCTCCGGCAATGGCGGTGCGCTGTGCACCGCTGCCTGCACTGTCTGCCGCCACCCCTCCCGGTGTCGTTCAGCCGGCCTCAAACGTTCTCAAGCGCGGGGCCTGTAGGCTTGACAACGATGGACGGCGGCTTGAGGACGCGGCGCTGCCCGCGGCGGAACACTGACGTCATCCCATTCCCCCCTGGAGAACCGCAATGAACCAGCTCTCGATCACCGCCGCGATGAACATCCGCCCGGTGCGTGCGGACGACACGTTGTTGATGCAGACCTTCCTGCAGGGCCTGGGCGACGAGTCGCGCCGCCACCGCTTCCACGGTGCCGTGAACGTGTGTTCGAGCGGCCTGCTGCGCCTGATGACCTGCGCCGACGGCAGCCGCCATGTCGCCTGGGTGGTGGTTGGCACAGCGCCTGGCGGCCCGCGACTGCTCGGCGAGGCGCGCTTCTTCCGCGACGCCGGCGGCGACGAAGCCGAGATGGCGCTGGCCGTGGCCGACGACTGCCGTGGCCAGGGCGTCGCCGACCGCCTGATGCAAACCCTGGTCGCCGCCGCCGGCGCCCGCGGCGTGCAACGGCTGCGGGCCGAAGTGGAACTGTCCAACCAGCGCATGCGCGCCTTCGTGCACCGCCATGGCTTCGCCGAAACCAAGGCCGCGGTCGACGCCGAATCGGGCGTCCTGACACTGGTGCGAGCCGTGGCGGACCTGCGCCGTGGCCGCCTGCACTGACGCCGCCCGCGCGGCTTGGGGGTGCTGCTAAGCTGGCAATTGAACCGTGACTTCCTTGCCTCCCGCACCTTCTCCGCTGCCGCAGGCCGCCCCGCCGGGTAGCCTGCGCTTCGGCCGCTTCGAGCTGCAGCTGCACGAGCGCCGCTTGCTCGTCGACGGCGAGCCCGTGCTGCTGGGCGGGCGCGCACTGGACGTGCTGACGGTGCTGGCCGAACGCGCCGGCAGCCTGGTCACGAAGAACGAACTGCTCGATCGCGTGTGGCCCGGGCTGGTGGTCGAAGAGCACAACATCGTCACGCAGGTCAGCGGGCTGCGCAAGGTGCTGGGCGGCGACCTCATCGCCACGATCCCGGGTCGCGGCTACCGCTTCACGGCCCGGGTCGAGCGCGGGGCAGACACCGAACCAGCGCCGGCACACGACGCCGGGCCGACCCCCGCCCTGGCGCTGCGCACCAACCTGCCGGCGACACTGCCACCCCTGATCGGCCGCGACGCCGAGCTGCGCGACCTGCAGGCTGCATCAGCCCACCACCGCATCGTCACGGTGCTGGGTGCCGGCGGCACCGGCAAGACGCTGCTGACCCAGCACCTGCTGCGCCAGGCGCAAGGCAGCTTCGAACACGGCGTCTGCCTCGTCGACCTGGCGCCGGTGACGGACGCCGGCGCTGTGGCGGGCGCTGTCGCGGCGGCACTGGGCCTGGCGGCCGGGTGGCGCGACCCGCTGGCCGGCCTGTGCGAAGCCGTGGCGCCGCTGCGCCTGCTGCTGGTGCTGGACAACGCCGAGCACCTGCTGGACGAAGTGGCGCGCGTCGTCGATGCCCTGCATCGGGCCGCGCCCGACTTGCGCATGGTCATCACCAGCCAGGCGCCCCTGCGCCTGAGCGCCGAACACCCCTTTCGCCTGGGCGGCCTGGCGCTGCCGCCGCCCGGCGCCAGCGCAGCACAAGCCGCGGTCTGCGGCGCCGTGGCGCTGTTCGTCGAACGCGCCCGCACCGCCGCGCGCCGCTTCGAGTTGAACGACGAGACGCTGGCGCCCGTGCTGCAGCTGTGCCGGCAGCTCGATGGCAGCGCGCTGGCCATCGAAATGGCTGCGGCGCGCCTGCCGCTGCTGGGCCTGGCGGGCCTGGTGGCGGCGCTGGACGAATGCCTGGCGCTGCTGACCAACGGCCAGCGCGACCGGTCCGACCGCCAGCAAGCCTTGCGTGCCATGCTCGACTGGACCCATGCGCTGCTGACGCCGGCCGAGCAAAAGGTGTTTCGGCGTCTGGCCGTTTTCGTCGGCAGCGCCCGCCTGGCCGCAGCGCAAGAGGTGGCCATGGATGACGAGCTCGACGCCTGGGCCGTGCTCGATGCGCTGGCTGGCCTGGTCGACCGCTCGCTGGTGGCCCTGGTCGACACCGGTGGCGAGCCGCGCTACCGGCTGCTGGAGTCGCCCCGGGCCTACGCGCTGCAGCGGCTGCAGGCTGCGGGCGAGGCCGAGCCCACCCGGATGCGCCACCTGCAGGCGTCCACGGGATACTTTCTGCACGAGGTCTCCGGCATCTACAGCACCGAATCCCGCAGCCGCGAAGCACGCATCGAGGCGCTGCGGCCCGACTTCGGCAACGGCCTGGCCGCCTTCGGGCTGGCCGCCGAGCGGGGCGACACGCTCGGCACGCTGCGGCTCGGATGGGCCCTGATCGCCTTGATGCCTTTCAGCATGGACCGCGAACTGCAGTCCCTGGTGGAACGCTGCGAGGGTTTGCTGGAGAGTGACGCGCCTGCAGCACTGCGCGCCGAGCTCTGTTTTGCGATGTATCCCGTGCGCAGTGCGCAGGATCTGGCACGTGCCGAACGCATCGTCGGCATCGGCCTGGCGGCTGCCCGCGAAGCCGTGGCCGCCGGCGCCGACGCCGGCCTGCTGTGCCGCTGCCTGGGCGCCCGGGCCGTCGTTCACGCGAAGGCTGGCGATGCGCCTGCTGCCGATGCGGCGCTGAACGAGGCCCAGGCCCTGGAACGACCCGACTGGCCCTTGCGCCTGCGCATTTGCAACATCGACGAGCGCCGCCGCGTGGCCAAGTACCTTGGGCGCATGGACCAATCGCTGACGCTGTCGCGCCAATACCTGCAGATGCGGCAGGACGCGGGGGCCGGCACCGTGCCGGCGCTCAGCGGACTGGCCGACACCGAACTCGCCGCCGGCCAGGCAGAAGCTGCCGTGCGCACCGGGCAGGCCCTGGTGGCGCAGCTGGAGGGCACGCGCGAGGAGCAGGAGCTCGCCCACGCACGGCTGAACCTGTGCGCTGCCTTCCTGTCGCTGGATCAACTGCAACCGGCCCGGCGCACGGCGGTGCTGGGCTGGAAGATGGCCGAGCGCTTCGGCATGCAGGCCTGGTGGGCCGACTACCTGGCGCTGCTGGCCGCGCTGGAAGGACGGTCGCAGGCCGCCGCCTTGCTGCTGGGCTTCGCCGACGCCACTTACGAACGCACGCACGACCACCGTGAACCCAACGAAGCCGCGGCGGCCGCCCGTGTGCGCCAGCAACTGGCCACGAGCCTGCATGTCGACGCCACCCACGTGCTGCTGGCTGCGGGCGCTCTGCTGCCCGAGGCTGCCGTTGCCGCACTCGCGCTGGAGCCGAGCGGTCCATGACCCCTGAGCCCGTGCGGGCGCCGTGTGGCGGCCGTACGGGTCTTGGGTCGATGCTGTGAGGGCGGTGCTCGTCGGCGGCCGGCCGCGTGCAGATGACAACCTTGGCGATCGAGATCTGGTGATCAGCTTTCAGCTCCTTCTGGCGCGATGGCAAAGAGGACGAGATGCCACGAAGCTGCCTGTCGCCACCGTCAGGAACTGGCCGGCTGCTGCCCGATGCGGCCGCCGCAGTCAGCTGCCCTTCAACTTAGGGGGGCGCCTGCAGGACGGTTTGGCGGTGAGGCCATCGGGCTGCAGCTGACGGCTGTCGTGTGCGCACTCGAAGACCCGGACCTGGCCATCAGCGGCCCGTCGCTGCGCGCGCAAGCAGCCCTTCGGATCAGCCCTGAGAGCCCAGATGCGTGGTCATTCGGTTCAGCGCTTCGGCCAACGGCGGCAGGTCCTGCTCGACAACCAGCCAGACCGCCCCGAGGTCAACGCCCAGGTAGCCATGCACGATCACGTTGCGAAACCCCGCAAGTTCGCGCACGGAATCTGCGGCTCGGTGCCCTTGATCTCGCTGGACAAGCGCTGGCTTGATCCGGCCAAGGTCTGCAGATTGCGGATCACCGCGTCTTGAACCAGCCGAGACGTCTCGAATCGGATGCGATCGGCGTTTGTGTACTCCCGGATGCGGTCCAGGCACTCGCGCATGTGCGCCAGAAGCACACGGTCCGCATCGGGGCCCGGCTTCACAGCGGCACCGCGCTGGCCACCACGCGCTCGCGCAGTGCCGGGTGCAGGCTTGCTTCGGTCACGATGTCGACGCGACGGCCCAGCAGTTCCTGCGCATCCAGCAACAGACCGCCCAAGGCGAGGCCGCTGGTCCCTGGGGACAGGGTCACCAGCAGATCAACGTCACTGTTGTCGATGCCATCGCCACGGCTCATCGAGCCGAAGACCCGTACACCCGTGACGCCACGTTTGCGCGCCAGTGCCAGCAGTTGGGCTCGGTGGGTCTCGATCAGTGGGTGCATGCCGGGCAGTGTAGCCATCCAGTGCCGGCTGACACGCAATGGCGGGTTGCTCGGGCCCGCCACCTTCATGAAGGGGGCTGGACATCACCAAGAGCCACAGCCGGCCCCATGTCTCGGACGACAACCCGTACTCGGAGTCGCAGTTCAAGACCATGAAGTACCGGCCCGACTTCCCCGAGCGCTTCGGTTGTATCGAAGATGCTCGACTGCACTGCCAGAAGTTCTTCGCCTGGTACAACAACGAGCACCGGCATTCAGGCATCGGCTACATGACGCCGCACGCCGTGCACTACGGCCAAGCGCAGGCGCTGCGCGAAGTCAGGCAGGTGGCCCTCGATGCGGCTTTTCTTGCCACGCCCAACCGCTTCAAAGGCCGTCGCCCAACGCCATGCGATCTGCCCACTGCGGTTTGGATCAACCCACCAGTCACCGAGACCATC
>JARXAJ010000175.1 GCA_029865965.1 Aquabacterium sp.
TGTCGGGTCAGCGGGCGCCGGCATGCCCTGGGCCGTGGGCGGCTCCCCTGGTGGCGCACTGGCCGCCGGCACCCCGCCGCTGGCAGCGGCGGGCGCCGGGCGCGCCGGGTTCTTGCCCGCCAGCGGAGCGTTCGGGTCCCAGTTCTTGTTCTTCTCGGCCTCGGCGGCGTCTTGCTCGGCGGTGCGCTGGGGCAGCTTGTCGATGAAGGGCACCGGCGTCTTGGTCACATACAGCGCCACCGCCAGGGCCACGCCCAGGCCCACCACCAGGCCCACCACCATGCCGGTGATGAACCCGCCGCGCTGCAGCCGCTTCATGCAGCGGCCTCGGTGTCCGCAGCCGCATCGCGGGCCATCGCATCGGGTGCGCTCACCCCCATCATGCCCAGCGCGTTGCGCAGCACCTGGCGGGTGGCAGCCAGTAGGGCCATGCGGGCTGCGGCGAGTGCCGGGTCGTCGATCAGGAAGCGCTCGGCTGCATACCAGCTGTGGAAGGCGGCAGCCAGATCGCGCAGGTAGAAGGCCACGTCGTGCGGCGCGACGTCGGCTGCGGCGCTGGCCAGCATGTCGGGGTAGGCGGCCAGCTTGAGCATCAGCGTGGTTTCAGTGGGCGCCGTCAGCAGCGACAGGTCGGCGCCGGGGTCGACATGCCGGCCGGTGCGCGCGGTGTATTGCGCCAGCACCGAGCAGATGCGGGCATGGGCGTACTGCACGTAGAACACCGGGTTCTCGTCGTTGGCCTTCAGGGCCAGGTCGACGTCGAAGACGAACTCGGTGTCGGCCTTGCGGCTGATCAGGAAGAAGCGCACCGCATCACGGCTGGTCATCTCGATCAGGTCGCGCAGCGTGACATAACTGCCGGCGCGCTTGCTGATCTTCACTTCCTGGCCACCCTTCATGACCATGACCATCTTGTTGAGCACATAGTCGGGCCAGCCCCGCGGGATGCCCACGCCCGCAGCCTGCAGCCCGGCACGCACCCGGGCGATGGTGCCGTGGTGGTCGCTGCCCTGGAAGTTGATGACCCTGTCGAAGCCGCGCGCCCACTTGTCGATGTGGTAGGCCACGTCGGGCACGAAGTAGGTGTAGCTGCCGTCTGACTTGCGCATCACCCGGTCCTTGTCGTCGCCGTCATCGGTCGACTTCAGCCACAGCGCGCCGTCTTTCTCATAGGTCTTGCCGGCGGCCTGCAGCTTGGCCACGGTGGCTTCGACCTTGCCGCTGGCGTACAGGCTGGATTCCAGGAAGTAGTTCTGGAACTGCACGCCGAAGGCCTGCAGGTCGAGGTCTTGCTCATGCCGCAGGTAGGCCACGGCGAACTGGCGGATGGAATCGAGGTCGTCCGGGTCGCCGCTGGCGGTGAACTGGCGGTCGTCGGCATGCACTGTCTTCCTGGCCAGGAAGTCAGCGGCGATGTCGGCGATGTAGTCGCCGTTGTAGGCGTTCTCGGGCCAGCCGGCAGCACCGGGCTGCAGCCCGCGCAGGCGCGCCTGGGTGCTGCTGGCCAGGGTGGCGATCTGCACACCGGCGTCGTTGTAATAGAACTCGCGGGTGACGCGCCAGCCCTGGCTTTCATACAGCCGGCACACCGCGTCGCCCAGCGCGCCCTGGCGCGCATGGCCCACATGCAGCGGGCCCGTGGGGTTGGCCGAGACGAATTCACACATCAGCTTGCGGCCGTTGGCGGGGCGCAGGCCGAACTGGCTGCCCGCAGCCAGCACCTCGGCCACCACCGCCTGCCTGGCGGCGGGCTTGAGCCGCAGGTTGATGAAGCCGGGGCCGGCGATCTCCAGCGCGTCCACCCACTGCGCCACGGCCGGCTGCGCCTGCAGCGCGGCCACCAGCGCGCCGGCCAGCTCACGCGGGTTGCGCTTCTGTGACTTTGCCAGGCCCATGGCAGCGGTGATGGCGAAGTCGCCGTGCGTGGCCTGCTTGGGCGATTCGAAGGCCGGTGTGTACGGCGTGCCGGGTGCCACCTGGGCCACGGCGTCGGCCAGGGCGGTGAGCAGGGCCTGCTTGGCTTGGATCATGGGCCGTGATTCTATGGTTGGGGGGGCGGCGGGCCGGCCGGCTTCAGTTGCGGGCCTAAACGGCCGACAACCAGGGTGGACCCGCCACTGCCCATGTCACTACGCCTGCCTTTTGCCGCCCCCGACGCCCAGGACCTGCAGGAGGGCGACGACCGCGGCCTGCCCAACCGCATCGGCAAGTACAACATCGTCTCGCGGCTGGGTGAGGGCGCCACCAGCGAGGTGTTCCTGGCGGTCGACGCATTCAACCACCGCAACGTGGCCATCAAGCGGGTGCGCCTGCCCACCGCCGGCGACAGCGTGGAGAACCACTACCGTGACCGGTTCTTTGCCGCCGAGGCCGCGCTGGTGGGCAAGCTGCAGCACCCCAACGTGGTGCAGATCTTCGACGCGGTGGACGACCCGGTGCAGCCCTATCTGGTGATGGAATACGTGCGCGGCGTCACGCTGCGCCGCTTCTGCCGTCCCGACAGCCTGCTGGCGCTGGAGCAGATCGTCGAGATCGGCTTCAAGTGCGCCATGGCGCTGGCCTATGTGGCCCGCCACGGCCTGATCCACCGCGACGTGAAGCCGGCCAACATCCTGGCGGTGCTGGCCAACGACCAGATCACCGACATCAAGATCACCGACTTCGGCAGCGTGTTCGACCAGGGCAGCGACCGCACCCAGGTCTTCCGCGTCGGCTCGTTGGCCTACATGTCGCCCGAGCAGCTGGAAGGCAGCACGCTGGACACCCGCGCCGACATGTACGCACTGGCGGCGGTGCTCTACCACCTGATCAGCGGCCGCCCGCCCTTCGACGCGCCCAACCAGGTGGCGCTGATGCACCAGATCTACCACGCCGAGCCTTTGCCGCTGGCCGGCCTGCGCGAAGGCGTGCCCCCGCGCATGGACGCACTGCTGCGCCAGGCCCTGGCCAAGCAGCCGGGGCGGCGGCCCGTGGACTGGGACATGTTTGCGCGGGAATGGTCGCTGCTGGTGGCCAACGCAGAGGTGCCGGTGGGCCGATTGCAGGATGTGCTGGACTCGGAACGCTTCAACCTGCTGCGTGCGCTGGAGTTCTTCCACGGCTTCGGCGATGTGGAGCTGTGGGAGGTGGTGCACCGCGCGCAGTGGCTGCGCCACCGCTACGGCGCTGCGCTGTACCGCAAGGGCGACGAGGGCAACACCTTCCACATCATTGCCCAGGGCCGCATCGACGTCTACCGTGATGGCTTGCGGGTGGCCCGGCTGGGCGCGGGCACCTCGGTGGGCGAGATGGCCTACCTGGCGCCCAGCCCCGACCTGCGGGTGCACAGCGCCGATGTGATCGTCTGCGAGCCGGCCACCACCATCACCTTCACGCCCGAAGCGGTGGACATGCTGAGCCCGGCCACCCGCCACCTGTTCGACGCCGCCTTCATCCGGGTGCTGGTGCGCAGGCTGCATGCCGCCCACGAACAGCTGGCCCACCCGCGGCGCATCCTGTAGGGCGCGGTCTGCATCCGGGTGTGCACCATTCGGCGGTGTGTGGCGTTGCATGGTTGCCGGGGGCCATGGGCTCTGCTCCAATTGTTCTCGGCGCGTCGCGCCATCCACCACCCGAGGACGAGGAGTACCCATGTTCAAGAAGATCACCGCCACGCTGGCTGCCATGTCCCTGTGCGCCGGGCTCGCCCAGGCTGCCGACAGCTGCGACAAGCAGGCTGAGGACAAGAAGCTGGCGGGCGCCGCCAAGACGAGCTTCCTGAAGAAGTGCAATGGCGACAGCGCTGCCGCGTCACCGGCCGCCGCCGCGTGCGACAAGTCTGCCGCCGACAAGAAGCTGGCGGGTGCTGCCAAGACCAGCTACACCAAGAAGTGCGTGGCCGACGGCGGCCCGACAGCTGCCGCCGCTGCTGCCAAGCCCGATGCCACCGCCGCCTGCGAGCAGCAGGCCGCCGACAAGAAGCTGGCGGGCGCCGCCAAGACCAGCTTCACCAAGAAGTGCATGGCTGACGCCAAGGCCTGACGGCCACCGCAGCAATCCTGACGCCGCCCAAAGGCGGCGTTGTCGTTTGAGGAACGCCGCCTGCGGGCCGCGTTGTCGTTTGAGGAACGCTGCCGTCGGGCGGCGTTGTGACGTCAGCCCGCCGCCTGGCGCCAGTAGCCGCCGTCACCGTAGTGGTGCTTCAGGTAGTCGATCCACAGCCGCACCCGCAGCGGCAGGTGCTTGCGCTGGGGCAGCACCGCGTAGATGCCGTTGGGCGGGGCGGCGTAGGCCTCCAGCACCGGCACCAGGGTGCCGGCGGCGATGTCGCCTTCCACCTCCCAGGTGCTGCGCCAGGCCAGCCCCAGGCCCTGGCGGCACCAGGCATGCAGCACCTGGCCGTCGCTGCAGTCGATGCGGCCGCTGGGCCGCAGGTGGGTGACGATGCCATCAACTGAGAAGGCCCAACCCCGGGTCTGGCTGGCGTCGGACGACAGCGTCAGGCATTCATGCCGGCCCAACTCACCAGGATGCTGCGGCGTGCCGGCGCGCTGCAGGTAGGCCGGCGCAGCCACGCACAGCCGGCGGTTGTCGGCCAGGCGCATGGAGATCAGGTTGCTGTCGGGCATGTCGCCCACCCGCACCGCGCAGTCGAACCCCTCGTTGACGATGTCGACCACCCTGTCGCTGAGGTTCAGCGACAGGTGCACATCCGGGTGGCGCGCCAGGAAGCCGGGCATCAGCGGGGCCACATGGCGCCGGCCGAACCCCGCTGGCGCGGTGATGCGCAGCGCGCCGCTGGCCTTCAACCCGCCGGCCGACACGCTGGCTTCGGCATTGGCCATGTCGGCCAGGATGCGCTGGCAGTCTTCCAGGAACGCGCTGCCCTCGTGGGTGAGGCTGATGCGCCGGGTGGTGCGCAGCAGCAGCTTCACGCCCAGCCGTTCTTCCAGCGCGTCGATGCGCCGGCCCACCACCGCCGGCGCCACGCCTTCGGCCTGCGCTGCCGCAGTCAAACTGCCCTTGGCGGCCACCGAAACGAATGATTCGATTTGCTTCAAGCGGTCCATGGCTGCAGATTACAGATGATTCAGTCATGAATCAATCGGCGTCCTGCGCATCTGCGGGCCCGCCATTGCGCGGTCGTTTGTCATGAATGCTTGATCCGGGCCCGACTTAATGTCTGCCGGCGTTCGGAATACAGTGTGGGTTTGTCCAACCCCGCCGCACACCATGACCGCACGCACCACCATCGCCCGCCTGCAAGTGGCCAGCAATCTCGCTGACTTCATCAACAGCCGCGTGCTGCCCGGCACAGGTGTCGACCCGGCGACGTTCTGGGCCGGCTTCGACGCCATCGTGCATGACCTGGCGCCCAAGAACGCCGCGCTGCTGGCCGAGCGTGACCGCCTGCAGACGGCGATGGACGCCTGGCACACCAAGCATCCTGGCCCGATCAAGAACATGGCCCGCTACCAGGCCTATCTGGAGAAGATCGGCTACCTGGTGCCGGTGCCGGCCGATGTGAAGCTGAAGACGAAGAACGTGGACGCCGAACTGGCGCTGCAGGCCGGCCCGCAGCTGGTGGTGCCGATCACCAATGCCCGCTATGCGCTGAACGCCGCCAATGCCCGCTGGGGCAGCCTGTACGACGCGCTGTACGGCACCGATGCCCTCCCCGAGACCGACGGCGCGACCCGCACTGTGAATGGCAAGCCGGGCTACAACCCGGTGCGCGGCGCGCAGGTCATCGCCTACGCGCGCCATGTGCTCGACCGCACCGCGCCGCTGGCCAAGGCCTCGCACCAGGACGCCACGGGCTACAGCATCGAGGGCGGCGCCCTGGTGGTGGCGCTGAAGAACGGCAAGATCGCCGCACTGAAGAAGCCCAAGCAGCTGGTGGGCTGGCAGGGTGAGGCCAGTGCGCCGTCGTCGGTGCTGCTGCAGCACAACGGCCTGCACCTGGACATCCGCATCGACCGCAACACCCCCATCGGCACCACCGACGCTGCCGGCGTGTGCGACCTGGTGCTGGAGGCCGCCCTGTCGACCATCCTCGACCTGGAAGACTCGGTGGCCGTGGTCGACGCCGACGACAAGGTGCTGGCATACGGCAACTGGCTGGGCATCCTCAAGGGCACGCTGACCGAGGAAGTGGCCAAGGGCGGCACCACCTTCACCCGTGGCCTGAACCCCGACCGGGTGTATACCGCGCCGGGCGGCGGCACCGTGTCGCTGCACGGCCGCAGCCTGATGTTCGTGCGCAACGTCGGCCACCTGATGTGCAACCCGGCGGTGCTGTGGGGCGACGGGCAGGAAATCCCCGAAGGCATCCTGGATGCGGTGGTGACGACCACCATCGCGCTGCATGACCTGCAACGCCATGGCGCCAACGGCATCGTCAACTCACGCAAGGGCTCGGTCTACATCGTCAAGCCCAAGATGCACGGCCCCGCCGAGGTGGCTTTTGCCAGCGAGCTGTTCGGCCGCGTCGAGAAGCTGTTGGGCCTGCCCCAGGCCACGGTCAAGCTGGGCATCATGGATGAAGAGCGCCGCACCAGCGTCAACCTGAAGGCCTGCATTGCCGCCGCCGCCGACCGCGTGGCCTTCATCAACACCGGCTTCCTCGACCGCACCGGCGACGAGATGCACACCGCCATGCTGGCCGGCCCGATGCTGCGCAAGGGCGACATGAAGAGCAGCGCCTGGATCGCCGCCTACGAGCGCAACAACGTGCTGGTGGGCCTGCAGTGCGGCCTGCGCGGCAAGGCGCAGATCGGCAAGGGCATGTGGGCCATGCCCGACCTGATGGCCGAGATGCTCAAGCAGAAGATAGGCCACCCCAAGGCCGGCGCCAACACCGCCTGGGTGCCCAGCCCCACCGCCGCCACCCTGCATGCGCTGCACTACCACCAGGTGGATGTGTTCGCGGTGCAGAAAGACCTGGAGAAGGTGGACGCCGACGCCGAGCGGGCGACGCTGCTGGAGGGCCTGCTCAGCGTGCCGGTGGTCAAGAAGCCCAAGTGGACCGATGCCGAGAAGCAGCAGGAGCTGGACAACAACGCCCAGGGCATCCTGGGTTATGTGGTGCGCTGGGTCGACCAGGGCGTGGGTTGCAGCAAGGTGCCCGACATCAACGGCATCGGCCTGATGGAAGACCGCGCCACGCTGCGCATCAGCAGCCAGCACATGGCCAACTGGCTGCGCCATGGCGTGGTCGACAAGGCCCAGGTGCGCGCCACCTTGAAGCGCATGGCCAAGGTGGTGGACAAGCAGAACGCCGGCGATGCCGCCTACAGCAACATGGCCGGGCGCCTGAAGGAAAGCGCCGCGTTCCAGGCGGCCAGCGACCTGGTCTTCAAGGGCATGGCCCAGCCCAGCGGCTACACCGAGCCGTTGCTGCATGCCTGGCGGCAGAAGGTCAAGGCAGCGTCCTGACGCTGGCCGCCCATGCTGTTGGTGATGGGTTTCCCCGCCCCGCCTGGCCCCTGACAGGCTAGACCGGTTCCCGGTTGACCGGCACGGGCTCCCAGCGGGCCCCACCGGTCGATGATGTCGGCGCTGCTGACGCGCCACACGCCGCTGCCCGTGCGTGAGGCTGTGGCGGGCGAGTCGCTGGAGGTGGACCACATCGACCTGATGCCCGCCGGTGTGTGCTTGCGCCTGATCGTCGCCGTCTGGCAGCACCATGTCGCGCGCATGCAGTGCGCGGCTCTGGCCTGCCGGGTGGGCGTTGCACTGGGCGTCCGGCGCTGCGCGGCAGGCTTGCAACTGCTGCTGCAACGGCAGGCGGATGACCGGTGTGAGCGCTGGATGCAGGGTGTTTCCTTGGGGCATCTGGTCGGGCCTGACGATGTGGGTGCACCGTCAGGCCAGCCGTGCATTGATACCGGTCAAGCCGCCTGGGGCTACCTACAATCGGCGCGGCTTGAGAACAACTCCTGACATGACCGAGCCCGCCACCCCTTCACCTCACTGTGACGTTCTGGTGGTCGGTGCCGGACCTGCAGGCAGCGCCTGTGCCCAGTGGCTGGCGCGCCAGGGCATGCAGGTGGTGCTGGTCGATCAACACGACTTTCCGCGTGACAAGGTCTGTGGCGACGGGCTCATCCCCGATGCCCACCATGCGCTGCAACGGCTGGGCGTGCTGGCCGAGGTGATGGCGCAGGCCCAACCTGCAGCCCATGTGGGCTGCATCGGTGGCAGGGGCGGCCGGGTGGACGTGCCCGGCCGGCTGGCCGTGCTGCCGCGCAAGCAGCTCGACGACATCCTCAAGCGGGCGGCCGAACGGGCCGGGGCCTTGTTCTTTGCGCCCTGGCGCTTCGAGGCGCCGCTGCTCGACGGCGTTGGGGACCAGGCCAGGGTGGTGGGTGCGCGCCTGAAGTCGCCCGCCGCCGGGGTGTGCGAGGTGCGCGCCCGCTGGGTGGTGCTGGCCACCGGCGCCGTGCCCCGCGCATTGATGGCCGCCGGCCTGTGCACGCGCCACACCCCCAGCGGCGTGGCGCTGCGCGGCTATGTGCACCACCCCGGGCTGGTGGGCCGCGTCAAGGCGCTGGAAGTGGTGTGGCACAAGCAGCTGCGCAAGGGTTATGGCTGGATCTTTCCTTGCCCGGGCGGGGTGTTCAACATCGGCGTGGGGCTGGCCCACAGCCACGCCAAGCAGGTGGCCGGCCGCACCACGATGGAAGACGTGAACCTGCGCGCGCTGATGGCGGCCTTCGCCCGCATCCACGCCAGCGCTGGCGAGCTGATGGCCCACGGCACACCGATGGGCGGGCTGAAAGGCGCGCCGCTGCGTTGCTCGCTGGAAGGTGCGCGCTTCAGCCGCCCGGGCATGCTGGTCACCGGCGAGGCTGCTGGCAGCACCTATGCCTTCACCGGCGAGGGCATCGGCAAGGCGATGGAGACCGGCATCCTGGCGGCCGAGGCACTGCTGGGCGCCCGCACCCAGCCCGAGCCCGAGGCCGACACCCGCGCCCGTTACGCGGTCGCATTGGGCGCCCTGAAGCCCCGCTTCGACTTGTACGAACGGGCCAACAAGGTCAACGACCACCCCTGGCTGGCCGACTTGCTGATCTGGCGCGCCAACCGCAGCCCGCGCATCCTGCAGCGCATGGCCGGCGTGCTGGAGGAAACCGGCAACCCGGGCAACCTGGTGTCGGTGCGCGGGCTCAGCCGGCTGCTGCTGCCCTGACGCGCCTGCAGTCCTGGCTGGGCTGAGAGCCTGTGAACTTTTCTCTCATGCACACTCGACACGCCAAAACCGCCCTGCCCGTCGTTGCAAATGCTCGCCATCGCCCAGGCGATGGCTGTGCTTTGCGACGAGATCAGGCCGCTTTTGGCGCGCCGCTCGGACACGATCGACATCGTCACAGGCGCTGAGCCGGCTGGCCGCCAATCAGGCAGGGCGCGGCCCAGATGGCGGGATGGGGGTGCCGTGCCCGCACGGCGGCGCGGGCCTGCTGCAGCGCGGTGGCGGTGCAGCCTGCGTTGGCCTGGCGGGCCGCGGCGAACGCGGCCTGCAGCGCGGCGGTGGCTGCTGCAGGCAGTGGCCACAGGCTGTCGATGACCTCGGCGACGCCGGCGCGCTGCAGCGCCAGCGGCAACGCCAGCCGGGCGTCTCCCGGGCCATGGCCCGTGGCGCAGTCGGTGTCGGCGTCCAGCCACACCAGGGCGGTGGCGGCGCTGAGCTGGGCCAGGTCGGCGGGCCTGGCCAGGCTGCCGTCGCCAAGCCGCCAGCCCGATGCTGCCGGGTTGTCACGGCGCAACCGTACCGGGCAGGCCAGGTGCAGCGGCCCGACGGCGCGCAGTGCGGCGG
>JARXAJ010000246.1 GCA_029865965.1 Aquabacterium sp.
ATCGTCAGCTGCGCCAGCGACATCGGCGCTGCCAGATCACGCGCCAGCAAGGGCAGCGCGGGCAGGTAGAGGTCGGTGGTGACGGGCTGCAAACCCAGCAGCAAGGCCAGCGCCAGAGCCACCAGCCCCGGGCTCAGGCCACCGGGGCGTGCGGTGGATACAGGCATGGTCAGAAGCGCTCGTCCTCGCGCAGGTAGCGCCACTCGCCCATCGGCAACTTGCCGAGCACCACGCTGCCGATGCGCACGCGCTTCAGGCCCACCACCTTCAGGCCGACCAGTTCGCACATGCGGCGGATCTGGCGCTTGCGGCCCTCACGCAGCACGAAGCGCAACTGGTCTTCATTGGCCCAGCTGACCCGGGCCGCTTTCAGGCGCCGGCCGTCGAGCTCCAGCCCGTGGTGCAGGGTGCGCATCGCCTGGCCGCTGAGCCAGGGCTCACCCTGCGGCACCGCGCGCAGTGGCCGCACCCGCACCAGGTATTCCTTCTCGACCGGGCTGTCCTCGCCGACCAGGGTCTTGGCCACGCGGCCGTCCTGCGTCAGCACCAGCAGGCCGGTGGAATCGATGTCGAGCCGGCCGGCCGGCGCCAGGCTGCGCAGGTGGCCGTGGTGGAACTTCAGCGGCGTCTTGTCCTCTGCCCAGCGGTTGGCCGCCGTCACCAGCACCACGGCTGGCTGGTAGCCGTCTTCGGCCTGGCCCGACACATAGCCGATCGGCTTGTGCAGCAGCACGGTGACACGCTGGGCTTGCTCGGTGCGCGCCAGCGGGTCGATCTCGATCAGCGCGCCGGGCGGCACGCGCTGGCCCAGCACCGCCAGGCGGCCATCGGCCCGCACCCAGCCCGCCTCGATCCATTCATCGGCCTCGCGGCGCGACGCCAGGCCGCGCTCGGCCATCACCTTGGACAGGCGCACGCCTTCACCTGGCGCCAACCCCTGTCCGGATTGCAATTCACTCATGTCGTCATTGGACCACGCCACAATATCGGCCATGTCCTCACACCCCGATCGCCTGATCCCGCTGCAAGGCGTCAGCAACTTCCGTGACCTGGGCGGCTACGCCGGCGATGGCGGCCGGCCGCTGCGCTGGCGCCGGCTGTTCCGCAGCGACCATTTCGGCGCGCTGACCGATGCCGACCGCACCCAGCTGGCGGCGCTGGGCATCGCCCGCAGCTTCGACTTCCGCGGCGTGGCCGAGCGCGCCGCCACGCCCTACGAACTGCCGGGTGCCGTGCAACATCCGCTGTCGATCGAGCCCACCGTGGTGCAGCGCCTGCAGGCGCTGGCTGCCGCCGGCAGCACAGTGACGGTGCCGGTGGTGCAGGACCTGATGGCCGACCTGTACCGCGCCCTGGTGCTGGACCAAGCCCACCGCTTCGAAGAACTGTTCGCCCACCTGCTGGACGCCGACGCACCGGTGGTCTTCCATTGCACCGCCGGCAAAGACCGCACCGGCGTGGCCGCAGCGCTGATCCTGCTGGCGCTGGGCGTGCCGCGCGGCGTGGTGCAGCAAGACTACATGCTGACCAACCAGCACTACCGCCACCCGTCGCTGCCGCAGACCGAGACACCGATCGACGTGCTGAAGGTGCTGTGGCGGGTAGATGACGGGTTTCTGGATGCCGCGCTGCGGACCATCGACGCCCAGCCCGGTGGCCTGCCGGCCTATCTGGACCAGCGCCTGGGCCTGGGCCCGGCGGCGCTGGCGACGCTGCGGGCGCGTTACCTGCAGCCCGCCTGATTGCAGCCTGCCTGATTGCAGCCCGCCTGACCGCGCAGGCTGGCCGCCGGCCTACAGCGGGCCGTCGAACAGCTCCAGCGCCTTGTGGGCCACGGCCCCGCCGACCTTGCGGCCCAGGGCGCGCCCTTCCAGGTCACTGCGCTCCCAGTGCAGGCCGGTGATCCGGCGCGACAGCCCTGCCGCGTCGGCCACTTCGCTGAGCGAGCGCCAGATGAAGGTGATGTCGGCGGCTGGCAGGCCAGGATCGGTACGGAAGGAGCCGCGCGGCACGGTGGCCGTCAGGGTGATGTGGTCGCTGCCTCGCACCTTGCAAATGGCCGTGGCGGCGGCGGCGCTGAAGGTGCTGTGGCCAGACACGAAATCGGGGAAAGGCGGCGTGCGGTTGACCGGGCGTTGCCAGGTGACCCACCGTTCCCCATGGATATGTTGCGTGCCGCGGCCGGGGCCGCCCCAGGCGCGGATCGGGCGGCCGCGGAAGCGGACCGGGATGACCGTGAAGGGGCGCGACTGGTCATGGAAGCGCTTGGCGTCCCAGGCGGCGATGCTGGCGTCCAGGCAGGCCTGGGCGGTGGTGAAGAACAGCTTCACGTCCTTGTCGAGAGTGTTGCGGTCGATCTGCGACACCTGCTCGGCAATCTGCAGCCACTGCCCGGGTGGCGTGACACTGCCCGGGTTCTGTGCAAAAAAGTCGCCCTGCGCCTTGCTGCGGTCGGTCAGTTCGGCACTGAGGCGGATGACTTCATCGATCTCCGCCTTGGTGGCGCCACGCGGGTGCAGCCCCGGGCGGAAGGCATCGCCTGATTTCAGCGCAAACGGCCTGACCCGGCCCCAATGGGGCGTGAGGAACCGCTGCACCGTCAGCACGCCGGCGGCGTTGGGCAGGCGCAGCGGCTGCCAGCGGTCGATGTCGGTCACCAGGTCGGGGGTGTTCACGCTCTGGTAGCCGGTCCAGTCGCTGTAGGCGCCGGGCGCCAGGTCGCCGCGCATGTTGGCGCCATCGTTGTTGCGTGACTGGATCACCCGCCAGGCCGCGTTGCGGCCGACGTCGTCGGCGGTCGATCCCCCGAAACGAGATGTCCAGGCGTCGGCGGTGCTGGCCTGCAACAGCGGGTCGAACAGCGATTGCACCTGGCCGGGGAACAGATCGGTCAGCACGCCGTGGGCGGCGTGGCTGATGGCCAGTCGCTTGTTGGTGCTGTTCCACTCCAGCGCCAGCCGCTTGCTCAGCCAGGGTTGGGTGAAGTAGGCCAGCTTGTCATAGTGGGCCCAGGCGTTGTAGATGGCCTCATGCACCATGGCCATGGCGCGGGCAGCGATGGTCACCGGCATCACCGTGGTCTGCACGGCCTGCAGCATCACACGGTTCCACTGCACCACGATGCCGGGGCTGACCGTTCCAGCCTGCACCGCATTGCTGGCCGCCAGCGCCGCGCCCACGGCAGCTGATTGGGTGAGGAAGTTGCGTCGTTGCATGGCACAGCCTGTCAGGTTGCGTGGGCCGGATCGTCCAGACCGCTTCGTCACAATTTGTGACACGCTTGTCAGCGTCTGCGAATCCCGCATTCCGGTGGGTGTGCCAAGAAAACGTCGGCCAGCGCAAGTTCTCTTGCTGCATCGGTGGGGGCTGGGCGCAGCCCGGCCTTCGGGGCGCCAAACAAAGATGACCGGACCCGGCGCGCCGGGCAGACATCAGCGCCCGCGCAGAAACAGGGTGTCCAGCTCGCGCAGCGTCACTTGGCGCCAGGTGGGCCGGCCGTGGTTGCACTGGTCGGCGCGCGCTGTGCGTTCCATGTCACGCAGCAGGGCGTTCATCTCTGGCAGGGTGAGCTGGCGGTTGGCCCGCACCGCGCCGTGGCAGGCCATGGTCGCCAGCAGGTCGTCACGGGCACGCTGCACCAGCTGGGTGGATTCCACCTCGCCCAGTTCGGCCAGCACGGCCCGCGCCAGTGCCACGGGGTCGGCATCGGGCAGGGCAGCCGGACGGGCCCGCACAGCCAGCACACCGGGCGACAGCGGCGCCACGTCCAGCCCCAGTGCGGCCAGCGCCTCGGCGCAGCCTTCAGCGGTGGCCTGCTCGGTGGGCGTGGCGGCAAAGGTGGCCGGGATCAGCAGCGGCTGGCTGGGCAGGGCCTGGCCCGATGTGTCGCCCTGGGCGGCCTTGAGCCGTTCGTAGACGATGCGTTCGTGGGCGGCGTGCATGTCGACCACCACCAGGCCCTGGGCGTTTTCGGCCAGGATGTAGGCGCCGGCCAGTTGCGCCAGAGCGCGGCCCAGCGGCCACGCGTCGGTGGACAGCACCAGCGCGGCGGGCAGGGCGGGCGCCGGCCTGGCGGACAGGGGCCCGGACTGGGCAGCAGGTGCTGCGGCGGGCCAGTTTGGCGCCGGCTCCTGCGCATACAGCACCGCCAGATCCTGCAGGCCCAGGCGCGCCTGGCCGCCTGCCACCGCCGGCACCCAGGCCAGGCTGGCTGGCGTGGCCGAGCCGCTGCCGCCGGAGAAGTCGTTCGGCAGATCCGCCCAGGCGGCTTGGCCCACGGCCGGCTGCCCGGCGGGGGCAGGCGCAATTGCGGGCGCAGTCTCACCGACGGCCAGGGCTGGCGCGCGCGAGGTCGCCAGCGCCGCTTCGACCGCATGGCGCACGGCCTGGTGCACCTCGCGCCCGTCGCGGAAGCGCACCTCGATCTTGGTGGGGTGCACGTTCACATCTACCCGCAGCGGGTCCAGGCTGACGAACAGCACCCAGCTGGGCTGGCGGTTGCCGTGCAGCACGTCTTCATACGCTGCGCGGGCGCCATGGCCGATCAGCCGGTCACGCACATAGCGGCCATTGACGTAGGCGTATTGCTGGTCGCTGCGGCTGCGGGCGGCGTCGGGCAGGCCGGTGCGGCCCTGCACCCGCAAGGCGCCTACGGTCATGTCCAGCGGCCGGCTCTGGGCAATGAAGTCGGCGCCCAGCACGTCGGCCATGCGCTGGTCGATGGCCTGCGCCGGTGTGCCGCCCGCAGCGCGGCGCCACTGCGCCACCAGCTTGCCGTCATGCCAGACCGCAAAGCCCACGTCGGCCCGCACCAGGGCGTGGCGGCGCACTGCTTCCAGGCAGTGGGCCATTTCGGTGGCGTCGGTCTTGAGGAACTTGCGCCGTGCCGGCGTGGCGAAGAACAGTTCTCGCACCTCCACGCTGGTGCCTGTGGCGCGGGCCGCGGGTTGCAATTCGCCGCTGAGGACGTCCAGCCGGCTGGCATGGGCAGCGTCGGCGGTGCGGCTGGCCAGGCTCAGGTCAGCGATGGAGGCGATCGCCGCGAGAGCCTCACCCCGGAAGCCCATGGTGCCCACGGCCTCCAGGTCGCCCAGGCTGGCGATCTTGCTGGTGGCGTGGCGCTGCACCGCCAGCACCAGTTGATCAGCCGGGATGCCGGCGCCGTCGTCTTCGACCACGATGCTGCGCACCCCGCCGGCCATCAGCCGCACGGTGATCTGGCTGGCGCCGGCGTCCAGCGCGTTGTCGACCAGTTCGCGCACGACCGAGGCCGGGCGTTCGACCACCTCGCCTGCGGCGATCTGGCTGATCAGTGCATCGGGCAGGGCCTGGATGCGGCGCGGGGGCGTGGCCAATGTCATGCGTTGATTATCCGGGCCGGCCAGGCTGACACACCACCCCCGGATAATCGGCAGCCATGGACGCCATCATGACCCTGGTCGACTTCATCCTGCATGTGGACCGCCACCTGAAGGCCTTTGTCGATGCCTATGGCGGCTGGGTCTATGCGTTGCTGTTCCTGATCATCTTCGTCGAGACCGGCCTGGTGGTGATGCCCTTTCTGCCGGGTGACTCGCTGCTGTTCGTGGTGGGTGCGCTGGCCGGTGCGGGGCTGATGAGCTACCCGTTGGTGATGGTGCTGTTGCTGGTGGCTGCGGTGGCGGGCGACCAGGTCAACTACAGCATCGGCCGCTTCTTCGGGCCCAAGGTGTTTGCGTGGCCCGAATCACGCTGGTTCAACCGGCACGCGTTCATGCAGGCCCATGCGTTCTACGAGAAGTACGGCGGCATCACCCTGGTGCTGGCGCGCTTCATGCCGTTCGTTCGCACCTTCGTGCCCTTTGTGGCCGGCGTGGCCGAGATGAGCCGGCCCAAGTTCACGGTCTACAACGTGGTCGGTGCGCTGCTGTGGGTGGTGGGCCTGGTGACTGCCGGCTATGTCTTCGGCAATGTGCCGTGGGTGCAGGCCAACCTCAGCAAAATCATCTGGGCCATGATCATCATCCCCGGGCTGATCGCGCTGTTCGGCGCCTGGAAGGCGCGGCGAGCGCCGGTGGCTTGAGCGGGCTTGTCTGCGCTGGGCTCTGAGCGGTCGGTCGTATTGAGCGATCGCGCCGGCTCGGGTGGGCCTGTTTTGCTC
>JARXAJ010000090.1 GCA_029865965.1 Aquabacterium sp.
AGCGTGCCCAGACGCGGCATGCCCCGGCGTGCGTCCACGCCCTGGCGACCGGCGCCGAACGACCCGGCAAAGCCGATGTCCAGCTCGAAGTTGTCGGTCTTGACGGCACGCAGCCCGGCGGTCTCGCCGTCGGCACGCAGCAGCCGGCCGCGGTAGATGCCAAAGGGCAGCAGCGTGGCCCGGCGCACCTGCTGGTCCGACCCGGGATAGGCCTGCTGCGTGATGCCGGCCGACAGCACGCCCAGCTCCCACAGGGGCAAGCCGCTTGCTGCACCCTGGGCCTGGGCTGCACCGGCCCAGGCCAGCAGGCCGGCCGCTGCGCCAATGGCCAGGCGGGTGGCCGTGCTGTGGCCGCAGCCGGGGTGGGGAATGCCGGGGCACGGTGGGTGTGTCATGTCGTGTCGCTTCAGTGGATGGATGGGACGCCGGCGGCGATTGTGCGTGGCCCGCTGCCAGTCGCCGTCAGCCGCGCAGCATGCCCTGCACTTGGGCATGAAAGCGGCGCAGGTGCTGCTCGAACCGACCCAGCACGAAGCTGTCGTTCGCGCCCGAGGCCACGCCTTGCTGAATCTGCTCGCTGATGAACAGGTCCTCGGCGCTGAACACGCCGCCGTCGATCATGTCGAAGGTGCGGTCCCAGTGCGCCTGCTCCTTGTCGTTGCGCGCCGCGTGCGGCGTGAACATGGTGTGCACGAAGCGGATCTCGCCCGGCGCTGTGGGAAACATGCCCAGATGGCTGGTCGAATCGGGGTGGTAGATCAGCAGGCTGTTGGGGAAGATGGCGTGCGTCAGCGTGGCATGGCGGCGCACATCCCAGGCGCCGGGTGGCAGGGCCGTGGCATCGGGCAGCTGCTCGCGGCCCACCAGGATGCGCAGGTGCGGCCCCACCGCTTCACCAGCCGACTTGGCATGCAGGAAGAACGGCGCAATGGTGCGGGCATGCAGGCGCTTGATGTGATAAACCTCCTGGAAGGCGTCCATCACCAGCTTCCAGTTGGTGGCCCGGGTCTGCACCCGCTGGCGGAAGAACCGGTGGCTGCCCAGGCCCAGCACCGCCAGGTCATCGTCCAGCCCGCCCAGCAGGCCGGGCACGTCGATCGTGGCCTGCGCCGGGTCCAGCACGGCCCAGACCAGGCCATGGCGCACGGTGCTGGGCAGGCGCTTGAGCCCGCGGCTGGCAGGGTCCAGCGTGGGGAAGCCCTGGGCCATCGGCACGCCGAGCAGTGCGCCGTCCAGGCCATAGCGCCAGGCGTGGTAGGGGCAGGTCAGCCCGGTCTGGCGGCAGACCGTGTCTTGCCCGGCCACCAGGCGCGCGCCCCGGTGGCGGCACACATTCAGCAGCACCTGGATGTCGCCCTGCGCATCGCGCACCAGCAGCAGCGGCAGGCCCAGCAGGTCGCGCGCCAGCATGCTGCCGGGCTCGGGCAGCTGGTCGGCATGGCCCAGGCACAGCGGCAGGCGGCGGAAGATGCGTTCGACCTCCAGGCGGTGGATGTCGGGGTCGCTGTAGACCTTGGCGTCCAGCAGGCTGTCGGTGGCGTCCCAGTCGCTGCTGTCGGGGCTGTCGATCTCGCCGAGCAGACGCCGGAACAGCGCCTGCAGCGGCGGGTTCAGGTGGTCGGGTGCGGCGCTGACGTGGGGGGTGGACATGCTGTGCCTGCTGGGTGGGTGCGGTCAGACCGGCAGCTGCTCGCGCAGCAGGCGCTTCATCAGCTTGCCGTTGGCATTGCGCGGCAGCGGCGTGGCGCTGAAGGTGATGGACTCGGGCACCTTGTAGTCGGCCAGCTGGCCGGCACAGTGGGCGCGCAGGTCGGCCGCGCTGGGCACCACGCCCGGCGCATGCACAAAGGCGTGCACCCGCTCACCCAGCACCGGGCAGGGCTTGCCCACCACGGCGGCTTCCACCACGCCGGGCCAGGACATCAGGGTGTTCTCGACCTCGACCGAATAGATCTTGAAGCCGCCGCGGTTGAGCATGTCCTTCTTGCGGTCGAATACCCGCACGAAGCCCTGCGCGTCCACCGCGCCCAGGTCGCCCGAATGCCAGTAGCCGGCGGTGAAGGCCTCGGCCGTGGCCTGCGGGTTGGCCCAGTAGCCGGGCACCACCATCGGACCGGCGATCCACAGCTCGCCGGTGGCGCCGGGCGGCACCTCGCGGCCGTCGTCGTCCATCACCCGCACGTTGGCCGCGGGTACCACCGCGCCCACTGAATCGATGTGGTCGCGGGTGCCACCGGCCGGCATGAGGGTGGTGGGCGATGTGGTCTCGGTGGCGCCGTAGCTGTTCAGCGCCTGCAGCGTGGGCAGCCGCTGCTGCAGCTCGTCGATGGTCGACACCGGCATCGGCGCGCCGCCGTAGGCGCCGATGCGCCAGGCCGACAGGTCGGCCCCGGACAGCGCGGGCGACATCAGGCACAGCTTGTACATGGCCGGCACCATCACGGTGACGCTGATGCGCTCGGCCGCCAGCAGGGCGACGAAGGCATCGGCCTTGAACTCGGGCACCACCACCACGCAGCCGGCCATGCGCCACATGGCGGCGATCACCGCCACCAGCCCGGTGACATGGCTGGCGGGCACCGCCAGGGCCGACCGCTCGCCCGGCTGCAGCCGGAAGCAGGCCTGCCAGTGCAGCGCCGAATGCACCAGGTTGCGGTGGGTCAGCATCGCGCCCTTGGGCCGGCCGGTGGTGCCCGAGGTGTACAGGATGACGGCGGTGTCGTTCTCCGCTGCGGGGTGCGGCGCCACAGCCTCGCCTGCCGGCAGGTCGGGCAGGGATTCGGCGCTCAGCCGCAGGGTCAGGGCTGGCGCTTCATCGGGCAACGGCACCCGGTCGGCCAGGCTGGCGTCGAACACCATGGCCCGCGCGCCGCATTGCCCGGCGATGTAGGCCAGGCCGGGGCGCTGCTCACGCACGCCCACCGGCACGGCGATGGCGCCCAGGCGCAGCAGCGCCAGCAGCACCTGCAGGAACTCGGGCCGGTTGCTCAGCAGCATCACCACCCGGTCGCCGGCCTGCAGGCCCTGGGCGGCCAGGCTGGCGGCCAGTGCTGCGGCGCTGCGGTCCAGTTCGGCATAGGTCCAGTGCCGGCCTTCGAACACCATGGCCTGCTGGCCGGGCGCGGCGGCGGCCGCCTGGGCAAACATCGCCAGCAGGCTGGTGGGCCGGTTGCTGAAGCAGCGCACCAGGCGGTCGCCGTACACCGACTCCCAGCGCATGGCTGGCACCGGGTAGCCGTGCCAGGGGTCGGGCGCCTGGGTGGACGTGGGGCCGGCGGGCAAGGTGTCGGGTGTCATGGTGTCGGTGGCCGGGATGGGGATGGCGGGGGTGTGCGGGGCGGCGGTCACGATGCTGGCATCCATCCGCCGGCAACTCGTCATGGTTTTCGCGCAGGGCGGCCAGCACGGCCGTGCGGTGCTGCAACGTGGCCCAGCGATTTGGCACACTGCAGTGCGGGCGCTGTGTGCCGCCCGTCCCGGAATCTTTGTGACCCCACAGGCCTTCATCCACCTGCCCGCCCTGCTGGGCCGGCTGACCCCACCCGACACATCGGCGCTGCGCGTCACACCCGCCGTGCTGGCCGAATGGGACGAGCGCGCGCGCCAGCAAGGGCGCGGGCCCGACTGGCGCCTGCCGTGCGATGCGCGCGAAGCCGCCCGCCAGGCGGTGCTGGCGCAGCACCCGGCGGGGCAGGATCTGTGGGTGTATGCCTACGGCTCGCTGATGTGGGACCCGGGCATCCGCTTCACCGAGGTGCGCCAGGCTGACCTGCAAGGCTGGCAGCGCCGCTTCAGCTACCGCATCACCGGCGGGCGCGGCTCGCCCGAATGCCCGGCGCTGATGTTGACGCTGGAGCAGCAGCCCGGCTGCTGCACCGGGCTGGTGTTCCGCATCCCGGCCGCCCAGGTCGACGCCGAAACCACCCTGCTGTGGCGCCGCGAAATGCTGCGTGACGGCTACCGACCGGCGCTGTTGCCACTGCGCACGCCGCAGGGTGATGTGCCTGCGCTGGTGTTCACCGCCAACACCGCCCACCCGGAATACGTGGGTGAGCTGCCGCTGCAAGAAACCGCCGCCACCGTGGCCACCGCCTGCGGGCCGCTGGGCAGCAACCGCCACTACCTGGCGCAACTGGCCGACCAGCTGCAGGCGCTGCAGATCGACGACCCGTATGTGCAGACGCTGTGGCAGTGTGTGCAGGCCATGGGGGAAACGACTGTTGCCGCGCTGCCACCCGACACCGACAGTGCAAGCCATCCCCGCAGCCCATCACCCCCATGCCCAACGACCACGCCCCCACCCTGATCCTCGACCACATCTACCAGCACGAGGCCGCGCAACCTGACCGCGTCTTCCTCACCCAGCCGGTGGGTGGCGGCGAGGTGATCGACCACACCTGGGCGCAGACGCTCGACCAGGCCCGGCGCATGGCGGCACACCTGCAAACCCTGGGCCTGGCGCCGGGCGCCAGGGTCGCGATGCTGGCCAAGAACAGCGCGCACTTCTTCATGGCCGAACTGGCCATCTGGATGGCCGACGGCACCACGGTGGCCATCTTCCCGACCGAGACGGCCGACAACGTTGGCTATGTGCTGCGCCACAGCGAGGCCAGCCTGCTGTTCATCGGCAAGCTCGACACCTGGGATCTGCAGAAGGGCGGCGTGCCTGCCGGCCTGCCGTGCATCGCCCTGCCGCTGGCACCTGCCGCGCTGGCCGAGCTGCCGGGCTGCGAGACCTGGGACGCCATCACCGCGCGCACGCCGCCCCTTCCCGGCCGGCCGCAGCGCGCCGCCAGCGACCTGGCCATGCTGCTTTACACCTCGGGCTCGACCGGCCAGCCCAAGGGGGTGATGCAGACCTTCGGCAGCATCACCGCCGCCGCCTCCGGCATGGTCGCCCGGGGCGTGGCGGCCAACGGCGGCGTGCAGGAGGCATCACGCGTCATCTCCTACCTGCCGCTGGCCCACACCTTCGAGCGCGCCTGGATCGAGTGCACCGCCTTCATCACCGGCGACACCCATGTGTTCTTCAGCGAGTCACTGGCCACCTTCATGGCCGATGTGAAGCGGGCGCAACCCACCAGCTTCATCTCGGTGCCGCGGCTGTGGACCAAATTCCAGCAGGCGGTGCTGGCCCAGATGCCGGCCGCCCAGCTCGATGCCGCACTCGCCAACCCGGCCATGGCGGCTATGGTGGGCAAGAAGGTGCTGGCTGGCCTGGGGCTGGACCAGGTGCGCAGCGCCGGCAGCGGCTCGGCGCCGTTGCCGGCCGACCTGCTGCGCTGGTACCGCAAGCTGGGCCTGGAGCTGACCGAAGGCTATGCCATGACCGAGGACTTCGCCTATTCGCACACCGGCGATGCGGGCGACCAGGCTGTGGGCACCGTGGGCCGGCCGTTTCCCGACGTGCAGGCCCGCCTGGCCGACGACGGCGAGGTGCTGATCAAGTCGCCCGGCCAGATGGCCGGCTACTACAAGCAGCCCGAGTTGAATGCCGAGAGCTTCACCGACGACGGCTTCTTCCGCACCGGCGACCTGGGCCGCTACGACGACCTGGGCCAGTTGGTGCTGACCGGCCGCAAGAAGGAACTGTTCAAGACCGCCAAGGGCAAGTACGTGGCGCCGGCACCGATCGAGAACCGGCTGAACGCCCACCCGATGGTCGAGCTGTCGATGGTGTCTGGCATGGGCCAGCCTGCCGCCTATGCGGTGGTGGTGCTCGACGAACACCTGCGCCCCAAGCTGACCGACGATGCCGTGCGTGCCCGCGTGGACGCGGCACTGCGCCAGCTGCTGGCCGAGGTGAATGCCGGCCTGGCCAGCCATGAGCATCTGCAGATGCTGGTGGTGGCCCGCGAGCCCTGGAGCATGGAAGCCGGCACGCTGACCCCGACGATGAAGATCAAGCGCAGCCGCATCGAGGACAGCGTGGCCGCTGCGGTGGACCAGTGGTATGCCACCGGCGCGCCGGTGGTCTGGGCCTGATCTCGGCCGGGCGCGGGCTCAGCCCATTGCCGGGTTGATGGCCGGCAGATCGGCAAACACCGCCGGCGTGCCGGCCTTCTGCGCCGCCACCGCCCGCGCAATGTCCTCGGGGTCGAACACGCCGGGCTGCAGCGCGTTCATGTAGGTGAAGCTCTCGGCCACCGAATGGTCGCGGGTGTAGCCCAGCAGCTCCTTGGTGGCAGCCACGGCCACCGGCGCACGGGCGGCGATCTTGTGCGCCACCGCCAGCGCACCGGCCACGGTGGCGGCATGGTCGTCGAACAGGCCGTTGACGAAGCCCAGCCGCTCGGCCCGGTCGGCGCCCAGGCGGTCGCCGGTGTAGGCCAGCTCGCGCATCACGGCTTCGGGGATCTGCTTGGGCATGCGGTTGAGCGTGCCCACGTCGGCCATCATGCCGATGTTGATCTCCTGGATGCAGAACCAGGCCTCGCGGCTGCAGTAGCGCAGGCAGCAGGCGGTGGCCAGATCGACCGCGCCGCCGATGCAGCCGCCCTGGATGGCGGCGATGACCGGAAAGCGCGCATCGGCAATGGCATTGAAACTGCCCTGCAGCTGCTTGAGCTGGTGGCGGAAGCGCTGGCGCGCGGCCACGTCCACCGTGCCCAGCGTGCCGGCATTGGCGAACACGCTCAAGTCCATGCCGGCGCTGAAGTGCTTGCCCACCGACGACAACACCACGGCGCGCACGCCGCCAGCGGCATCGAGCTGGCGGAACAGCTGCGGAATCTCGGCCCAGAAGGCCGGCGTCATCGCGTTGTGGCGTTGCGGCTGGTTCATGCGCACATGCGCCACGCCAGCGTCTTGCGTCACGTCGAAACAGGTCCAGGTGGTCATGGGATTCTTCAAGTGATGGCGGGGGCGTTGCTGCCGACGAACTGCCTGCGCAATTCACGCTTGAGCACCTTGCCGGTGGCGTTGCGCGGCAGCGCGGGCACGATGGCGATGTCGTGCGGGATCTTGAAGCGCGCCAGCTTGCCCTGGCAGTGGCCCAGCACCGCGTCCTTGTCCAGCGACTGCCCGGCCTTGAGCGCCAGCACCGCCAGGCCCACCTCGCCCCATTTGTCGCTGGGCACGCCGATGATGGCGGCCTCGGCCACCTGCGCCAGCTGGTACAGCACGTTCTCCACCTCGGCCGGGTAGACGTTCTCGCCGCCGGAGATGTACATGTCCTTCCAGCGGTCGACGATGTAGTAGAAGCCCTCGCCGTCCATGCGGGCGGCATCGCCGGTCTTCAGCCAGCGGCCTTCAAACGCGCCTGCGGTGGCGTCGGGCCGGTTCCAGTAGCCGGGGGTGATGTTGGGGCCGGCCACCCACAGCTCGCCGATGGCATCGGGCCCGCAGTCGTTGCCGTCGTCGTTGACGATGCGCGCCTCGGTGTGCAGCAGGGGCTTGCCGGTGGACCCCAGCTTGCGCTGCGCGTCGGCCGGGTCCAGGAAGATGCAGGCCGGGCTGGTCTCGGTCATGCCGAAGCCCTGCATCAGGTGCACGCCACGCGCGCCCCAGCCCTGCAGGATGGGCAGCGCACACGGCGCGCCACCCACGCCGGCGCTCTGCAGGCGGCTCAGGTCGGTGGTGGCGAATTCAGGATGCTGCAGCATGAACTGGTAGGGCGCGGGCACGCCGAAGAAATGCGTGATGCCCTCGGCCGCATCGCCGATCACCCGCAGCGCGGCGCCGGGGTCGAAGGTGCGCATGATCACCACCGTGCCGCCGGCATGCAGCACCGGGTTGGAATAGCAGTTCAGCCCGCCGGTGTGGAACAGCGGCAGCACCGACAGGTGCACCGTCTTCATGCCCACCCCGGCCGGCGTGCCCAGGTTGCTGCAGTTCCAGAAGTTCATGCCGTGGGTGATCATCGCCCCCTTGGGGTGGCCGGTGGTGCCCGACGTGTACATGATGGTCACCACGTCGTCGTGGGTCAGCACCTCGCGCTGGGCCTGCGTGCCGGCCTGGTCGGCCAGCGCGGCTTCATACGGGTTGGCGGCAGCGGGCTTGTCGATGCACAGCAGGTGGCGGATGTTGCAGCGCTGCTGCAGCGTGCGCGCGGTCTCGGTGAACTCCGCATCGTGGATCAGCAGCAGCGGCGCGCTGTCGTTGAGGATGTATTCCAGCTCGGTGGCGGTGAGCCGCCAGTTCAGCAGCACCGCAATGCCGCCGGTGCGGCCGCAGGCGAACTGCAGGTCGAAATACTCGACGCCGTTGTGCGCCAGCAGGGCCACCCGCTCGCCACGGCCGATGCCCAGCGCCTGCAGGTGCGCGGCCATGGCCTCGGCGCGCCGGTCCAGGTCGGCATAGCTGTAGTGCTGGCGCGGGCTCAGCTCGCGCACCGCCTCCTTGTTGGGCCGGTTGGCCGCGTGGTGGCCGACCCAGTCATAGGCCCGCACGGGGCCATGGCCGGCGGGGCGCGGGCTGCGCATCGCAGCCTGGGCGGCGGGGTCGGCGGTGTAGGCGGCGCTGTCGGGGCGGGGGGTGGATTGGGTGGTCATGCGGGGTGGGCGGGCAGGTGAATCGGCGCACCCATTCTGGATGCCCAGTGCCGGGAATCAACCCGTGAAGGCCCTGCCCGCTGGCCGCCTGGCTGCCGCGCCGGGCTGTCACCCAGGTGTTAGCCACGGCCCCGGCCACCCCCCCACACTGGCCAGCCCCACATCGGAAGACTGACATGGCCACCCCGTTTGCCAACCGCCCCAGTCTGTGCGGCCCCCTGCGCCAGCCGCGCCAGATGCTGGCCGAGCAGACCTACGACGGCCACAAGTCGATCCACGACGACGCCATGGCCGCCGACCTGGGCCTGCGCGCCGGGCCGATCGAAGGCCCCACCCATTTCAGCCAGTTCGACCCACTGCTGGCGCAGCTGTGGGGCACGGCCTGGTTCGAGACCGGCTGCATCAGCGCGCACTACCAGACCATGGTGGTCGAAGGCGAGCAGGTGCGCGCCTTCGTCGGGCTGCCAGAAGACGGCGCCAGCTTCACCCGCATCTGGGCCGAGAAGGCCGACGGCACGCCGGTGCTGACCGGCACCGCCAGCGTGGGCGCCGGGCCGCACCCGCCGAGCGAAATCACCCAGCGCATCGCCAAGCTGCGGCCACCGCAGCAACTGGTGATCACCCGCGATCTGCGGGTGGGCCAGCAAGGCGCCGGCAACCCCGAGCCGGTGCGCATGGCGCACGGCCAGCACATGGGGCCGCACTACCCGTTCAGCCTGGCCGACAAGCTGCAGGCCATCACCGAGCCCTGCGCCTGGTACACACCGGAAGGTGGGACCAACTCGCCCTGGGGCCGGGCGATCATCCCGCGCGAGATGGTCAGCGTGCTGCTGGGCAGCAGCATGGATGCGGCCGGCTTCCGAGGCCAGGGGCCGGCGGTGGGGCTGTATGCAGGGCAGGAGATCAAGCTGGTCGCCGGCCCGCTGTTTGTGGACCACCCCTACCTGCTGGAGCGCGAGATCATCGCGCTGAGCGAAAGCGCGCGCACCGAATCCGTGTGGGTGCGCACCCGCATCCTGGACGGCGAGACCCGCCAGCTGGTGGGCGAGATGATCCTCAACAGCGCCACGCTGAAGGCGTCGTACGCCCGCTACGAAGAAGACGCCCGCATGCTGGGCAAGGCGCTGGAAGGGGCCAAGGCATGAGCACACCCACACCCGGAAGCCAGGCCTGGCTGGACCTCGCCCGCGAGGATGCGATCGACCCCGACCGGCCCATCATCGACCCGCACCACCACCTGTGGCACGCCGGCACGCCCGGCGCACCCTGGCCGGCGGGGCGCCCGGCCTACCTGCTGGGCGACCTGTGGGGCGACACCAACAGCGGCCACCGCATCGTCAAGACGGTGTTCATCGAGTGCCGCGCCGCCACCCGGCCCGACGGCCCCGACCATCTGAAACCGGTGGGCGAGACCGAGTTCGTCGCCCGCATCGCCCGCGCCAGCCGGGATGGCGGCGGCGGTGCGGTGATCGCCGGCATCGTGGCCCATGCCGACCTGCGCGGCGGGCCGCTGCTGGGCGAAGCGCTGGATGCGCATGCCCAAGCCGGTGACGGCCTGTTTCGCGGCATCCGCCATTCCGGCGCGCGCGACCCGCACCCCGAGGCGCTGACCATCCCCGGCCGTGGTGCCGAGGGCCTGTATGCCGACCCCGCCTTCCGCGCCGGCGTGGCCCGGCTGGGCGAACGGGGCCTGAGCTTCGACACCTGGCACTACCACCACCAGAACCCGGCCTTTGCCGACCTGGCACGCGCGGTGCCGGGCACGACCATGGTGCTGGACCACTTCGGCACGCCACTGGGCGTGGGGCCGTACGCCGGCCAGCGCGAGGCCATCTTCAGCCAGTGGCAGCGCGACATCGCCGCCATCGCCCAATGCCCCAACGTGGTGGCCAAGCTCGGCGGCCTGGCCATGCCCGACAACGGCTTCGGCTGGGACCGCCGCGACCGACCGGCCAGCAGCGACGAGATGGTCGACGCCCAGGCCCGGTGGTACCACCACACCATCGACTGCTTCGGCCCCGGGCGCTGCATGTTCGAAAGCAACTTTCCGGTCGACCGCCGGTCGCTGCCCTACGGCGTTTACTGGAACGCGATGAAGAAGATCGCCGCCCGCTACAGCGCGGCCGACCAGCAGATGCTGTTCCACGACACCGCTGCCCGCGTCTACACACTGTGACAACCGCAGTGACGGAGCCCGCCACCATGCCCGCATCCGAAGTGCTGTACGCCATCAGCGAGCACATCGCCACCATCACGCTGAACGCGCCCGAGCGCATGAACACCATCAGCCGCGCGATGCTCAATGACCTGAGCGCCGCGCTGCTGCGCGCCAATGCCAACACCGATGTGCGCTGCGTCATCCTCACCGGCACCGGCCGCGCCTTCTGCGCCGGGCTGGACC
Source organism: Aquabacterium sp. (assembly GCA_029865965.1). Lineage (GTDB taxonomy): Bacteria > Pseudomonadota > Gammaproteobacteria > Burkholderiales > Burkholderiaceae_C > Pseudaquabacterium. Next base: position 10,894 of record JARXAJ010000090.1, read on the forward strand.
TGCGTGAAGTGGGCGGCAGCACCGGCATTGCCAACGACAACAGCAACCGCACCACGCTGGATCTGCGCAACACCCCGCCCACGGTGCTGCACGCCATGGACAAGCCCACCATCTGCGCCATCAACGGCGGCGCGGCGGGCTACGGCATGGACACCGCGCTGGGCTGCGACATCCGCATCATGGCCACATCGGCCAAGCTGGCTGCAGCCTTCGTGAAGCGCGGCGTGGTGCCTGAATCGGGCGGCACCTGGTTCCTGCCGCGTTTGATCGGCTGGGCCAAGGCGGCTGAATTGATCTTCACCGGCCGCACCCTCAGCGCGGCCGAGAGCCTGGACTGGGGCCTGGCCAACCTGGTGGTGCCCGATGCCGAGTTGCAGGCCGCCGCCCGCGCGATGGCCGCCGAGATCGCCGCCAACGCGCCGCTGGCGGTGCAGGCCAGCAAACGCATGATGCGCATGGGCCAAAACGAAAACTTCCCCGACCATGTGCACCATGTCTACCTGCAGTTGCTGCCGCTGTTCAAGACACAGGACATGGCCGAGGGCATGCGCGCCTTCCTGGAAAAACGCACGCCTGACTTCAAGGGCCAATGAGCACAACCATGAGCACCAGCACCAGCACCAGCACCGACAGCGGCGCAGCCAAGCAGCCGCCTTTTCGCAAGATGAACTGGCTGCCGCGCGACATCGCGGTGGACCGCCGGCCCGACGGCAGCATGGTGCTGCAGTCGCGCATCCCGCTGCAGCCGTTTGCGCCGCACATCCCGGCGCTGCTGGCCAAATGGGCGGCGGCCAGGCCCGACCAGACCTGGATCGCCCAGCGCAAGGGCGCTGACCGGCAATGGCGGCGCATCAGCTACGCCGAGGGCAAGGCCCTGGTCGACAGCCTGACCCAGGCGCTGCTGGGGCTGGGCGTGGCCCCTGGGCGGCCGGTGGCCATCCTGTCGGGCAACTCGCTGGAACACGCGCTGATGACCCAGGCCGGCATGCAGGCCCGGCTGCCGGTGGCGCCGATCTCGGCCAGCTACTCGCTGCTGAGCCAGGACCACCTGAAGCTGAAGTATTTGTTCAACCTGGTCAAGCCGGCGGTGGTGCTGGTGCAGGACGGCGCGCAGTTCCAGAAGGCGCTGGATGCACTGCAGGCCAACGGCCAGCTCGACGGCCTGACCATCGTGCATGTGGACCGCCCGCCGGAAGGAATCGCCAGCCTGGCCTTCGACACCATGGCGCGCACGCCGGTCACGCACGAGGTGGCGGTGTCGATCGCCGCCATCACACCCGACACGGTGGGCAAGCTGCTCTTCACCAGCGGGTCGACCGGCATGCCGAAGGCTGTCGTTAACACCCAACGCATGATGTGTGCGAACGTGGCCCAGGGCAACCAGGCGCGCAACACGCCCGGGCCCGGGCCCACGGTCATCCTGGACTGGATGCCCTGGAACCACACCATGGGCGGCAATTCCACCTTCCACGGCATCCTGGGCGAAGGCGGCACGCTCTACATCGACGACGGCCGGCCGGTGCCCGGGCAGTTCGAGCAGACGCTGAACAACCTGCGCGAGATCTCGCCCTCGCTGTATTCCAACGCGCCGTCGGGTTATGCGGTGCTGGCCGCCGCGCTGGAGAAGGACGACGCGCTGGCCCAGAGCTTCTTCAAGAACCTGAGCCTGCTGGCCTACGGCGGCGCCCGCCTGCCCGACGACCTGTATGCCCGCATGCAGGCGCTGGCGGTGAAGTACACCGGCCACCGCATCGTGTTCTACACCGGCTGGGGCTCGACCGAGACCGCACCCACATCCACCGGCACCTACTGGAACACCGAGCGGGTGGGCCTGATCGGCCTGCCCTTCCCTGGCGTGCAGTTGAAGCTGATCCCCACAGCCACCGCCGGCATGTACGAACTGCGCTTGAAGGGCATCAACGTGTTCTCGGCCTACCACGACCAGCCCGAGCTGACCGCCGCCGCCTTCGACGACGAAGGTTTCTACAAGATCGGCGATGCCGGCACCTTGTTCGACCCGGCCGACCCGGCCGGCGGCCTGGTGTTTGCCGGCCGGGTGACTGAGGAATTCAAGCTGACCACCGGCACCTTCGTGCATGTGGGCGAGCTGCGCACCGACTGCATCGCCGCCTGCTCGCCGGTGCTGCTGGACGCGCTGGTGGCCGGCCAGGACCAGCCGTATGTGGCCCTGCTGGCCTGGCCCAACCTGTCGGCCTGCCGGCAGCTGATCGGCCAGCCCGACGCCACCTTCGACACCATCGTGGCCCACCCCGCCGTGCGCAGTGCGGTGCAACGCGGGCTGACGGCACACAACGCCACCACGCAAGGCGCCAGCAGCCGGCGCATCGGCCGCGCCCTGCTGCTGACCGAGCCGCCGTCGATCGACGGCAACGAGCTCACCGACAAGGGCTACATCAACCAGAAGGCCGGCCTCACCCGCCGGGCAGACCTGGTGCAGCGGCTGTATGCCGACCCCGCGGCCGACGACGTGATCGTGCTGAGGTGATGGCCATGGAATTCGACGACGTGGTCCTGGGCCGGCGCAGCATCCGCGGCTACCTGAAGAAGCCGGTGCCCCAGGCGCTGGTGCGCGAGATCCTGGCGGTGGCGATGCGGGCGCCGACCTCGCTGAACACCCAGCCCTGGAACTTCTATGTGGTGGCCGGCGCCGTGCTCGACCGCATCCGCGCCGGCAATGTCGAGCGCAACCTGGCCGGCGTGCCGCACAGCCGTGAATTCCGCCTGGGCCCCGGCTACGAGGGCGCCCACCGCGAGCGGCAGATCGGCGTGGCCAAGCAGTTGTTCGCCGCCATGGGCATCGCCCGCGAAGACAAGCCCGCCCGCGACGACTGGGTGCTGCGGGGCTTCCGGCAGTTCGACGCGCCGGTGTCCATCGTCGTCACCTACGACCGCAGCATCCACGGCAGCGACATCGCGCCGTTTGATTGCGGCGGCGTGGTCAACTGCATCGTCAACACCGCCTGGTCACGCGGGCTGGGCTGCGTGATCAACAGCCAGGGCATCATGCAAAGCCCGGTGGTGCGGGCCGAGGCCGGCATCCCCGACGACCAGGTCATCCAGACCTGCATCGCCATGGGCTGGCCCGATGACAGCTTCCCGGCCAATGCGGTGGTGTCGCAGCGCAAGAGCGTGGACGAGGCGGCGGTGTTCCGGGGCTTCGACGACTGAGCGGGCATGGCGCAGGCGGTGCGGCCCGGCGGCGCCGCACTGGTCGTTAGAGTGTGCCCATGGATACCCTCTTGCGCACCACCGCCGGCGCCCCGGCCGCCACCTTGCTGCTGGCCGCCATCCTGGTGGTCAGCGCCCTCGGGCTGACCCGCTTTCCGGCGCTGATCAGCAGCCAGCTGCTGCGGCCCCACGGCCTGGCCCGGCGCGGCGACTGGCACACCCTGGTGACCAGCGGCTTCATCCACGCCGACCTGATGCACCTGGGCTTCAACGCCTTCACCTTCTGGGCCTTCGGCTTCGGGCTGGAACGGGCGCTGGGCACGCCGCTGTTCGTGCTGCTGTATGCGGTGGGCCTGCTGACCAGCAGCGCCGCCACGGCCGTGCTGCACCGGCGCGAGCCGGGCTATGCCAGCCTGGGTGCGTCGGGCGCGATCTCGGCGGTGCTGTTCGCGTCGATCGTGGTGTTTCCCACCGCGTCGATCTTCATCCTGCCGCTGCCCTTCCCCATCCCGGCGCCGCTGTTCGCGGTGGCCTACCTGGTGTTCAGCGTGTGGGCCAGCCGGTCGCGCACCGGGCGCATCAACCACGACGCCCACATCGCCGGCGCGCTGGCCGGGGTGCTGTTCATGGCGGTGGTGGCGCCGGGGTCGGTGGGGCGGGCGGTCAGCGGCTTCTTTCGCAGCGTGTTCGGTGGCGGGTGATAGGGCGGGGCAGGCGGGCGGCGACAAGGGCTTGGCGAGGCAAACGCGACCAATACCCCGCAGGCCGTGCACAAGCTGCTGAGACTGGCCAAGCGCCGCGTCGAAGGTGTGGCCATGGCCGCGCATTGCATTCATGGAACTGGATCGCCACAGAGCTGACCTTGGCCGGTACCGGCTCCCGGCGATCACCCGACATTCGCGTCCCGTCAGACCGGTCGTTTGAATCTCTCAGATTGCCTGACGTGTGGGCGACGGTCGCCAGCCTCAGCCCGGCACCACAAGGCGGCCATGGGTCCGATCACCATGGCCGGCCAGCAGGCCATCGATGGAGATGTCCTCGTCCAGCGCTTCCCAGTGAATGCCGCGCGGACTCAGCTCGAACCGCGCACGCTGTTCAGGGGTGGCAGCCAGCAAGCGGGGGAACCAGGCCAGCGGGACGGCGATGCGCCTGCCGTCGTCCAGGTCGACCCACAGGCTGTCGTCGTCAAATCGCACAGCATTAGCTGAAGTACTCATGCCAAGTCCTTTCGATCAGCGCTTGATTGCTCTGTGCGACTTCCACCAACTCGCGCAGGGTACCGGCGTCAAAGCCGAAGCTGGCGGCCACCCGAACCTCTGGTTCGAGCCAGAGCTTGGCCTCACTGCTACCCGAGCGCACATGCACATGCACCGGCTCGCGAGGGCTACCCTCGTTGGAGTAGAAGAAAAAGCGAAAACCTTTGTAGCGGAACACCACGGGCATGCGTGGATTCTAGGCAAGGGTCAGAACGCCATGCTGCCCCCTGTGCCAATATGACCTGCTGCACCTACCCCCGATAGTTCAGAGAGCAATGAGGTAGGAATGACAGCCCTCCAACAACCCAAGGCACCCATGCCAACAGGCCCGCGCATGAC
>JARXAJ010000156.1 GCA_029865965.1 Aquabacterium sp.
CACCGTCACCGGCCCGGGCCAGAAGGCTGCGGCCAGGCGCTGTGCCGCTGGCGGCAGCGCATCGGTGAAGGCGGCCACCTGCGCCAGCCCGGCCACATGCACGATCAGCGGGTGGTCGGGGGGCCGGCCCTTGGCGCTGAAGATGGCGGCCACGGCGGCATCGGCGTCGGCGCGCGCGGCCAGGCCGTACACGGTTTCGGTGGGCAGGCCGACCAGGCCGCCATCGGCCAGGCACTGCGCTGCGGCAGCCTGTGCCGCCGGATCGTCACCGGCCAGGACGGGCATGGTTCAGAAGGCCGGCAGGCCGAGCAGGGCTGCAGCCTGCAGCGCAGTGGCGCGGGCCTGGCCGGGCGTGGCCGCAGTCACCGTCAGGTGGCCCATCTTGCGCCCCGGGCGGGCGCTGGTCTTGCCGTACAGGTGCAGATGGGCGCCGGGCAGGGCCAGCACCTGCGCCCAGGGCGGTGTGTGCTCGGCACCGCCGGCGTCGAACCACAGGTCGCCCAGCAGGTTCAGCATCACCGCGGCCGAGTGCTGGCGCGGCGCCACCAGCGGCAGGCCGCACAGGGTGCGCACCTGCAGGCCGAATTGGCAGACATCGGCACCGTCGATCGACCAGTGGCCCGAGTTGTGCGGGCGCGGCGCCATCTCGTTGGCCACCAGGGCGCCGTCGGTGGTGACGAAGAACTCGACGCACAGCACGCCCACATAGGCCAGGTCGGCTGCCAGCTGTGCCGCCGCCGCCGCCGCCTGCTGCTGCAGTGCCGGGCTGGCATCGGGTGATGGCACCTGGGTGACGGCGAGGATGCCGCTGCGGTGCAGGTTCTGCTGCACCGGCAGCTGCACCAGGGCACCGCTGGCGCTGCGGGCCACCACCACGCTGAGCTCCAGCGCCAGCGCCAGCTTCTGCTCCAGCACGCAGGGCACCTGGCCCAGCCTGTGCCAGGCGGCAGCCAGCGCCGCACGGTCTGCCACCACCGCTTGGCCTTTGCCGTCGTAGCCCAGCCGCGCGGTCTTCAGGATGCCCGGCAGCAGGGCGTCGGACACGGCCGCCAGCTGCGTGGGCGTGTCGATCAGCGCATACGGGGCACAGGGCACGCCGCTGCGGGCGAACTGGGCTTTTTCGGCCGCGCGGTCCTGGCACACCGCCACCGCGTCGGCGGTGGGCGCCACCGGCCGCTGCGCGCCCAGCGTGGCCAGGGCGCCGGCCGGCACGTTCTCGAATTCGGTGGTGATGGCGGCGCTGCGCTCCATCAGCTGCGCCAGGCCCTGCGCGTCGAGGTAATCGGCGGTAATGTGGTGGTGCGCCACCAGGCCGGCCGGCGATGTCACGTCGGGGTCAAGCACGGCGGTGAAGTAGCCCATGGACTGGGCCGCCTGCACGAACATGCGGCCAAGCTGGCCACCGCCCATCACACCGAGGGTGGCGCCGGGAAGGACGGGAGGTGGGCTCATGTCAGTTCGGCCGTCATCGCCACGGCGGCGGCGGTCTGGCGGGCACGGAAGTCGTCCAGCCGGGCCCGCAGCGCCGGGTTGCCGGTGGCCAGCATCGCCACCGCAAACAGCGCCGCGTTGGCGGCGCCGGCCGCGCCGATGGCGAAGGTGGCCACCCGGATGCCCTTGGGCATTTGCACGATCGAATGCAGCGAATCCACCCCCGACAGCGCCTTCGACTGCACCGGCACACCCAGCACCGGCACGGTGGTCTTGGCCGCCAGCATGCCCGGCAGGTGGGCCGCACCGCCAGCACCGGCGATGATGGCCACCAGCCCGCGGCCGGCTGCCGCCTCGGCGTAGGCGAACATCGCATCGGGCATGCGGTGGGCCGACACCACGCGGCATTCATGGGCCACGCCAAACTCGGCGAGAATCGCAGCCGCTTGCCGCATCGTTTCCCAGTCGCTGGACGAGCCCATCAACACCCCCACCTGCACGCCAGCTGCGCCCCCGTCGGGCGGCTGCGGGCGGTTGGCGGGGTCGCCTGGCGGGCGGTTGTCGGTGCTGGGGTCCACGGCCTGGGTTCCAAGGCAGACGGCGCTTGTGCGCCGGCAGATGCAAAAGCATTGAATTGTAGGCGGCAGCCCTGATCGACCGCCGCTTGCTTCCCACCACCCCTTCCGGGCGCAGCCATGAGCGACATCACCATCCAGAATTTCGAAGCCGAGCTGATCCAGGCCTCGGCACAGCAGCCGGTGCTGCTCGACATCTGGGCCCCCTGGTGCGGCCCCTGCCGCACGCTGGGCCCGCTGCTCGAGAAAGTCGAGGTGGCCTATGCCGGCCGCTTCAAGCTGGCCAAGCTCAACAGCGATGACCAGCCCGAGATCGCCGGCCAGCTGAGCCAGGCCTTCGGCGTGCGGTCGATCCCGTTCTGCGTGTTGTTCAAGGACGGCCAACCGGTCGACGGCTTCGTCGGCGCCATCCCCGAGGCGCAGATCCGCGAGTTCCTTGACCGCCACGTGCCCAGCACCGAAGCGCTGGAAGCCGAGGAAGACGCCGCCGAGGCCGAGGCCCTGGAAGCCGATGGCGACATCGACGCCGCCCTGGCCAAGCTGCAGCAGGCCGTGGCCGTCGACCCGGGCAACGACGGCGCCCGCTGCGACTACGTCAAGCTGCTGATCGAATCTGGCCGCCTGCCGCAGGCCCGCAGCGCCTGGGAGCCGGTGGCCAGCAAGGCGATGATCGACGGCCGCATTGCCGCGCTGGGCTTGTGGCTCACTGCCTGCGAGAAAGCGCCCACTGCGCGCAGCCCGCAGGTGCTGGAAGCCGCCATCGCCGCCAACCGGCGTGATTTCGACGCCCGCTATGAGCTGGCCCAGGGGTTGATGGCAGCGGGCCGCTTCACCGACGCGATGGACGCGTTGCTGGAAATCGTGATGCGCGACAAGGCGTGGAACGGTGAGCTGGCACGCAAGACCTATGTCGCCATCCTCGAACTGCTGACCAAACCGCAGCCCAAGGCCGCCCCCGGCGCCGAAAAGGCCAAGGGCGCGCTGGAACTCACCGGCCATGCCGCCGTCGCACCCAGCGACCCGGTGGTCGACCAATACCGGCGCAAGTTGAGCATGGCCCTGTTCTGACTGGCGCGCCCGGCCACCACCACCGGGCCACCCCCCAACCTACAATGCATGGTTTGGCTGCCCGCCAGCCGAGCCCCACCTTTTCAAGGATTCCTGACGTGTTCATTTCCAACGCCTTTGCCCAGACCGCTCCGGCCGCCGCCGCTGGAGGCGCTGAATCGATGTTCGGCTCGCTCGGCCAGCTGCTGCCGCTGGTGCTGATGTTTGTGGTGCTGTACTTCATCATGATTCGCCCGCAGATGAAGCGCCAGAAGGAGCACAAGGCCATGATCGATGCCCTGGCCAAGGGCGACGAGGTGGTGGTGGCCGGCGGCCTGATCGGCCGCGTGGCCAAGCTCGGCGAGAGCATGGTGAACGTGGAAGTGGCCAACGGCGTCGAGCTGCAGGTGCAGCGCGCGTCGGTGGTGCAGGTGTTGCCCAAGGGCACCTTCGGCAAGTGATCCGGCGCCGGGCTGCTGCGCTGCCAGCGGCCCGGTTCCACGCCACCCCGCGCGGGTGGCTTGATGGCCGATGGTCGGCCACGGGCAGGCCCAGCGCCGCGCCCCTGCAGGCCGCCAGGCCGAGGAACCCACGATGAACCGCTATCCCTGGTGGAAGTACCTGATCCTCGGCATCACGCTGCTGATCGGTCTGCTCTACACCTTGCCCAACTTCTACGGCGAGGCGCCCGCAGTCCAGGTCTCCAGCGGCCGGGCCACGCTCAAGATCGATGGCGGTCTGGTGCCGCGTGTCGAGCAGACACTGGTCGCGGCTGGCTTGAAGGCTGACTTCGTGCAGTTCGAGGGCAATTCCGTCAAGGCCCGGTTCCGCAGCACCGACGAGCAGATCAAGGCCAAGGACGCGATCACCAAGGCGCTGAACCCCGATGCAGCCAACGCGTCGTACATCATCGCGCTGAACCTGCTGAGCCGCTCACCGCACTGGCTGACCAGCCTGCATGCGCTGCCGATGTACCTGGGCCTGGACCTGCGCGGTGGCGTGCACTTCCTGATGCAGGTCGACATGAAGGCGGCGCTGACCAAGAAGGCTGAGTCGGTCACCGGCGACATCCGCACGCTGCTGCGCGACAAGAACATCCGCCACGCCGGCGTCACCCGCGACGGCAATGCAGTGGTGCTGCGCTTTCGCGACAGCGCGGTGATGGCCCAGGCCCGCAGCCTGCTGGGTGAACAGCTGCCCGACCTGGACTGGATCGAAGCCCCCGACGGCGCAGAGTTCCGCCTGACCGGCACGCTCAAGCCCGTTGCGGCCAAGGCGGTGCAGGACGCTGCCGTCAAGCAGAACATCACCACCTTGCACAACCGGGTGAATGAACTCGGCGTGTCCGAGCCGGTGATCCAGCAGCAGGGCACCGACCGGGTGGTGGTGCAGCTGCCTGGCGTGCAGGACACCGCCAAGGCCAAGGACATCATCGGCCGCACCGCCACGCTGGAAGTGCGCCTGGTCAACACCAGCACCGAGGCGCTGTCGGCGTTGTCGGGCGGCGGGCCGGTGCCCTTCGGCAGCGAGCGCTACCTTGAGAAGGACGGCGCGCCGATCATCGTGTTCCGCCAGGTCATCCTGACTGGCGAGAACCTCACCGACGCCCAGCCCGGCTTCTCGGGCGACAACGCCGGCGAGCCGGCGGTGCACCTGACGCTCGATGCCAAGGGCGCCCGCATCTTCCGCGATGTCACGCGCGAGAACATCAACAAGCGCATGGCCATCATCCTGTTCGAGAAGGGCAAGGGCGAAGTGGTCACCGCGCCGGTGATCCGGTCCGAGATCGGCGGCGGGCGGGTGCAGATCAGCGGCCGGATGACCACCACCGAGGCGGCCGACACCGCCTTGCTGCTGCGCGCGGGCAGCCTGGCCGCGCCGATGGAGATCATCGAAGAGCGCACCATCGGCCCGACCCTGGGCGCCGAGAACATCGCCAAGGGCTTTGCCAGCGTGGGCTACGGCTTTGCCGCCATCGCGGTGTTCATGTGCGCCTACTACCTGCTGTTCGGCGTGTTCTCCACCATCGCACTGGCCTTCAACCTGCTGTTGCTGGTGGCGGTGCTGTCGATGCTGCAGGCCACGCTGACGCTGCCGGGCATGGCCGCCATCGCGCTGACGCTGGGCATGGCCATCGACGCCAACGTGCTGATCAATGAACGGGTGCGCGAAGAGCTGCGCGCCGGCGCCAGTCCACAGGCGGCCATCAACACCGGCTACGAGAAGGCGTTTGCCACCATCCTGGACAGCAACATCACCACGCTGATCGCCGGCCTGGCGCTGCTGACCTTCGGTTCGGGCTTCGTCAAGGGCTTTGCCGTGGTGCACTGCCTGGGCATCCTCACCAGCATGTTCTCGGCCGTGATGTTCTCGCGCGGCCTGGTCAACCTGTGGTACGGCGGCAAGAAGCGCCTGAAGAGCGTGTCCATCGGCCAGGTGTGGCGGCCAAATGGCGATGCAGGCAGCAAACCACCGGTGGTGATCGACGACGAGCCGGCCGCCAAGGCCTGACCAGGCCAGGAGCACACACATGGAATTCTTCCGCATCCGCCGCGACATCCCGTTCATGCGCTATGCGCTGGTGTTGAACGCCATCTCGTTCATCACCTTCGCGCTGGCGGTGTTCTTCCTGGTCACCCGGGGGTTGCACCTGTCGATCGAATTCACCGGCGGCACCGTGCTGGAGGTGGAATACGCCCAGGCCGCCGACCTGGAGAAGGTGCGCGGCACGGTCGAAGGTCTGCGCTTCGGCGAAGTGCAGGTGCAGAATTTCGGCACTTCGCGCGATGTGCTGATCCGCCTGCCGGTGCCTGAAGGCGTCAAGCAGGACCAGGTGGCCCCGCTGGTGTTCGCCAAGCTCTGCACCGCCGAGGGCGGCGCAGTCGAAACCAAGGCCTACACCACGCCGCAGGGCGAGCAGGTCAGCCGGCCCAGCTGCGTGAAGGCCGGCGCCGAGCCGCTGAAGCTGTCGCGCACCGAGTTCGTCGGCCCGGCCGTGGGGGATGAACTCGTCACCGACGGCCTGAAGGCGCTGGCCTTCGTCGTCATCGGCATCGTGGTCTACCTGGCCTTCCGCTTCGAGTGGAAGTTCGGCGTGGCCGGCATCATCGCCAACTTGCATGACGTGGTCATCATCCTGGGCTTCTTCGCCTTCTTCCAGTGGGAATTCTCGCTGGCGGTGCTGGCGGCGGTGCTGGCGGTGCTGGGTTACTCGGTGAATGAGTCGGTGGTGATCTTCGACCGGGTACGCGAATCGTTCCGCAAGTACCGCAAGATGACCACGCCGCAGACGATCGACCACGCCATCACAAGCACGATCAGCCGCACCGCCATCACCCACGGATCCACACAATTGATGGTGTTGTCGATGTTGTTGTTCGGCGGCCCCACCCTGCATTACTTTGCAGTGGCGCTGACCATCGGGATTCTTTTTGGGATCTACTCGTCCGTGTTCGTGGCCGCAGCCATCGCAATGTGGCTGGGCGTCAAGCGCGAGGACCTGATCAAGTCGTCGGGCAAGGAGCACGACCCCAACGATCCGAACGCCGGCGCCGTGGTGTAGAAACGGGGCTGGACCGCAGCAGCACCAGCCGACCCACCCGTTCCCCATGGCCAGCGTCGCAGACCCCGCCCAGATTGCCAGCCAGGCGCGGCGGCGCTACGTCGACATGCTGCTCAAGGGCCTGCCAGCCCTGGTGGCACGTGTGGGCAACGGCGCGCGTGAACTGCTCGACAAACCGGCCGAGTACGCCGTCGCCCAGCGGCGCCGTGACCTGGTGCAGGCGCTGCTGAAGCTGGCGGGCGGTTGGCACGGTGCCATGTCACACGGCTTGCGCCACGTGATGCAGCATGGCAGCACCGCATCACAGCCCGGCGACCTGCCGCCCATGGGCGCCGGTGGCGGCCTGTCGCTGGTGGACAACGACGTCATCGAGCGCGAGATCCTCACCTCGCGTCTGGCGCTGGCCATCATGGACCGCGCTGGCTGGGAGTTCACCGACCTGCGCTCGCGCATGGCCATGTTGGAGCGCCGCAGCGAGCTCGACACCCATGACATGCTGCGCGCCCACATCCTGGCGCGGGTGGTGCTGGACGGCTGGCGCAGCGCCGGCCTCGGCGCGGCCGACTGGCGCGAAGCGCAGCCGCTGCTGCATGAAGAATTCGCCAACCTGGCCCAGGAGGCGTACCACGAGACCAACCGCTGGCTGATTGGCCAGCACGTGATGCAGGACGTCGACCTGCGGCCCTTCATCCGCCGACGCGGCGCCGGCGGCACCACCACCGGCGGCGGCGACGCGGGCCTGGGCGGCTATGGCAGCCTGGACAGCACCAGCGCGGGTGAAGGCCGCTACGCCGGCGACCGCACGCGGGCCGGCTGGGGCCGCGGCAGCCGCGATCAGGCGGTGGAAGAGACCCGCATGATGACCCGCACCGCCGCGCTGGGCGGCGGTGGTGTCCTGGGC
>JARXAJ010000179.1 GCA_029865965.1 Aquabacterium sp.
GCCGGTGGCTGGCCCCGGCGCGCCAGATCAGCGGCCATGGGCCACCCCCTGGCTGAAGACGGCATGGCGCAGCCCGAAGTACAGCAGCAGGCCGACCGGGCCGAACAGGAAGATCAGCAGCAGGCAGGGCAGCAAGGCCCACCGGGCGTGGCCCTGCAGGCCGCGCGACGTGGCGTCATCGACCACCCAGCGGCCGATGAACAGGTCGAACGCGAGGTAGTGCAACCACCCCGCCAGCAAGTTGCCGGGCGAGCGGAACAGCGCGGCCACTTCGTCGAGCGTGCCAAAGCCGCCACCGGGCGCGCTGCCCCAGTGGGCCACCAGCGCAGCGGCATAGCCCAGCCCCAGCATCAGCGGCCACACCCGCCCGGCCAGCCACAGCAGGCGCTGCCGCCAGGCCCCCTGCGCGGGCGCCAACAAGGCCGCGATGAGCATCACCCAACCCAGCAGTGCAAACGGGTTGGCGATGGAAAACCAGACCGGTGGCGTCACACGCAGCTCCTTTTGTCTTGACGGTGTCAAGATCACGGGGTGGAATCTAGCGGCGCGTGTTGACACTGTCAAGATTAGAATGCGTCGATGACTTCCCGGACCAGGCGGGCTACAGGCCCGGCAACGGCAGCGGTGCCGGCGGCACAGCCCGCCGCCATGCCGGGCTACCACCACGGCGCGCTGCGCGAAGCCTTGCTGGCGGCGGCCGAAGCCCTGCTGCTGGAGCAGGGCGTGGACGCCTTCACGCTGCGGGCCTGCGCGCGGCGGGCGGGCGTGTCGCATGCGGCGCCGGCACACCACTTCGGCGATGCACGCGGCTTGCTGACCGCATTCGCCACGGTGGGCTTCGAGCGCATGGCCGCCCTGATGCAGCGCCACCGCGACGCCGCGCCCCCCGATCCGGTGTTGCAACTGCAGGCCGTGGGGCAGGCCTACATCGACTTTGCGCTGGCCAACCGCGCCCACTTCCAGCTGATGTTCGGCAGCGACCGGCTCGACCCTGGCGATGCGCAGCTGGCAGCGGCCGGCCAGGCCACCGCCGAAATGCTGGGCCAGGCCATGGCGGCGGTGATGGCCGACCGGCAACTGCCGCCCGCGTCTTTGCCGCAGCGTCTGCTGCTGGCCTGGTCGGCGGTGCACGGCTATGCCACGCTGGTCACCGAAGGCCAGTGCAACGGTCTGTTCGGCCTGTCGCCCGACAACCCGCAGGCCGCGCAGGCGGCCGGGGCGGCGATGCTGGCCTTGCTGGGGCCGGCATTGGCGGCCTGAGAACTTGCGCGCGACCCCAGCCCCACCATCAAGTCAGGCTGCCAGCGGCCGACAACCGCTGATGAAGCCATGGGCACGTTGTATCCGGTCACTGCTGTCGCTGCCGCGCTGGGCGGCCGTGGGCGTGATCGTCGGCGCCAGCGTGGCGGGCTCGGTGCTCATCACCCTGCTGTCGCTGGCGGTCTCGGACGTGCCGGGCTCGATGTATGCCGTGGCGGTGCTGATTGCGGTGCTGGTGCCAACGCTGGTGGCCGGGCCGGTGGCGATGGTGCTGCTCAAGCTGCTGGAAGAGCTCAACCACGCCCGGGCCCTGGCGCAGACCCTGGCCAACACCGACGCCCTGACCGGCGCGCTGAACCGGCGCTGCTTCATGGAGCGTGGCCACCAGGCGGTCGGCCGCGCTGGCCAGAACGCGTCACCGACATCGGTGCTGCTGATGGACATCGACGACTTCAAGCAGATCAACGACCGGTATGGCCACAGCACGGGCGACGCCGTGCTGCAGATGTTTGCCAGGCAGTGCCTGGCCAGCCTGCGGCCGCAGGACATGCTGGCGCGCTGGGGCGGCGAAGAGTTCGTGGCACTGCTGCCGGCCACGGCCCCGGCCGACGCCTTGCAGCTGTCAGACCGCCTGTGCAAAGCCATTGCCGCAGCCCGGGTGGACGGTGCCGGCGGCGAGCCAAGGGGCGTGACGGTCAGCATCGGCGTGGCTTCGTCGGTGGGCGGGGCGCTTGCGCTGGATGCGCTGCTGTCGCGCGCCGACGCGGCGATGTACGACGCCAAGCGCAGCGGCAAGAACCGGGCGAAGCTGGCCGCCTGAGGGCGTGTGGACACCCCCCGGGCGCATGCGCCTGGTCAGGCTGCCTGCGCTGCCTCCAGCCGATAGCCGAGCCCGCGCACTGTGTGGATCAGCGCCGGCTGGCCGTCGGTGTCGATGCGCGCCCGCAGACGGCGGATGTAGACATCGACGACATTGGTCAGCGGGTCTTCGCTGCTGCCCCAGACATTGGCCAGGATGCGCTCGCGGCTGAACAGGCGGCCGGGCGCGCTCATCAGCAGTTCGAGCAGGGCCAGCTCGCGGGCGGTGAGCTGCAGTGGCCGCCCGCCCCGGCTGGCCTGCATGCGCTCGCGGTCCAGCGCCAGGTCGCCCACCTGCAGGCGGCTGGCGGGCCGGGGGCGCTGGTCGCGCCCGCGCCGGGCCAGGGCCTCCAGCCGCGCCAGCAGTTCCTCGAACTCGAAAGGCTTGCACAGGTAGTCGTCGGCGCCCAGCCGCAGCCCGGCCACGCGGTCTTCCAGCGCGCCCTGCGCGGTCAGCATCAGGATGGGCAGGCTCACCTGTTCGGCGCGCAGGGTCTGGCAGATCTCCAGGCCGCTCAGGCCGGGCAGCATCAGGTCGAGCAGCAGCAGGGTGGGGTCGCCGTCGGCCTGGGCCAGGCGCGCGGCGTCCTGCGCCATCGCCAGGCCGGTCGGTCCGTCGGCCGCACGCTGCACCCGGTAGCCCTCGGCACGCAGGCCGCGGCCCAGGAAGTCGGCAATGCGGTCGTCGTCCTCGACGATCAGGATGTTCATGCGCTGCGCTCCAGGGCTGCTGCTGCGTGTGCAAACGCCGGCACGGCGGGCAGCAGCAGGCGGGCCACGCTGCCCTGGCCCAGGGTGCTGCTGAGCGTGACCTGGCCGCCATGGGCGCGTGCCAGCGCCTGGGCGATGGCCAGGCCCAGGCCGCTGCCGTCGGGCCGCTTGCGGCGTGCGGCTTCGCCCCGGAAGTGGCGCTCGAAGACCTGCGGCAGCTCGTGCGCGGCAATGCCGATGCCGTCGTCGGCCACCTCGATGCAGCAGTGCGGGCTGTCCGCAGCCGCCGGCAGCAGGCGCAGGCGCACCTCGGCACCGTCGGGCGAGTAGCGCACCGCGTTGTCCAGCAGGATCAGCAGCAGCTGGCGCAGCCGCTGTGCATCGCCCATCACGCAGCAGCGGCCCTGCGGCAGGGCATCGGCCTGCAGCCGCACACTGCGAGCCGCGCCCAGGGCGGCCGCCTGCAGCAGGGCGTCGCGCACCGGGTCGGCCAGGTCCAGCGGGCGCTTGACCAGCGACAGGGCATCGATGTCGCTGCGCGCCATGGCCAGCAGGTCGTCGATCACCGTGGCCAGCTGGCGCGAGGTGTCGACGATGCGGCGCAGCGCGGCCTTGTACTCGTCGGCCGGGCGGTCGGCACCGCGCAGGGTGATCTCGGCCTCGCCACGGATGGCGGTGGTGGGGGTGCGCAGTTCGTGGCTGACGTCGGCAAACAGCTGGCGGCGGCGCAGGTCGGCCTGGCCCAGGGCCTGCAGCGCGTCGCGCAGCTCGGCGGTGCGGGCATCGACCTGCGCCTCGAGTTGCTGGCGCTGCTGCGCCTCGCGGGCGCGGTGCTGTTCCAGCTCGGCGGCCATGGTGTTGACGCTGCGCGCCACGGCCGAGAACTCATCACCACCGTCGAGCGGGATGCGGTGCTGCAGCTGCCCCTGGCGCAGCAACAACGCGCCGGCGCTCAGCAGGTCGAGCGGGCGGCGCAGTGCACGGTTGAAATGCAGCGCAGCGGCCACCGCCAGCACGGCCAGGGTGCCGGCCATGGCCAGCCACAGGCTGCGCATCCAGCCCAGCGTGGCATCGGCTGCCGCGCGCTCGCGCGCCACGGCCTCGGCCTCGCGGGCCATGCTGTCGGCGATCAGCTGGCGCACATCGCGCCCTTGCGAGCGGTCGAACACCGCCGACAGCGCCTGCCAGGCCTGCTGGGCATCGGCACCTGGGGCCAGCGGCGCGGCGGCATCGACGGCCAGTTCCAGCTCGGCCACGCTGGTGCGCAGCACGCCCAGTGCGTCCTGGCGGCGCAGGTGGGCGCTGCGGCTCTCGGTGCTGTCATCGAGTTCGATGGCCTGCGCAGACAGCCCTTCCAGCCGTTGCAACGTGCCGCGCATGTCGCGCTGCAGCCGCTCACGTACTTCTGGCTCGGCACCCGCGCCCTGCTGGCGCTGCGCCACCCAGTTGCGCAGCCGCTGCTTGGTGGCCGACAGTTCGACGAAGGCAGTGCGGATGTCGCTGGCCACGCGCCCACGCTCCACCTGGCGCTGGGCCACGCCCAGCGCGGCGGCCGCGCCCAGGCCTTCCAGCACGGCAGCGGCGGCCAGCAGGCCCAGCGCGATGGACAGTCGGCGTTGAAACATGGCGGCATTGTGGGGTGGCTCCGGGGGCGCGCGCCGTGATTCATCTGACGTTCATCTGGCTGTCAACAACGGCTCATCTGCGCGTCAGGTGCCGTCCACATGCACGCGCTGAAATTCATTCCGTGCCGGGGCCACCAGGCAACCGGACGATGAACCTTCCTCTACTGCACTGGAGCACCGCATGAACAAGACCTCCCGCATCCTGGCCGCCGTGGCCATGGCCGCCGCCACCCTGCCTGTCTTCGCCAAGGGCGTGGTCGTCAACCAGTCGATCACCGAAGCCGAGGTGCTGGCCGCCCAGCTGACCTGGTGCAAGGCCCTGGTGGACATCTCCACCACGGGCGCCAAGGACGGGCAGCCCGCCGCCAAGGCCCTGGCTGAAAAGGTGATCGACGGCGCCTACGCCTACCAGATGGGCGCGGTGCTGTTCAAGCCCACGCTGACCGTCAACCCGCAGACCTTCCGCACCACCCGGGCCGGCGCGCTGGCCTACTTTGTGGGCGGTGACCCGGCCTTCCCCAAGGACACCGGCTTTGCACTGAAGGGCTGGGCCAAGTGCGAGCCGGTCAACGCGGCCATCTTCATCGCCGGTGACAGCGCCACCACCATGGGCAAGGTCAACATCACCGGCAAGGACGGCAAGGTGACCACGGTCGACAAGACCTGGAAGTTCGTCAAGGACGACGCGGGCAAGCTGCGCATCGCGGTGCACCACTCGTCGCTGGAGTACACCGGTCAGTAAGCAGGCCGGCCCGCGCGCAGCTCAACGGCCTGGTCCGGCCCCCAGGCCGAACAGGTCGGCCAGCGCCGCCTGGTACTGCGCCTGGCCCAGGCCGTTGGTGCTGTGGTGCGAGCCACCTTGCACCAGCTCCCAGCGCTTGGGCTGGGCTGCGCGCTCATACAGCGCGCGGCCCAGGTCGGGCGGGATCAGGCTGTCGTTGCTGCCGTGCACCACCAGCACCGGCGCCTTCACCTGGGCAATGCGGCTGGCGGCGTCGAAGCGCTGGGTGATCAGCGGCGACACCGGCAGCCAGCCCCACTTGAAGTTGCGCACCACCGCCGGGATCGACGGGAAGCTGCCCTCGACCATCAGCCCGGCCACGTCGGGCGCCTCGGCAGCCAGCCGCACGGCGATGGCCGCGCCCAGTGAATGCCCGAACAGATAGCGCCGCGCCTGCGGCTGCTGCTGCGCCAGCCACTGCCAGGCAGCCTGGGCGTCTTCATGCGCTGAATCTTCCGACGGCAGGGCCGGGCTGCTCTGGCCGAAGCCCTGGTAGTCGATGCCCAGCACCGAGAACCCCAGGTCGTGCATGCGCCGCATGCGGTGGGCACTGCCGCGCACGTCCCAGCGCGCGCCGTGCAGGTACAGCAGCACCGGCGCGCCGGCCTGCGGCTGCGCCAGCCACAGGCCATGCAGCCGCACCGGCTGGCCCGTCTCGGCAGAGCGGTACGGGATCCACACATCGTCCATGCCCCGGGCGGCGGCCAGGCCGCCCGACCAGGTGCGGTCACTGGGCTGGAAGATCCAGGCGCGCTGCTTTTCATCGAGCGTGGCGCAGCCGCTGACCAGGCCCAGGGCGGCGGCTGCAGCCAGCGCGGCAACGGCCGCACGGCGCAACCAGCGGGCCGGGCGTTGGCCGGGCGGTGGGGCAGGGCGGCTTGGTGTGGGCATTGTCATGGTTTTGAATCGTGGCATGACCCCAGGCAGTGCGGGGTCAAGCCCCGTGCATGCATCCGCGCACCGCTCGGGCGATCATCACGCCCCAGCGGCCGCCCACAATGCCGCGCAGGAGGCAAATTGATGGCGCAGCAGGCAGGCACTCCGGCCCAGGTGGTCGGCAGCTTTGAGCAGTCGTTCATGTTCCACATGATCCGCGACTTCTTCTTATTGTTGCTGGCCGTGGCAGCGGTGGAACTCACGATCCGCTACGCCGTGCTGCGCTACAACTTTGCCCAGGCCGAGCCGGCCCGCGTGGCCCGCGCGGCCGAGCAGCTGGCCAACGACGTGCGGTCGATCATGCTGAACTCGGGCGGGCCGACGGCGGCGCTGACGGTCTACCCGATCCTGCACCGCAACTATGACGACCTGGGCCTGGGCATTGCGGTGCTGCCGTCGGCGGTGACGGTGGAGTCGATGCGCACCACCCGCAACATGGAAGTGCAGGGCCTGCCGGCGCGCTGGGCGCTGGGCGAGAACCGCGAAGCCAGCGTCCCGATGAAGGCCGAGCAGTTCTGCCTGGGCTGCCATGTCAAGGCCCAGGTGGGCGAGGTGCTGGGCACGGTGACGGTGCGCAGCTACCTCGACCGCAAGGAAGCCGTGTGGTGGCAGGAGGTGCGGCTGACCGCCGGCGCGCTGAGCCTGAAGATCCTGGTGCACACCGTGCTGTTGTTCGGCCTGATGAAGGTGCGCATGGCGCCGCTGCTGACGCTGCGCGCCACCGTCAGCAGCCTGGCGCGCGGGGTGATGGACCTGTCGCCGCGGGCGGCTGTCAACAGCGGCGACGAGTTCGGCGAGCTGGCGCGTGACCTGAACCACTTCCTCGACCGCATCACCCAGGTGGTGAGCGATCTCGACCGCATCCTGGCCGAAGTGCTGGCCGTGGGCGAGCGCCTGGGCGCGCTGAACCGCCACCTGGAGCGCCAGCTCGACGGCCTGCGCGACAGCTCGATGCGCGCCATCGGCGAAGGCGCGCAGCGCGGGCTGGACACCCAGCTGGTGGCCGCGCGGGAATCGGGCGCATTCGGCGCGCTGGTGCAGACGCTGGACGCCCTGGCCGACAACGGCGCGATGTTCGGCCATGCCGGCCCGGCGCTGCGCGAGCAGCTGGAGCGGCTGCGCGACAGCTTCGGCGCGGTGTCGGGCGCGTTGCAAGCGATGGCGCCGCCAGTGATGGTGAGCGAAGCCCAGGCCGCCGAGTACAAGTCCTTTGCCCAGAGCCTGCGCGAGATGGCGCTTCTGGAGGCCACGATGCAGAAGGTGGCCGAAAGCGGCCAGCAGGTGCTGCACCGGCTGGCTGCCGCCAAGACCTGAACGCAGCGGCAGCGGCACGCCCGCGCGCTGGTCTGGCACCGGTCTTGCAAAAGCGCACCCGGGCTGCGCCTTGGCGGGCGCACCACCGCGCCCGCCCAGCGCCCAGAGATCCGGAGCCAATCGTGATGAAACGCCGCCATGTCCTTGCCGCAGGGGCCTCCCTGCTGTCCGCCCCTGCCTTCGTCGGCGCCCAGTCGGCCTGGCCGTCACGCGGGCCGATCCGGCTGGTGGCGCAGTTTCCGCCCGGGGGTCTGGTCGACACCGTGTCGCGCCTGATGGCGCCGCACCTGTCGGCGGCACTGGGCCAGTCGGTGGTGGTCGAGAACCGACCCGGCGCCGGCGGCCTGATCGGCACCGACTATGTGTCCAAGCAGGCGGCCGACGGCTACACCTTGCTGGTCAGCCATGCCGCCGTGCATGTGTATGCCACCGCCACCCGCCGCACCATCCCGTTCGACCCGGTGGCCGACTTCACCCACATGGGTTTGCTGGTGGAAGCCCCGATGGTGCTGGTGGTGCGTGCGCAGTCGCCCTTCCAGAGCCTGGCGCAGTATGTCGAAGCAGCCAAGACCAAGCCGGTGCGCTATGGCACATCGGGCATCGGCTCGGCCAACCACCTGTTTGGCGAGCTGCTGAAGATCGAGGGCAAGGCGCCCAACCACGACCATGTGCCCTACCAGGGCAGCGCCCCGGCCATGCAGGACCTGCTGGCCGGCAGCATCGAAAGCGTGTTCGACCCGATCACCACCAATGTGGCCACGCTCAAGGCCGGCTCGCTGCGCGCCCTGGCGGTCAGCACGCCCAAGCGCCTGCCGGCGCTGCCCAACATCCCCACCTTTGCCGAACTGGGCTATGCCAAGCTCACCGGGTCGCAGTGGCTGGGCCTGTCGGCGCCCAAGGGCCTGCCTGCACCCATCGCCCAGAAGCTGGCCTCGCTGATCCCCGAGATCCTGGCCAAGCCCGACGTGGCAGCCAGGCTGGAAGACCTGCAAACCCTGCCCCGCCAGCCGCAGCTGATCGGCGATGATTTCGTCAAGCTGGTGCGCAGCCAGATCGACGAATGGCGCAGCGTGGCCCGCGCCGCCAATGTCGAAGTGATCACCTGATGACCGAACCCACCACCGCCCCTGCCAACACCAGCCCCGACACCCCTGCGGCGGTGGTCGATGAGTTCCTGCGCCTGATCATGCTGCCCGACCCGGTGGCCGCGCGCCGCCACACCGCGCCGGGCCTGGCCATCCGCTTCACCGGCGGGCGGGCCATGTCCGACCCCGCCGAATGCACCGCCTTCAACAAGGGCCGCTACGCCTGGGTGAAGAAGCGCATCGAGCGCACCGAGACGGTGTCGGCCATCCGGGTGCACGCGGTCCAAACTGGTGCGCCACCAGCCCCCGCCGACCCGGAAGAGGTGGTGGTCTACAGCATCGGCACGCTGTATGGCGCATGGCCCGACGGCACGCCCTTCGAGGGCAACCGCTATGTCGACCGCTATGTGGTGCGCGCCGGCCTGATCACCCACATGGAGGTGTGGAACGACAGCGCCGAGTGGTTGCTGTCGGGGCAGCCCTTGCGCACCGGCCCGGCCACGCTGTAGCCGATGCCGGCACAGTACCTGGGCGCACTGCCCGGCCACGCCCGCTTCGACTACCTGCCCATCACCCGCCGGCCGCATTACCGCTGGCCGGGCGGTGCGGGGCTGGCGGTGTACCTGGGCTTCAACATCGAGCACTTCGCCTTTGGTGAGGGCATGGGCGCGGCCATCGGCCCTGCCAGCCCGCAGCCCGATGTGCTCAACCACAGCTGGCGCGAATACGGCAACCGGGTGGGCGCCTGGCGCTGCCTGGACCTGTTCGACCAGCTGGGCCTGCCAGCGGCCGCCGTGATCAACACCGCCCTGTACAGCCACTGCCCCGAGCTGGTGGCCGCCTGCGTGGCCCGCGGCGACGAGCTGGTGGGCCACGGCCACAGCAATGCCGAGCGCCAGGGCGTGCTGGCCGAAGCCGACGAGCGCGCCCTGCTGCTGCATTGCCGGGCGTTGATGCAGCAGCACAGCGGCCAGCTGCCGGCCGGCTGGCTGTCGCCGTGGATATCCGAAAGCCTGCACACCCCCGACCTGCTGGCCGAAACCGGCTATGGCTACACCCTGAACTGGTGCCATGACGACCAGCCGCTGCCAATGCGCACCCGCAGCGCCACCCAAGGCGGCCAGCCGCTGTGGGCCGTGCCCTACCCGCAGGAGCTCAATGACATCCCCATGGTCATCGCCCGCCAGATGGACGGCAAGGACTTTGCCCAGCTGATCACCGACAACCTGGCCGAGATGCTGGACCAGACCCGCGCACCCGATGCGCCGGCGCTGGTGATGGGCATTGCACTGCACCCGTACATCGTGGGCCAGCCCTACCGCCTGCGCCATTTGCGCCGGGCGCTGCAGGCCGTGGCCGCTGCGCGTGATGCGGGGCAGGTGTGGATGACGACGCCGGGGGCCATCTGCCGGCATGCGGCGCAGGTGTCGGGCATGGTGTAGGGGCAGCGCAGCCATTGCCCTGGCCCACGCGCGCCGGCCAGGGCCACCAGCGCCAGGCGCGGCTGGCCGGAAGACCCCACAAGCCTGCCGATGTGCAGGGTGTTGGCGTCGGTGCCGGGAAACGCGCTGCCACCGCCCCGCGCCGAGGTGCCGGCCCAGGTGAAATTGCCCGGGCCGTCAACCCGGCTGGAGGGGAAACTGGTCCGCGTGACCACCGGCTTGCCATTGACCAGCCGGGTTCACGGATGCCACACAGCAACAGATGCGTGTGGCAACCATGGCGTCGCCACCGCATGGAAAGGGTGTGCCGATGCCAGCGGGGCTGCGATGCCCCCTGGGTTCAGGCAGGAACCCTGTCCACGGACAGGCGGGGCGGGCAGGGGGGCACAGCGCCCACCATCGCGGGTGCTTGTCCTACCACCAGGCGGGCGGGGCACCGATGCCGGCGCGGCGGCGCGCGCGGTGCAATCCGGGGATTCAACGCACCACTGCGCCCGCCGCTGCCAGTAACCCCCAGGTCCGCCAACCCCTTGCCCACCAGCCTCAACGCCCCCAACAGCCCCAGCAGCACCGGGATCGGCGCCGCAGCGCAGTCGCCCAGCGCGGTGATCTACACGCAGCGCGCCACCGTACCCGACCTGCCGCTGACCCAGACCTTCGACATCGACTGCCAGCTGCAATACGACGTGCGTGGCCCGTCGGACTTCCTGTTCCAGATCCATGCGCAGCAGGGCATGGACCAGACGGTGTTGCGTGAGTCCCTCGTCATCACGCCCAACCTGCCTTGGCATGTGTACGCCGAGCCGCGCATCGGCCACCGGGTCCTGCGCCTGCATGCCGACGCCGGCCTGTTGACGTTGCGCTACCAGGCCCGTGTGCAGCGCACGGTGCAGCCGCTGGACCCGCTGGCCGCCGAGCTGGCCATTGCCGACCTGCCTGACAACCTGCTGCACCACCTGAACCCGACACGCTATTGCGAATCCGATGCGCTGAGCCAGGTCACCCAGCAGATGTTCGGCCAACTGCCACGCGGGCTGTGCCGGGTGCAGGCGGTGGTGGAATGGATCCACCAGAACATCCACTACCAGATGGGCACGTCGAATGTGCTGACCACCGCGCGCGACGTGTTCAACACCCGCGCCGGCGTGTGCCGTGACTTTGCCCACCTGGGCGTGACCTTCTGCCGCGCATTGAACATCCCGGCGCGGCTGGTGGTGGGCTATGCCAGCTTCGACGACCCGCCGCCTGACTTTCATGCGGTGTTCGAGGCCTACCTGGGCGGGCGCTGGGTGATGTTCGACGCCACCCACATGTCGCCCATCGACGACGTGGTGCGCATCGCGTCTGGCAGCGACGCCAAGGATGTGGCCTTTGCCACCATCTACGGCCCGGCCACGATGCTGTCGATGGCGCCGCTGGTCAGCAAATGCTGACCCGACCCTGGCATCGGCTGGCGACGAACGCCGGCATGCCCGCAGAACGCCAGGCACGGATGGCCGATCATCTGAAGGGCCTGCAGGGCGGTCGCTGATGGCCCAGCCCACGCCAGCCGCTGCCGCAGCCGCAGCCAGCGCCAGCGCCGGCGCCGCCCCGATCTACACCTGCCCGATGCATCCGGAGATCCGCCAGGACCACCCCGGAGACTGCCCCAAATGCGGCATGACGCTGGAGCCTGTGCTGCCCAGCCTGGGCGATGACCAGAACCCGGAGTTGGCCGACTTCACGCACCGCTTCTGGTGGACGCTGCCGCTGTCCGTCATCGTGGCGGTGCTGGCGATGTTCGGCCACCGGCTGGGCTGGATGCCCATGGGCGCGCAGAGCTGGCTGGAGTTCGCGCTGTCGGTGCCGGTCGTGCTCTGGGCCGGCTGGCCGTTCTTCGTGCGGGGGGCGCAGTCGGTCTGGAACCGCAGCCCCAACATGTGGACGCTGGTCAGCCTGGGCACCGGCTCGGCCTTCGTCTACAGCGTGGTGGCCACGGTTGCACCGCAGGTGTTCCCGGACTCATTCGTCTCGATGGGCCGTGTGTCGGTGTACTTCGAGGCTGCGGCGGTGATCATCTCGCTGACGCTGCTGGGCCAGCTGCTGGAGCTGAAAGCGCGCGCACAAACCTCGGCGGCGATCAAATCGCTGCTCGGCCTGTCGCCCAAGACGGCGCGGCGCATCGCGGCAGATGGCTCGGAGCAGGACATCGCACTGGCCCAGGTGCAGGTCGGCGACAAATTGCGCGTGCGGCCGGGCGAGAAGGTGCCGGTCGACGGTGTCGTGGTCGAGGGCAGCAGCGCGCTGGACGAATCCATGCTGACCGGCGAGCCGCTGCCGGTGACCAAGCGCGCCGGCGACAAGCTCATCGGCGCCACGCTCAACACCAGTGGCGCGTTGGTGATGCAGTCCGAGCATGTCGGCGCGGCCACCGTGCTGTCGCAGATCGTGCAGATGGTGGCCCTCGCCCAGCGATCACGCGCGCCGATGCAACGCATGGCGGACGCAGCGGCCGGCTACTTCGTCTACGGCGTCGTGGCAGCCGCAGTGCTGACCTTCCTCGGCTGGGGCATCTTCGGGCCCGCGCCCAGCTGGGTTTTCGGTCTGATCAACGCGGTGTCGGTGCTGATCATCGCCTGCCCTTGCGCGCTGGGCCTGGCCACGCCGATGTCGATCATGGTGGCCACCGGGCGGGGGGCCACCCACGGCGTGCTGTTCCGCGACGCGGCCGCGATCGAGAACCTGCGCAAGGTCGACACACTGATCGTCGACAAGACCGGAACCCTGACCGAGGGCCGGCCCGCGTTCGAGAAGGCGGTCGGTGTGGCCGGTTTTGACGCGGTCGAGGTGTTGCGCCTGGCGGCCAGCCTCGACCAGGGCAGCGAGCACCCCCTGGCTGCAGCGATCGTGGCGGCGGCGCGCGCGAAGAAGCTCGCACTGGAGAACCCGGAACAGTTCGACTCTTCCTCAGGCATCGGCGTGCGCGGCAGCCTGCAAGGCAAGGCGGTTGCCCTGGGCAACCAGGCCTGGATGGCGCAGCAGCATGTTGACGTCGCCCCATTGGCTGCGCAGGCCGAGGCATTGCGCGCCGACGGCGCAAGCGTGATGCACCTGGCTGTGGACGCCCAGCTGGCCGGCATCCTCGCGGTGTCGGATCCCGTCAAGGCGACCACCGCCGGCGCGCTGGCGATCCTGCGACAAGCGAAGCTGCGCGTCATCATGGCCACCGGAGACGGCCTGACCACGGCACAGGCCGTGGGCAAGCGGCTGGGCATCGACGACGTGCACGGCGGGGTGACGCCGGCAGACAAGCTCAAGCTGGTCGAGCAGCTGAAGTCCGAAGGCCGCATCGTCGCGATGGCCGGCGATGGCATCAACGATGCGCCGGCGCTGGCCCGCGCCGATGTCGGCATCGCCATGGGAACCGGAACCGACGTGGCGATGAACAGCGCCCAGCTCACCCTGGTCAAAGGCGACCTGCGCGGCATTGCGACGGCGCGCGCGCTGTCGGTTGCCACAGTGGCCAACATGAAGCAGAACCTGGCGTTCGCATTGGTCTACAACGCGCTGGGCATTCCACTCGCTGCGGGCGTGCTCTACCCCTTCACCGGATGGCTGCTGTCGCCCATGTTCGCAGCGCTGGCCATGAGCCTGAGCTCGGCCTCGGTGATTGGCAACGCCTTGCGTCTGCGCGGGGCCGACATCGACGAGACCTGACGGGCGGTGGCGTCGAAGCCCTGCGTCGCGGGGCCACTGCAACGCCGCTTGCGGCCCGACCACAGGCCCAGGCTGTGCCGCGCACCCGCGGCCTCGCAGAGCTCGGCCGCTTCGCCGGACACAAAGCCTCCTCAGGAGGCTTTGTGTCCGGGCTCAGCCTCCCGCTGTGTCCAGCACCAGCTTGCCGTTGGCCACGTCGGCCAGCTTCTGTGGCAGCAGCACCTCGATGCGGCCATGGCTGCCGCCCAGCACGCCCAGGCCCTGCAGCTGGCGCAGCACGCCGTTGATGCGCTGGCGGCTGGCGCACAGCAGCGCCGCCAAATCGCCCTGGGTCAGCGACAACTCGATCAAGCGCGACTGGGTGGGCACCACGCCCATCACCGGCGGCCGGCCGAACTGCTTGAGCAGGCGCTGCAGCTTGATGGCCACGCGCTGGCTCAGCGGCAGGGTCTGCAGCTCTTCCAGGCGGCGGAACATGTGGCGCAGGCGCCGGCAATCCAGCTGCAACAGCGCATGGCGCAGCTCGGGCTGGATGTTGAGCAGGTGCTGCAGGCTGGCCAGCGGCACCATCAGCACGGTGCTCTGCACCTGGGCGACGATGTCCAGGTCGACCGGGCAGTGGTCGATCAGCGCCACGTCGCCATACCATTCGCCGGGGCCCAGCAGCTCCATGGTGAAGGCGCGGCCATCACGCCAGCTGGTGGCCAGGCCCAGCGCCCCGCTGGCCACGCCCACCCAGTCGGTGGCCACGCTGCCACGCTCGACCAGGCGCGCGCCACGCTTGACATGCTGCACCCGGGCCTCGGCCAGGATGGCCGCGCGCAGGCCTGCTGACAAGCCGGCGAACCAGGCGCCGGATTCGATGCGCTGGCTTTCCACCGGCCGCAGGCCCGGCAGCACCGGCGGGCGGTTCAGCAGCGACGGTGGCAGCGGCAGCGGCATGGGCGGCGGCCGCAGGGCGCTGCCGTGCTGCTGCAGGGCGCGCTGGGGGAGGGCGTAGGACATCATTGCTCCACGCGGATGTTGAGATCCGCAGACAACTTCTTCCACTTGGCGATCTCTTGGCGGTAGAAGGTGGCAAAGGCTTCCTGGGTCATGACCTGGTAGACACCCCCGGCGTTGGCCAGGATGTTGGTCAACTCCGGCGTCTTCATCGCGGCCAACAGCTCGGTGTGCAGCCGGGCCACGATGGGCGCGGGCGTGCCCACCGGCACGAAGAAGCCGCTGAAACTGGGCAGCTCCAGCCCGGGGAAGCCGGCCTCGGCCATGGTGGGCACATTGGGGAACCTCGGCAGGCGCTGCGGGCCGTACACCGCCAGCGGCACCAGCTTGCTGGCACTGGTCAGTGCCTCGATCTCGCTGTAGAAGCCGGCCGAGAAGTCGATCTGGCCCGCCGCTACATCGGTGGCCGCCAGGGCGCCGGCCTTGTAGGGCACGGTCAGCAGCTTGATCTTGGCCGCCCGCGCAAAGTGCACGCAGGCGAAGTGGCCCACCGACGCATTGCCGCCGGTGCCGCAGGTGCGCTCGGCGCTGCCCACCTTGGCGATGGCCTCGGTGAGGGTCTTGGCACCGGTGGTGGAGCCCGCCACCAGGGTGGGGAAGCCCATCGTGCCCAGGGCCACCGGCAGGAAGTCCTTCACCGGGTCATAGCGCACCTTGCCGCCGGCACCGGGGTAGAGCACCAGCGGGTTCATGCCGCCGTAGAACATGGTGTAGCCGTCGGGTGGGGCCTGGGGTAGCACCTCGGCCGCCAACGAGCCCGACGCACCAGTGCGGTTCTCGATGACGAAGGTGGCTTTCATCGCCGGACCCAAGACGTTGGTGTAGCGCCGGGCCCAGATATCGTTGATGCCGCCGGCCGGGCCGTCGACAATCAACTTGATCGGCTTGCTGGGGTAGTCGGCCTGGGCTTGCACGGCGGGGGCCAGAGTGGCCAACGTGCCGGCCATGGCCAGCGACAAAAGGGTGTGACGGCGGTTCATAAGGCTCCTGGTGAGAAAGGGAGACAAGTGGATGGTCGGCGCTCAGGCCACCTCGAAGAGACCGGCAGCGCCCTGGCCACCGCCAATGCACATGGTGACCACCACGTACCTGGCGCCACGGCGCTTGCCTTCGATCAGCGCATGGCCGGTCAGGCGCGCGCCGCTGACGCCATACGGGTGGCCCACCGCAATGGCGCCACCGTTGACATTGAGCAGTTCATCGGGGATTCCCAGCTTGTCGCGGCAATACAGCACCTGGCAGGCGAAGGCTTCATTCAGCTCCCACAGGCCGATGTCGGACACCTTCAAGCCCGCGCGCTGCAGCAGGCGCGGCACGGCAAACACCGGGCCGATGCCCATTTCATCGGGCTCGCAGCCGGCCACCGCAAAGCCGCGGAAGATGCCCAGCGGCTGCAGGCCCAGCTGCTCGGCACGCTTGCCGTTCATCACCACGCAGGCACTGGCGCCGTCGCTGAACTGGCTGGCATTGCCGGCGGTGACGATGCCGCCGGGCAGGGCCGAGCGCAGACCGCTCACCGCTTCCAGCGTGGTGTCGCCGCGGATGCCTTCATCGCTGTCGATGGTGACTTGCTTGCGGGTGATGCGGCCGCTGGCCTTGTCGACCACGCCCATCACCGTGGTCATCGGCGCGATCTCGTCGGTGAACTTGCCGGCGGCCTGCGCAGCAAACGCGCGCTGCTGGCTGCGCACGCCGTACTCGTCCTGCGCCAGCTTGGGGATGTTGTAGCGCTGGATCACCTGCTCGGCGGTCTGCAGCATGTTCCAGTACAGCGTGGGCTTGTGCTCCGCCAGCCACGGGTCCACGCGCATGTGCTTGTTGGCCTCGTTCTGCACGCAGCTGATGGATTCGACCCCGCCGGCCACGATGGCCGGGCAGCCTTCGGTCATCACCCGCTGGGCGGCCAGGGCGATGCTCTGCAGGCCCGACGAGCAGAAGCGGTTGATCGTGAGCCCGGCGGTGGTGACCGGCAGGCCGGCGCGCAGGGCGATGGCGCGGGCGATGTTGCCGCCGGTGGTGCCTTCACCGAAGGTGCCGCCCATGATGCAGTCTTCCACCTCGGCGGGGTCGATGCCGGCGCGGGCGACGGCATGCTGCACCGCATGGCCGCCCAGGGTGGCGCCATAGGTCATGTTGAAGGCGCCCTTCCAGCTCTTGGCCAGGCCGGTGCGGGCGGTGGAGACGATGACGGCATCGATCATGGTGTGCTTCCCTGGTTCAGTTGAAGTTGCGGCCGTCTTCGGCCAGCTTGACCAGCAGCGGCGCCGGCTGCCAGGAGGCATCGGCCCCCGGCTCGGCGGCAAAGCGGCGCAGGGCGCGCACCACATTGGGCAGGCCCACGGTGTCGGCATACAGCATCGGGCCGCCGCGGTGCAGCGGGAAGCCATAGCCGTTGAGGTAGACGATGTCGAGGTCGGATGCGCGGGCGGCGATGCCTTCTTCCAGGATGCGCGCGCCCTCGTTGACCAAGGCGAAGATGCAGCGCTCCACCACCTCGTCGTTGCTGATCCTGCGCGGCGTGATGCCGTTGGCCGCACGGTAGGCGTTGATCAGCGATTCGGTCACCGCATCGGGGATCGGGTCGCGCTTGCCGGCTTCATAGCGGTACCAGCCCGAGCCGGTCTTCTGGCCGTAGCGGCCGGCCTCGCACAGCTTGTCGGCCACGTTGGGCACCATGGCCACGCCGGCCTCGGCCGCCTTGCGCTTGCGCGTGGCCCAGCCGATGTCCAGGCCCGCCAGGTCGCCCATGCGGAACGGGCCCATCGCCATGCCATAGGCCTGCAGCGCGCCGTCGATCTGCTGGGGCAGGGCGCCGGCATTGATCAGCCCGGCCGCCGCCGCGCCATAGCGCGCCAGCATGCGGTTGCCGATGAAGCCGTCGCACACGCCCGAAACCACTGCGATCTTCTTGATCGTCTTGGCCACCGCCATGCTGGTGGCCAGCACGTCGGGCGCGGTCTGGGCGCCGCGCACCACTTCCAGCAGGCGCATCACATTGGCCGGGCTGAAGAAGTGCAGGCCCACCACGTCCTGCGGGCGCCGGGTGAAGCTGGCGATCTTGTCGACGTTGAGGTAGCTGGTGTTGGACGCCAGGATGGCGCCGGGCTTGCACACGGTGTCGAGCGTCTCGAACACGGTCTGCTTCACATCCATGTTCTCGAACACCGCCTCGATCACCAGATCCACGTCAGCGAAGGCGTCATAGCTCAGCGTGCCGGTGACAGCGGCCATGCGCTGCTCGACCTGCTCGGGCTTGAGCTTGCCCTTCTTCATGGTGTTCTCGTAGTTGCGGCGGATGGTGGCCAGGCCCTTGTCGAGTGCCTCCTGCTTCATCTCCAGCAGCACCACCGGGATGCCGGCGTTCAGGAAGTTCATCGTGATGCCGCCACCCATGGTGCCGGCACCGATCACGCCCACCGTCCTGATGGGGCGCAGCGCGGTGTCGGCCGGCAGATCGGGGATCTTGGCGGCAGCGCGCTCGGCCATGAACACATGGCGCAGGGCCTTGCTCTCGGGGCTGGCCATCAGCGACAGAAAGCCTTCACGCTCGACCGCCACGCCCTGCTCGAAGGTCTTGCCCAGGCTGGCGGCCACGGCCTCCAGGCACTTCATCGGCGCGGGGAAATTCTTCGACATCGCGCCCACGGTGTTGCGGGCGAATTGCAGGAAGGCTTCGCCCTGCGGGTCGTCCACCAACAAGTCCCGCGCGCGGCGGGCGGGCAGCTTCTTCTCGATCACGTCTTCGGCAAAGGCGATGGCGCCGGCGGTGAGGTCGCCGTCGATCACCTTGTCGACCAGCGGCGTGCCGGCGAACCTGGCTGCGGCCACCGGTGCACCGCTGACGATCATGTTCAGCGCCGCCTCCAGGCCGATCAGGCGTGGCAGGCGCTGGGTGCCGCCGGCACCGGGCAGCAGGCCGATCTTCACCTCGGGCAGACCGAGCTGGGCATCGGGTGCCGCCACGCGGAAGTGGCAGCCCATGGCCAGTTCAAGCCCGCCACCCAGGCACTGGCCGGCGATGGCGCCGACCACTGGCTTGGCGTTGTTCTCGAGCAGGCCGATCACCACCCGCAGGTTGGGCTCTTTGGCACCCTTGGCCGTGCCGAACTCGGTGACGTCGGCACCGGCCGAGAAGGCACGCGCGGTGCCGGTCAGCACGATGGCCTGCACCGCCGGGTTGGCATTGGCCACATCCAGCGCATCGGCAATGCCCACCCGCAGGTCATAGCCCAGGCTGTTGACAGGCGGGCGGTCCATGGTGAGCACGGCCACCGCGCCTTGCACGCGGACGCTGACGCAGGTGTTGCCGGGTTGGGTCATGGTGTGTCTCTCTCTCTCTTTGAGGGTCAGAACTTGCAGTCGTCACCAGGCGGGGGCCGTGGGAACGGCGTTGCCGGACCACCGGCGGCGCCCCCTTGCGGGGGGCCGCCAAAGGCGCTTCGGGGGCGGGATCAATAACCCCGATGTGACGCGAACGCATCGGTGTGGAAATGGTGGTCGCCCCACAGCTCCTGCAGCACCCGGGCGCGCTTCATGAAGAAGCCGATCTCGAAGGCATCGGTCATGCCCATGCCGCCGTGCATCTGCACGCCTTCCTGCACGGCGGTGGTGGCGGTGCGGCCGGCGCGGGCCTTGGCCACAGCCACGGCCTTGCCGGCGGTGTGGATGTCGGCATCCAGTGCCTGCTGGGCGGCCATCACCGCCGCGCGGCTGATCTCCAGATCCGCATACAGCGTGGCAGCGCGGTGCTGCAACGCCTGGAATTCGCCGATCAACTTGCCGAACTGCTTGCGCTGCTTGATGTAGTCGACCGTGCGGGCAAACACCTCATCGGCCAGGCCCAGCAGCTCGGCAGCAACCGCGCAGCGGCCGGCATTGAGCGCGGCGGCCAGGGTGGCGGTGCCACCTTCCGGTGAACCGGGCGCGCCCAGCAACGCGTCGGCGCCCAGGCGCACCGATTGCAAACGCACCCGCGCGGCGTTGTGGGCATCGACCATCACCGTGCGCTCGACCTGCACGCCGGCCGTGCCGGCGGCGACCAGGAACAACCCCGTGCCGGCATCGCCCACCCGGGCGGCGACGATGAACAGGTCGGCCACATGGCCGTCGAGCACCAGGGTCTTGCTGCCATCGAGCACCCAGCCGCTGCCGTCGGCCTGCGCGGTGGTGGCCAGGGCTTGCGGGCGGTGCTTGCCCGCTTCATCGACCGCCAGCGTGGCGATGGCCTGGGCGGCAGCCAGGCGCGGCAGCCAGGCGGCCTGCTGGGCGGGGCTGCCGGCCAGTGTCAGCGCCGTGGTGGCGACGATGCCAGAGGCCAGCAACGGGCTGGCGCAGAGCTGGTGGCCGATTTGCGCCATCAGCAGGCCGGCCTCGACATGGCCCAGGCCCAGGCCGCCGTGGGCCTCGGGCACCAGAACGCCGGTGTAGCCCATCTCGGCAAAGCGGGCCCACAGCGGGCGCGAGAAGCCGTCGGCATCGTTGCTGTCGCGCAGCTGGCGCAAGGCAGAGACGGGCGATTGCTCGGACAGGAAGTCGCGTGCGCTGTCGCGCAGCTGGGTCTGGTCGTCGGTGTGGATCAGCGCCATGGCATCAGGCTCCGGGCAGTTCGAGGATGCGTTTGGCGACGACGTTCAACTGCACTTCGCTGGTGCCGCCCTCGATCGAATTGGCCTTGGTGCGCAGCCAGGTGCGGGCGCGGTCGCCATGGCGCGAGCGGTCGCTCTCCCATTCGAGTGCATCGGCGCCGAAGGCGCTCATCAGCAGCTCCCAGCGGCGCTTGTTGAGCTCGGCGCCGTAGTACTTCAGCATCGACGGCAGGGCCGGGTGGGCCTGCTTGCCGGCGGCCAGGTCGCCGGCGCGCTCCATCATCAGCCGGAAAGCGGCTTCGTCGATCTCGAACTCGGCAATCTGCGCGCGCAGCAGCGGGTCGGCCAGGCGGCCCTGGGCGTCCAGGCCGATGGCGGCGGCGGCCTGCATGCCCAGCGGCTTGGCGGCAGCGCGGTCACCGATGCTGCCGATCATGGCGCGCTCATGGCCCAGCAGCACCTTGGCCACTTCCCAGCCCTTGTTCAACTCGCCCACCAGGTTGCGCTTGTCGACCCGCACGTTGTCGAAGAAGGTCTCGCAGAACGGGCTGGCGCCCGAGATCAGCGCAATCGGCTGGGTGCGCACACCCGGGCTGGCCATGTCGAACAGCACGAAGCTGATGCCGTTGTGCTTGCTATCGCTGCTGGTGCGCACCAGGCAGAAGATCCAGTCCGCCTTGTCGGCATAGCTGGTCCAGATCTTCTGGCCATTGACGCTGAAGTGGTCGCCGCGGTCCTCGGCCTTGGTGGCCAGGCTGGCCAGGTCGGACCCGGCATTGGGCTCGCTGTAGCCCTGGCACCAGCGGATCTCGCCACGGGCAATGGGCGGCAGGTGTTCGAGCTTCTGCGCCTCGGTGCCGAACTGCAGCAGTGCCGGGCCCAGCATCCAGATGCCGAAGCTGTTGAGCGGGCTGCGGCAGTTCAGCGCGCGCATCTCCTGCGCCAGCACCTTGGCCTGGGCATTGCCGAGCCCGCCGCCGCCATAGGCCCGGGGCCAGGTGGGCACGGTCCAGCCGCGCGCGGCCATGCGGTCGAGCCACAGCTTTTGCGCCGGCATGCTGTAGCGGACGTTGCGGCCACCCCAGCAGACATCGTCCTCGCTGGCCATGGGCGTGCGCATCTCGGGCGGGCAGTTGGCCTGCAGCCAGGCCCGCGTCTCGGCGCGGAAGCCGGCCAGCTCGGGGGTGGTGTCCGCGCCATGGGCAGGGTGGGTGACAGCGTTGCCGGCTGCCGCATCGGCAGCGGTGGGTGTGGCCATGTCGGGGTGTCTCCAGGTGTCGGCGGCCTGCGTTGCGGGCCAGCCCAGGGCACAAACCCTGTTTTCGAAACTGTAGCCGACGCACCCGTCTTCCGCGATACACCCAGGGAAAACGATAGCGTACCCGGGCTTCGATCTCGGCGCATCATGGCGGCCATAGCCGGCGGCATGCATCGCCGGCAGACAGGAGACAAAGCCGATGTCCGAAGCCAGGTTCGTGCGTTTTGGCGCACGCTTGCTGCACGTCTTGGTGGCTGGCGTCATGCCGGGCCGGGGCGTCTGATGCGCAGCTACATCATCCGGCGCCTGCTGGCGCTGCTGCCCACGCTGATCCTGGCGAGCATCATCGTGTTCGTCACCGTGCGTCTGATCCCCGGCGACGTGATCGACCTGATGCTCAGCCAGAACGACGTGGCCGCCGACAAGAAAAGCCGCGACCAGATCATTGCCGCGCTCGGCATGGACAAGCCGATGTGGCAGCAGTACTTCCACTGGATCTCGGCCATCGTGCTGCATGGCGACCTGGGCAATTCGCTGTGGCAGGGCACGCCGGTCACCGAGCACCTGCGCGCCCGCCTGCCGGTCACTTTCCAGCTGGGCTTCATCGCGCTGATCGTGGGGCTGATCATCGCGCTGCCCATCGGCATCTATTCGGCCGTGCGGCAAGACACGGCGGGCGACTACCTGGCCCGCAGCTTCTCCATCCTGCTGCTGGCCGTGCCCAGTTTCTGGCTGGGCACGATGGTGGTGGTGTTCCCGTCGATCTGGTGGGGCTGGTCGCCGTCGGTCGACTACGTGGCCTTCTTCACCGACCCTGCGGCCAACCTGTCGCAGATGCTGCTGCCGGGCATCGTGCTGGGCGCGGCGCTATCGGCCATCACCATGCGGCTGACCCGCACCATGATGCTGGAGGTGCTGCGGCAGGACTACATCCGCACCGCCTGGGCCAAGGGCCTGGGCGAGCGCCTGGTGATCGTGCGGCATGCGCTGCGCAACGCCATGATCCCGGTGGTCACGCTGGTGGGCCTGCAGGCGCCGCTGCTGATCGGCGGCGCGGTGATCATCGAGCAGATCTTCGTCATCCCCGGCATGGGCCTGCTGCTGCTGGACGCTGTGCAGCAGCGTGACTACCCCATCATCACCGGCGTGTTCCTGGTGGTCGGCGTGGCCGTGATGCTGATCAACCTGCTGGTCGACCTGAGCTACGGCTTCCTGGACCCCAAAGTCCGCATGCGCTGAGGAACCCACACCATGAGCGCCGTTCTTCCCCTTCCTGCCGCCAAGCGGCCCAGCAACAGCTTCCTGGCCCGGCTGTGGCGCGACAAACCACTGGGCACGGTGGGCGGCCTGGTGCTGCTGCTGTTCGTGGTGGTGGGCGTGTTCGCGCCCTGGATCTCGCCCTACGACTACAACGACATCGCCCCGCTCGACCGCATGCAGGGGCCCAGCTGGGCGCACTGGTTCGGCACCGACAACCTGGGGCGCGACGTGCTGTCGCGCTGCATCTATGGCGCCCAGCTGTCGGTGATCATCGGCTGCTCGGCCGCGGCGCTGGCCACGCTGATCTCGGCCGTGGTGGGCATCGTCAGCGGCTACTTCGGCGGCAAGGTCGACATGGCGGTGCAGCGGGTGGTCGACGCCTGGATGAGCTTCCCCGACCTGATCGTGCTGATCGTCGTGGTGTCGGTGCTCGGCCCGGGCATGCCGCAGATCATCTTCACCCTGGGGCTGCTGCTGGGCATAGGTGGGTCGCGCATCGTGCGGTCGGCCGTGGTGTCGGTGCGCGAGCACATGTATGTGCATGCGGCGCAGAGCATCGGCGCGGGCACGCTGCGCATCCTGTGGCGCCATGTGCTGCCCAATGTGCTGCCGCCGATCATCGTGCTGTTCACCACCCGCGTGGGCTCGGTGATCCTGGCCGAGTCGGGTCTCAGCTTCCTGGGCCTGGGCGTGCCGCCGCCGGCACCCACCTGGGGGTCGATGCTGTCGGGCAGCGGGCGCACCTACATGTTCCAGGGGCCCTGGCTGGCCCTGGCACCCGGCCTGTGCCTGACGGCGGTGGTCTACGCCACCAATGTGTTCGGTGATGCGCTGCGCGATCTGCTCGACCCGCGCATGCGGGGCACCCGATGACACCGCGGATGCGAGACACCCGATGACACCGCGCATGCGGGGCACCCGATAAAACCGCGCATGCGCGCCACCCCTTGACCCCATAACAACCAGCCCGCAGCTGCGGGCACACGTCAGGAGACACCATGGTCCGACTGCACACACCGCACCGCCTGGCCGCGCTGGCCACGGCCGCCCTGCTGGCCACCGCGCCCGCCTGGGCCCAGGCGCCAGCCGCCAAGGCCCCGGCCGAGAAGCCGCAGTACGGCGGCACGCTCAGCATCGGCAACGTGTACTACACCGTGTCGCCGCTCAGCTTCGACGTGGCCGACTGGCCCTGGAAGCACAACCAGGACACCGGCCTGGTCTATGAGCAGCTGTTTGCCGCCGACCTGAGCAAGGCCAAGCGCAACGGCGGCCCCTTCCCGTTCCAGAGCGATGCCTTCCTGCCGCCGCAGGGCATCCGCGGTGAACTGGCCGAGAAGTGGGAACTGAAGCAGAACCCGTGGCGCCTGGAAGTGCAGTTGCGCAAGGGCATCATGTTCCCGGCCAAGCAGGGGGTGATGGCCGCGCGCGAGATGACCGCCGAAGACGTGGTCTACAGCTTCGACCGCATCAACAAGAGCCCCAAGAAGATCGCCGGCTACTTCGACCATGTGGACAAGGTGGAAGCCACGGGCAAGCACACGGTGGTGTTCACCTACAAGAACTACAACGCCGAGTACGACTACCGCTTCGGCTGGGGCTACTACTCGGCCATCATGCCCAAGGAGGTGGTGGCCGCCGGCGCGCAGGACTGGAAGAACGCCAACGGCACCGGCCCCTTCCTGATGGACAACTACATCCAGGGCAACTCGCTCACCTTCAAGAAGAACCCGACCTACTGGGACAGCGAGACCATCGGCGGGCAGGCCTACAAGCTGCCGTTCGCCGACAGCATCACCTACCGCTTCATCAAGGATGAGGCCACCATGACCACCGCCCTGCGCACCGGCAAGGTCGACGTGCTGGAGGCCATCCGCTGGAGCTCGGCCGACGAGCTCAAGAAGCAGGTGCCCAAGCTGCAGTGGAGCAAGTACCTGGCCATGGGCGGCATGTTCGTGGCGTTGCGGGTCGACCAGAAGCCGTTCGACGACATCCGCGTTCGCCATGCCTTGAACATGGCCGTCAACAAGCAGGAGATCATCAAGGCCTACTGGGGCGGCAATGCCGAGATGCTGGGCTTCCCGATGCACCCCACCTGGGTGGGCTACTACGAGCCGCTGGAGCAGATGCCCGACGCGGTGAAGCAGTTGTTCGTCTACAACCCCACCAAGGCCAAGGCGCTGCTGGCCGAGGCCGGCTACCCCAACGGCTTCACCTTCAAGACGCAAACCACGTCGGCCAGCACCG
This sequence comes from Aquabacterium sp., assembly GCA_029865965.1. Lineage (GTDB taxonomy): Bacteria > Pseudomonadota > Gammaproteobacteria > Burkholderiales > Burkholderiaceae_C > Pseudaquabacterium. The sequence goes on from JARXAJ010000179.1 coordinate 25,058, forward strand.
ACAACGACCTGCTGGCCATGGTGGCCGCCTACCTGGCCAAGGTGGGCGTGAAGATGGAAATCCAGGTGATGGAGTACCCGGCCTTCATGTCGGCCATGGGCACCAAGACCAACACGCCGGGCTACTTCATGTTCACCGGGGCCACCAACCCCACCACGTCGCTGCGCAAGAACTTCCTCAAGGGCCAGTACTGGAACCCATCGCAGTACAGCGACCCGGAGTTCGACAAGAAGATGGCCGAGGTCTATGCCGAGCCCGACGAGCGGGTGCGCCAGATCAAGGCCAAGCTGATGACGCGCGAGATCCTGGAGAAGGCGCCCTACCTGTGGCTGCCCACCCAGTACGGCTACACCGCCTGGTGGCCGTGGGTCAAGAACTACGGCGGTGAGTTGCGCGCCGGCAGCGAGCGGCCCACCCCCATCCATGCGCGGATGTGGGTCGACCAGGAGATGAAGAAAAAGATGGGTTTCTGAGCAACCAGACGGAGACAGCCATGAAAAAACTTGCGACAGCGCTCACCACGGTTCTGGTGCTGGCGGGCGCGGCACAGGCCCAGCCCAAGCCGGCGGCGGCAGCGGCCGAGAAGCCGCAGTACGGCGGCGCGTTGAGCGTGGCGAACGTGTACTACACGATCTCGCCGCTCACCTTCGACTCGATCGACTGGGCCTGGAAGTTCAACCAGGACACCGGCCTGGTCTATGAGCAGCTGTTCGTGGCCGACCTGTCCAAAGCCAAGCGCAACGGCGGCAAGTATCCGTTCGTCTCCGATTCCTTCCTGCCACCCGACAGCCTGCGCGGCGAGCTGGCCGAGAAGTGGGAGCTCAAGCAGAACCCGTGGCGTCTGGAAGTGCAGTTGCGCAAGGGCATCATGTGGCCGGCCAAGCCCGGCGTGATGGCCGCGCGCGAGCTGACGTCCGATGACGTGGTCTACAGCTTCGAGCGCGTCAACAAGAGCGCCAAGAAGATCCCCACGTACTTCGACCATGTCAGCCGCATCGAGGTGACGGGCAAGCATGCGTTCACGATGCACTTCAGCACCTACAACGCCGAATGGGATTACCGCTGGGGCTGGGGCTACTACTCGGCCATCGTGCCGAAAGAGGTGATGGAAGGCCCGGGATCGAAGGACTGGAAGAACGTCACCGGCACCGGCCCGTATGCCCTCACGAACTACGTGCAGGGCAACCAGATGACGTTCACGAAGAACGCCGCCTACTGGGACAGCGAGACCATCGGCGGCGAGAAGTACAAGCTGCCGTTTGCCGACACCATCACCTACCGCTACATCAAGGACGAGAGCACCGCGCTGACGGCGCTGCGCACCGGCAAGATCGACATCATGGAGTCGGTGCGCTGGAGCGCGGTCGATGAACTCAAGAAGAGCGCGCCCAAGCTGCAGTGGAACAAGTTCATCAGCAACAACGGCAGCTACATCACCCTGCGCACCGACCAGAAACCGTTTGACGACCCGCGCGTGCGGCGGGCGCTGAACCTGGCCGTCAACAAGCCCGAGATCATCAAGACCTATTACGGCGGCAATGCCGAGATGCTGGGCTTCCCCATGCATTCCAGCTGGGTCGGCTACTACGAGGCGCTGGCCGACATGCCCGAGTCGGTGCGTGAGCTGTACGTCTACAACCCCGCCAAGGCCAAGGCCCTGCTGGCCGAAGCCGGCTACCCCAACGGCTTCAGCTTCAAGGCCCAGACCTCATCGGCCAGCCTGGACAACGACCTGCTGGCGATGGTGGCGGCCTACCTGGCCAAGGTGGGGGTGAAGATGGAGATCCAGGTGATGGAGTACTCCGCCTACCTGTCGGCCATGACCACCAAGACCAATGCGGCGGGCTACTTCCTGCAGGCGGGGCTGAACAACCCCACCACGTCGCTGCGCAAGACCTTCGTCAGCAAGCAGACCTGGAACCCGTCGCAGCACAGCGACCCCGAGTTCGACAAGAAGATGGCCGAGGTCTATGCCGAGCCCGACGAGCGGGTGCGCCAGATCAAGGTCAAGCTGATGGTGCGCGAGATCCTCGACAAGGCGCCGCACATCTTCCTGCCCGCGCCGGTGGTCTACAGCGCCTGGTGGCCCTGGGTGAAGAACTACGGCGGCGAGCTGCGCGCCGGCGCCGACCGCCCCGGCCCGATCCACGCCCGGGTGTGGGTCGATCAGGCCATGAAGAAGCAAATGGGGTATTGACTCCCCCCGAAGCGCCTGCGGCGCTCCCCCCAGGGGGCAACCCCAGCGGCCCGGCAAAGCCGGTTCCGCGGCGTTTGCTCGGTTAGGTCACGGCCTGCGAATGGATCCTCGAATGTCAACTCCGCTGCTTGAAGTCAAGAACCTCACCACCCGCTTCCGCACCGAGCGCGGCGAGCTCACCGCCGTCGACGACGTCAGCTTCAGCGTGGCCCCCGGGCAGACGCTGGCCATCGTCGGTGAATCCGGCTCGGGCAAGAGCGTCACCGCGCTGTCGTTGATGCGGCTGATCCCCGACCCGCCGGGGCGCATCACCAACGGGCAGATCCTGTTCGAGGGGCAGGATCTGCTGAAGCTGACGGATGCCCAGATGCGCGACATCCGCGGCAACCGCATCGCGATGATCTTCCAGGAGCCGATGAGCAGCCTGAACCCGTCGCTGACCGTGGGCATGCAGATCGCCGAGCCGGTGAACCTGCACCGCAAGATGCCCTGGACCCAGGCCTACGAGGTGGCCAAGGGCCTGCTGGACAAGGTGCGCATCCCCGACGCCGCCAGCCGGCTGCAGACCTGGCCGCACCAGTACAGCGGCGGCATGCGCCAGCGCACCATGATCGCCATGGCGCTGGCCTGCCAGCCCAAGCTGATCGTTGCCGACGAGCCCACCACCGCGCTGGACGTGACGGTGCAGGCCCAGATCCTCGACCTGCTGAAGGAGCTGACCCGCGAGACCGGCGCCGCGCTGATCCTGATCACCCATGACCTGGGCGTCGTGGCGCGCTATGCCGACCACGTGGCGGTGATGTACGGCGGGCGCATCGTCGAGCAGGCCGAAGCCGGTGCGCTGTATGCCCAACCGCGCCACCCCTACACCCGTGGCCTGCTGGCATCGATCCCGCGGCTCGACAGCAACGCCGGCCAGCGCCTGGTGCCGATCACCGGCCAGCCGCCCGACCTGGCGCGCCTGCCGCCGGGTTGCGCCTTTGCACCGCGCTGCCAGCATGCCGATGCGCAGTGCAGCGCCAGCCGGCCGCTGCTGCGCACGCTGGAGCCCGGCCACATGGCCGCCTGCCACCACGACCACGCCATCGACGCCGTTCTGCAGCCACTCCAAGCCCATGCCGCCTGACACCGCCCCCTTGCTGCAGGTCGACGACCTGAAAGTGCACTTCCCGCTGCCAGCGGCCGGCCTCTTGCGCAAGTCGGCCGGTGCCGTCAAGGCGGTCGATGGCGTGTCGTTCAAGCTGGCGGCTGGCCAGACCCTGGGCCTGGTGGGTGAGTCCGGCTGCGGCAAGAGCACCACCGGCCTGGCGGTGATGCGCATGCAGCCTGTCACCAGCGGCCGGGTGCTGTTCGAAGGCGCCGACATCACCGCCCAGCAGGCGCGCACCGGCACCTTCCGCCGCCGCATGCAGATGGTCTACCAGGACCCGTATGGGTCGCTGAACCCGCGCATGAAGGTGCGTGATCTGGTCGGCGAGCCGCTGCAGGTGCATGGCATGGACAAGAACCCCGGTGAATACGCCGACCGCGTGGCCGGCCTGCTCAAGACCGTGGGCCTGCTGCCCGACATGGCCGACCGCTATCCGCATGAGTTTTCAGGCGGGCAGCGCCAGCGCATCGGCATCGCCCGCGCCCTGGCGCTGGAGCCCAGCCTGATCATCTGCGACGAGCCGGTGTCGGCACTGGATGTGTCGATCCAGGCGCAGGTGGTCAACGTGCTGCAGGAATTGCAGGAACGCCTGGGCCTGGCCTACCTGTTCATCGCCCACGACCTGGCGGTGGTGCGCCACCTGAGCCACCGGGTGGCGGTGATGTACCTGGGCCGCATCGTCGAGATCGCCAGCCGCGACGACCTGTACCGCGCGCCGCTGCACCCCTACACCCAGGCCTTGCTGTCGGCCGTGCCGGTGGCCGACCCGGTGGTGGAGCGCGCACGCCAGCGCATCGTCGTGCAGGGCGAGGTGCCCAGCGCGCTGCGGCCGCCGCCGGGCTGCCGCTTCCACACCCGCTGCCCACAGGCCATGGCCAAGTGCCGCACCGACGACCCGCCGCTGCAGGACCTGGGCCAGGGCCGCGCCGTGGCCTGCCACCTGCACACCACGTCGGGCGCCATCCCGGTGATGGCCGCTGCCTGACACCGCCTGCGGTCGCTTGCGCCATGCAGTCCCCTGGCACCAGCGCCACGCTGCCGCCACCGCCAACACAGCCACCGACAGCCCGCTTCCAGGAGAAGCGTGAAGCCCTGCTCGACGCGGCTGCCCGGCACTTCAATGCCCAAGGCGTGAAGGGGGCCACGCTGGGCGAGATCGCAGCCCAGGTCGGCCTGGTCACCACCAGCCTGACCTACTACTACCGCAAGAAGGAAGACCTGGCCACGGCCTGCTTTCTGCGCGCCATCGCCGCGCATGATGCGCTGGCCCGGCAAGCGCTGGGCGAGATGCCGACGGGCACGGTGGCGGCCCGGGTGTCGCGGTTCCTGCAGCTGCATGCGCTGCTGCTGGCCGACATGGCCACCGGTGCCCAACCGGCGCTGATCGGCTTTGCCGACATCCGTGCGCTGCCCGAGCCGCAGGCCGCCAGCGTGTTTGCTGCCTACACCGACATGTTCCGCAGCGTGCGCCAACTGCTGGTGGGGCCCGAGGCCGCCTTGCTCGGCCGCGACGACCTGAACGCACGCGCCCATCTGCTGTTGTCGGCCGCGCACTGGCTGCGCGCCTGGGTGCAGCGCCATGCGGTGGACGACTACCCGCGGGTGGCCCAACGGCAGGCGCAGCTGCTGCTGCAGGGCGTGGCGGCGGCTGGCAGCAGTTGGCCCGATGCCGCAGCGCTGGCGCCGCTGGCACTGGACACCGTGGCAGCCGCCGCACTGCAGCCGGCCACCCCCGGCACGGCGGACGACCACCACACCGCCGACGCCTTTCTGCGGGCGGCCACCATCCTGGTCAACGAGCAGGGTTACCGGGGCGCCTCGGTCGACCGCATCTCGGCGCGGCTGCATGTCACCAAGGGATCGTTTTACCACCACAACGACAACAAGCACGACCTGATCAGCGCCTGCTTCGACCGCAGCTTTGCGGTGGTGGGGCACACGCTGCGGGCGGCCGGGCAGGGCCCGGGCACGGCCTGGCAGCGGGCCTGCGCAGCGGTGGCGGCGCTGGTGCGCTTCCAGCTGGGGCCGCTGGGCCCGCTGTTGCGCACCACCGCCACCAGCGCCCTGCCCGACGAGCCCGGACGCGCCCATGTGCGCCGCCAGTTGCAACAACTCAGCGGGTTGATCGCCAGCCTGCTGGTCGACGGCCTGGAAGACGGCAGCCTGCGCCCGCACGACCCGGCCATCGCCGCGCAACTGCTGTCGTCGGCCATCAATGCCGCAGCCGAGCTGCAACGCTGGGTGCCGGGCATCAGCCCCGCCAATGCCACCGCGCTGTACACGCGGCCGGCGCTGTTGGGGCTGCTCAGCCCGGCCTGAAGAAGCGCGCAGCAATGCACGTTTCGGGCCGGCGCCTGGCCGCACAGGGCGCTGGCCGCTCAGGCCTGGGCCAGGTGGGCAACAGCGACGGGTGCACGACAGGCGTCAATGCGCCTTGCTACGGGCTCATGCGCCCGGTGGCGGGCATTGACCAGGCAGTCACCTTCCTCGGGCTGAACACGGTGCGCAGCATCTGCCTGCAGTCCCTGCCGGACGACGCGTTCAAGCCGACCGATGCGCGCCTGAGACATGCCTCTGGCGGGATCTGGACGGCCGGTGCGCTGGGCACCCGCCTGTCGGGCAAGCGGGGCCTGCCCGATGCCGGCGCCCTGGTGGCGGCCGCTGCCTGCGCCGTCCGGGACAGACAGCCCGCCCACAGGCGCCCTACAGTGCCGGCATGCAGCCCGACCCACTTCCCCCGTTGCAGCTGGGCCCGCAGGTCTGGCTGGGCCCGGCGATGGCCGCCCGGCAGGACTGGATCGAGCCCTTGTCGGCCACCGACATTGCCGAGATCGAGGCCGCTGCCGCGCCGCTGGCTGCGCGCGGGGCCGACATCGCCGGCCTGCAGGTGCAGGACTTTCCGCTGCCCACGCTGGCGCGCCGGCTGGCGCAGATCCAGCACGATGTGCTAGCAGGCCGAGGCTTCGCGCTGCTGCGCGGCCTGCCGGTGGCGCAGTGGCCGCTGCGCCTGACTGCCACCGCCTTCTATGGCCTGGGCCTGTACCTGGGCCGCCCGGTCAGCCAGAACGCGCAGGGCCACCTGCTGGGCCATGTGCGCGACCTGGGCCTCAAGAGTGACGACCCCAAGGTGCGCATCTACCAGACGGCCGAGCGCCAGACCTTCCACACCGACAGCTGCGACATCGTGGGCCTGCTGTGCCTGCAGACCGCAAGGGAAGGCGGCCATTCGGCCCTGGTGAGCACCGGCGCAGTGTGGAACGCGGTGCTGCAGCAACGGCCCGACCTGGCCGCCGCGCTGCTGCAGCCGGTCGCCACTGACCGCCGCGGCGAGGTGCCGCCCGGCCAGCAGCCGTTCTTCACCATCCCGGTGCTGAACTGGTTCGAAGGCCGGCTGTCGGGCATCTACCACCGGTCGTACGTGGACTCGGCCCAGCGCTTTGCCGACGCGCCCAAGCTCAGCCCGCTGCAGACCGAGGCGCTGGACCTGTTCGATGCCCTCTGCAACAGCCCCGACATGCACTTTTTGATGACGCTGCAGCGCGGCGACATCCAGCTGGTGCACAACCATGCACTGCTGCACGACCGCACCGCCTTCACCGACTGGCCCGAGCCCGAACGCCGGCACCACCTGCTGCGGCTGTGGCTGGCGCCTGCCAACGCCCGGCCGCTGCCGCCCGTGTACGCCCAGCGTTATGGCAGCGTGGTGCCGGGTGCGCGCGGCGGCGTGCGGCCCACGGTGCCGCTGAATGCGCCGCTGGAGCCGGGTGCCGGGGGTGCTGGCTGATCGACAACAGTGCTGGCCGGCGAGATCCGCAGCTGCTTTGTGCTGACCGAGCCCCGGATGGCGCCAGCAATGATTTCGGCCTGGCCCATGCCTTGTGCCATGGCACGGGTGCCGCGCCTGGCCGACGGGCCGGACGAGGTGCTCCGGCAGCAGCTGAGGCGGATGGCGTTGAAGAAGTAGCGGTGCGTCAGGTGGCGGCTGGCGTGCGCTCGAACCGCACCAGGACCTGCCCCGCCAGCACCACCGGCTGCGCCGCCACCCGCGCACCGATGGCCAGCCCCGGCGCGCCATGCGCCATCACCCGCGGGCCTTCGTCCAGATCGACCAGCACCAGGGTGTAGGGCGCCAGCGCGCGCCAGGCCTCGGTGGGGGCGCGGTGCACGGTGCTGACCGAAAAGACCGTGCCGGTGCCGGCGGCATCGCACCAGGCCAGTTGCGCGCTGCCGCAGGCGGTGCAGGCAAAGCGCTGACCGGTCTGCGCCTGGGCACACGCGCCGCAGCGCTGGTAGCGCAGCACACCGGCGGCCAGGCCCTGGGCGTACGGGGAAACGCCTGCGTCCATCAACTCTCCAAGATGAGCACCAGGCTCTCAAGAAACCGCCGGGCCGCGCCAAGTTTTCTTGACCCCCTCGGGGGGCCTGACGCGCAGCGGCAGGTTTGGGGGTGCTCAGGATTCACGGCTGAGCACCAGGCTGACATGCGACGACATCACCCCGCCATCGGCATGCACCAGCGCATGCGTGCCGGGGCGGCCCTGGCGCGAAGCGGCGCGGCCGCCCAGCTGCAGCACCGCCTCCACCGCATGCGCCATGCCGCCTGCCACGCCGCAGTGGCCGTAGCTCAGCAGCCCACCGTGCAGGTTCAGCGGCAGCGCACCCTGGGGGCCGAATACACCGGCGCGCGCCATCGCCGCGCTGCCGCCACGCGGCGCCAGGCCAATCTCTTCGAGCAGCATCGCCAGCGTGATGGTGAACGAGTCATAGATGCCCAGGTGGTCGATCTGCGCCAGTGCCACGCCGGCCTCGGCCAGCGCCCGGCCAGCGGCCGCCCCCGCGCCGCAGGACAGCACCGACTGCATCGCGCTGAGGTGCTGGTGCAGATGCGCCTGGCCGGCACCGCGCAGCACCACGCGCGGGCCCGGCCCGGGGTCGGCAGAGACCACCAGCGCGGCCGCGCCGTCGCTGATCGGGCAGCAGTCGGCCAGCTTCAGCGGCGTGGCAATCGGCTTGCTGGCCAGCACGTCGGCCACCGCCAGCGGGCTGCGCAGCTGCGCGCCAGGGTGGGCCTGGGCATGCTGACGCATCAGAACGGCCAGTTCGGCCAGGTCGGCCTCGGTGGTGCCGGTCTCGTGCAGGTAGCGGGCGGCCAGCAGCGCGTAGTAGGCCGGGACCGACGCGCCGTTGGGCACCTCCATCTCGGCGTCGCCCACCTGGGCCAGGGTCTGGATGGCGCTGTCGCGGGCCTGGCCGCTCAGGCGGTTCTCGCCAGCCACCACCAGCACCCGCCGGCAGCGGCCGGCGCGCACCAGGTCGCCGGCCAGCATCAGCAGCGCCGCGCCGGTGGCGCCGCCCAGCTGCACGCTGTGGGCGTAGGCAGGCCGCAATGCAAACCGCTCGGCAAACAGGGTGGACAGCATCAGGTGCGGCAGCGTGGTGGCATAGCCGCACAGCAGGCCGTCGATCTGGCCACGGCTGCAGCCGGCGTCGTCCAGCGCGGCCTGGGCCGCCTGCGCCATCAGGCCCAGGGCGGTGCTGCCGTCATGCCGGCCGAACGGCGTGAGGCCGACGCCGGTGAGATGGGGCACGGGCGTGGTCATGGCGGCGGCTGCGACTCCGGCACCCAGATGTGCCAGGCCGCGATGAACATGGCCGCAATCGCCGGCCCCACCACGAAACCGTTGATGCCGAACACCGACATGCCGCCCAGCGTGGCGATCATCACCACGTAATCCGGCAGGCGGGTGTCCTTGCCCACCAGCATGGGCCGCAGCAGGTTGTCGACCAGGCCGATGACCAACACGCCCCAGGCGGTGAGCCCGGCGGCCGCCGCCCATTGCCCGTGCACGGCGAACCAGGCCGCCACCGGCGCCCACACCAGGGCCGCGCCCACCGCCGGCACCAGCGACAGGAAGGTCATCAACACCGCCCACAGCAGCGCGCCCTGCACCCCCAGCACCCAGAAAGCCAGACCGCCCAGCGCGCCCTGGGCCATCGCCACCAGCAGGCTGCCCTTGACGGTGGCCCGCACCACGGTGGTGAACTTGTCGCCCAGCGCGCGCTGGTGCTGCGCCGACAGCGGCAGCCCGGCGGCCGTCTGGCGCACCAGCGATTCACCGTCACGCAGCAGGAAGAAGGCCAGGTACAGCGTGATGACCAGGCTGGTGAGGAAGTCGAAGGTGTCCAGCCCGATGCCCAGCGCGCGGGTGGTGATCAACTGCGCGGCCTGGGCCAGGCCGGCCGTCAGGCGGCGCTGCAGGCTGTCGAAGTCGGCCACACCCAGGCGGCCCAGCAGGTTGGCCAACGAGCCGGGCAGGGCGTCGAACAGCCGGCGCACAGCCCGCTCGGGCTGCCAGGCACCGCTGTCGATCTGCTGGTACACGGCCGCGGCCTCACGCGCCAGCGCAGCAGCCACCAGCGTGAGCGGCAGCACGCCGATCAGCAGCACCACACACAGCACCAGGCCGGCACACAAGCTGCGCCGCCCGCCCAACCGGGGCAGCAGCCGGCGGAACAGCGGCAGGAACAGCAAGGCGATGATCACCGCCCACAGGATGGCGCCCCAGAAGGGTTGCAGGATCCAGCCCAGCGCCAGCGCGCAGGCCAGCAGCAGCAAGAGGACAGGCAGTCGGGAAGCCATGCGAAGCGCAGTGGGCGCGGGCTACCGCACCAGTGGGAGAGCTGGTGGATGGTAGCCGGGGCGAACAAGGGCCAGGTCAGGGCCCGCACCGGGGCCAAGGCGGCGCGCAGGGATCCTGCGTTCAGGATCCCCGCGTCAAGCAGGCGCCAGCAAGCCTGGCAGGTGCAGGATCAGGCGGCCTTGGCCTGCCGGCGGCGCAGCGCGGCGATGCCGGCCAGGCCCAGGCCCATCATCAGGAGCGTGCCGGTTTCGGGCACGGCACTGACGCTGATCATCTGGCCGCGCACGAAGTCGCTGTTGACGAACAGCGCACCGCCGGTGGCGAACCGCATGGCCGGGCCGAAGCTGCCATTCATGCCATAGGCGAACGAGCCGTAAAAGTTGTCGTCGCCGACGGTGCGCGTCAGCGACAGCTGGATGCGGTCGGCACCCGCCGTCGGCGCCAGCGCGGCGGCGCCGAGCAACGTGATCGTGCCCCCCGGAAAGTCCTGCAACACGAAACGGATGCTCGGCGCGGCGGTGACGGGGTTGAATTCGACATGCAGTTGGGCAACGCGCGGCGTGGCGGGCACGCCCGACTCGGCTGCCCGCACCCCGTAGGCGTTGAACAGCGGGCCGGTGGGGGTGGTGAGGCCGAAGATGCCGGTGATGTTGATGTTGTCGGCGTCCGTCAGGCCGGCGGCGCCGTTCGGCGTGGTGCGGGTGACCACCACCGCCTGGCGCTCACGACCCAGCGCGTCGCGCGTGGCGCTGCCGTTGGCCGAATTCAGTGCCAGCAGGCTGTTGGCTTCGGGGCCCGTGGGCACGTTGCCGAGCACCGCGTACCCGCTTTCCTGGCCCGGCGTGGTGCCGTTGGAGAACTCGTCCAGAAACAGGACCGTGTTGTTTTTCAGGATCAGGAAGCTGTCGACGCTGGCGATGATGGCGTGGGCCGGCGCGGCGGCAACCAGGGCGGTGACAGCGGCGAACCGCAGGGCGGCAGTGCCTCGGTGCATAGGGACTCCAGGGGTGAGGGACAACCCCCCTAATTTGCAAGTTGCGCGCCAGAGGATGCAAGTCCTTGTCCGCCCAGTAACTTTTCTGGCAGCCCAGTCCTGACGCGCTGGCGTTGTCAGATTTTCCGACAGCCGCAGGACCGGGTTGGCCCGGGCTGCAGCATGTCGATCAACAGCTGGACATACCGCACTGCACCCAGCCCGCTGGCCGCTGCATGGGGTGGCGGGCAGCGGCCAGTCGTCAGGCCGGATCCGGTGGGTCCAGCGCCAGCAGGTGGTCGGCCAGCAGCGGGTCGTCGATGACGGTGCCGCGCGCGTTGGTCCTGGCCACCAGGCCGGCGCGGCGCAGCCGCTCGATGGCCGCACGCACCTTGGCCAGCGTAGGCGGCTCGGCCTGCACCCGGCCCAGCCACTGCAGGGTGTCGCGGCCCAGCGGCGCACGGCCCTGGGCCAGGGCCAGCAGCAGGGCCCGGTCCAGCCCGCCCAGCGGCTGCAGCAGGGCATTGAAGCCGGCCACCTGGTGGGCGCCGCGCAGGTAGTGCTGCACCACAGCGTCCAGGTCGGTCATGCCCTCGGCCGACGCCCACTTCACCAGGTCGCGCATCAGCGCCGGCTTGTGGCCGATGCGGGCGAACACCCGCTGCAGCGCCTCAGGCGCCAGCTGCTTGCCAGGGTGCACCCGGTGGAAGTGCGCGGCCAGGCGCTGCAGGTAGTCGTCGCCCAGCGGCGGAAAATCCATCTGCTGGGCGAACTGGTACATCGGCGCACCCACGGTCGACAACAGCCGCGCCATGTCTTCCTGCGACGAGCCGGTGAACACCGCCTGCAGGATGCCGCGCCGCTGGTGCAGCACCGCCCGCAGCGCGGCGATGCGCTCTTGGGCCTGGGCGCCGTCGGCCAGGGTCTGCACCTCATCGAGCATCAGCAGCACCGGCTTGCCGGCGGCGGCTTGCAGGCGCTGCACCAGGCTGTCCAGGCGCAGCGCCGGGTCGGCGGGCAGGGGGCGGCGTTCGGGCGCATCGGCCAGTGTCAGCTGCGCACCCAGCAGGCCCAGGCTCTTGACCGGTGTGCGCGCGGTCTTGCCGGCCCGGCTGGCGGGCACCAGGGCGTCGTCCAGCGCTTCTTCCAGCGCATGGTTGATGGCCTCCAGCGGCGCGACCTTCTGCAGCCACAGGTCGGCATACACCGGCAGCTTGCCGGCAGCGCGGGCAGCCGGCGCCAGGTCGTGGTCGAGGAACCAGGTCTTGCCCACCCGGCGCGGCGCAAACATGGCCAGCGGCCGCCCGGGCTGGGCATCGATCAGCGCCAGGCAGCTGGCGGCCAGCGCCGGGCGGTGCTGGGTGATCTGGTCGAAGCTGGCCGGGTTGTCGTGCGTTGTCATGAGAGCCGCAATTGTTGCATTCACGACAATCAACAACAAGGCGGAGCGGCAGCCGCGCCCGACCGGGCGGGCTCAGGCGGGCGCCGGCACCAGCTGGAAGCCCGGGTAGCCCTGCTGCTGCACCTCGGCACATTTCTGCACGTAGGCGGGGAAGCCGAACAACGGCATGAAGATGCGCGGCTTGCCCGGGATGTTGGCGCCCAGGTACCAGCTGTTGCAGCCCAGGTAGATGGTGCGGGCGGCCACGGTGTTGACATGGGCCACCCAGTCGGCCTCGGCCTCGGGTGTGGCTTCCAGCGTGCGCACGCCCCGGGCATCCAGGTCGGCCACGGTGTCGGCGATCCATTGCACCTGGTGCTCGATGGCGACCATCACGTTGGTGAAGGCGGCGGTGGCGCCCGGCCCGGTCAGGGTGAACAGATTGGGGAAGCCCGACAGGCACAGGCCCAGGTAGTTCAGCGGCCCGGCCTGCCAGTGCTGCTGGATGGAACGCCCGCCCCGGCCGCGCAAATCCAGCCGCAGCAGGGTGCCGGTCATCGCGTCGAAGCCGGTGGCCAGCACGATGGCATCGAGCGTGTGTTCTTCGCCGCCGGCCACCAGGCCGGTGGCGGTGAAGCGTTCGATGGGCGCCGTCTGCAGATCGACCAGACGCACGTTGGGCCGGTTGAAGGTGGCGTAGTAGCCGGTGTCCACGCACAGCCGCTTGCAGCCGATGGGGTGGGTGGGGCACAGGGCCGCGGCGGTGGCCGGGTCGTGCACGGTGCTGCGGATCTTGTTGCGCACGAACTCACCGGCCAGCTCATTGGCTGCCGGGTTGACGATCAGGTCGTTGAAGGTGCCCAGCAGGCCGAAGCCACCGATCTGCCAGCGCTCTTCAAACATGCGCTCGCGCTCCTCGGCCGACACCGAAAAGGCAGAGAAGGTGTTGGGCGGCAGCATCGACCCGAAGCCGCCCATCATCTTGCGGTTGCGCTCGCGGAAGGCCGGGTAGTCGGCCTTGACCTGGGACTCCAGCGCCTTGTCCAGCGGGCCGTTGCGGGCCGGCACGGCATAGCTGGGCGTGCGCTGGAACACGGTGAGCCGGGCCACCTGCGGTGCGATGGTGGTGATGGTCTGCACGCCCGACGAGCCGGTGCCCACCACGCCCACGCGCAAGCCGGCCAAATCGACCGGCGCATGCGGCCAGGCCGCCGTGTGCAGCACCCGGCCCTTGAAATCCTGCAAGCCGGGGAAGTCAGGCTGGTTGGGTGTGGACAGCGGCCCGGTGGCCAGCACCATGTGGCGCGCGGCCCAGCGGTGGCCGTCCTGCGCGGCCACCTGCCAGCACGGCGCTGCCTCGTCCCGTTCATCCCAATGGGCGGCAGCGATGCGGGTGTTCAGCAGGATGCCGTCACGCAGCGCATAGCGGTCGGCCACATGGTTGGCATAGGCCAGCAGCTCGGGCTGCGCGGCGTAGCGCTCGGTCCAGCACCAGCTTTGCTGCAGGGCGTCGTCGAAGCCGAAGCTGTATTCCAGGCTCTGGATGTCGACCCGTGCGCCGGGGTAGCGGTTGTGGTACCAGGTGCCGCCCACGCCGCCGGCGGCTTCCACCACCAGCGCGTTCAGCCCGCGTTGGCGTGCCAGGTGCAGCATGTACAGGCCGCCGAAGCCGGCGCCGACGATCAGCAGGTCGATGGGTTGGGGGGTGGTGGATTGCATGGGAGGGGGCCTCAATGTCAGCGCATGCCGATGCGCACATCACCGAACAGCCCGGCCATGCCGCGCGGCTGGCTGCGCCAGTACTGTTTGGGTGCCTGCACCTGGGCGCCCAGTGCGGCAGCGGCATGCCAGGGCCAATGCGGGTCGTAGAGAATGCCGCGGGCAATCGCCACGGCATCGGCCTGGCCACCGGCGATCACGTCTTCGGCCTGCTGCGCGTCGGTGATCAGGCCCACGGCGATGGTGGGCAGGCCGGCTTCACGCCGGATCTGATCTGCCAGGTGCACCTGGTAGCCCGGGCCCAGCGGGATCTGCTGGCGCGCCGACACGCCGCCCGAGCTGACATGGATGAAGTCACCGCCCAGGCGCTTGAGTTCGCGGGTGAAGGCGACGCTGTCGGCCGGGCCCCAGCCACCGTCCACCCAGTCGGTGGCCGACAGGCGCATGCCCACCGCCACATGGGCGGGCACGGCAGCACGTACCGCACTGAACACCTGCAGCGGAAAGCGCATGCGGTTGGCGGCAGAGCCGCCATAGCCATCGCTGCGCTGGTTGGCGATCGGCGACAGGAACTGGTGCAACAGGTAGCCATGCGCCGCATGCAGCTCAATGGCCTGGAAGCCCAGGCGCACCGCGCGTTGCGCGGCGGCCACGAAGTCGTCCTGCACCTGCTGCAGGCCGGCGCCGTCCAGGGCCACGGGTGCGGCCTCGCCGTCGCCATGGGGCAGGGCAGAGGGGGCGACCGTGGGCCAGCCGCCCTGGTCGGCGGGGATCAGCTGGCCGCCGTCCCAGGGCGCATGGCTGCTGGCCTTGCGCCCGGCATGGCCCAGCTGGATGGCCAGCGGCATGGGCGAGCCGGCGTGGCGCAGCGTCTGCAGCACCCGGGCCAGCGCGGCCTCGTTGGTGTCGTTGTACAAGCCCAGGCAGCCGGGGGTGATGCGGCCTTCGGCCGACACCGCCGTGGCCTCGACGATCAGCAGGCCGGCGCCGCTGAGCGCCAGCTGGCCCAGGTGGATGAGGTGCCAGTCGGTGGCATTGCCGTCGACGGCGCTGTATTGGCACATCGGCGCAATGACGATGCGGTTGGGCAGCGTGAGCGGGCCCAGGGCGAGGGATGTGAAGAGATGTGACATGGGCGCAGTGTGCCGGTGGCGCCGCCATGGCGCTGTCACCGGGTGGTCGCCTTTGGGCTCTGAGCAGTCGGTCGTTTTGAGCGATCGCGCCGGCTCGGGTGGGCCTGTTTTGCTC